>NZ_JBQSUZ010000020.1:0-60779 GCF_052375975.1 Halomonas sp. TP35 | reverse complement strand
AAATACTTTGGCAATAAATCATCATCCTCTTTCTATCAGTGGTATGAATTTGATCATAAAAAGTGCTTAGAAGAACCTTTTCGTATTGGCTGGTTATACCCTGAAAAAAGTTATATACATGTTCTGGATGAAGAGTCATTAGACTTGCTTTTGAGTGAGCTTGATACTATTTACGATTTTGTAAACTATCTTTCAGAAAAAGAGAAAGCCATAAAGAAAAAGATTTTGATTGGTGCTAGTGGTGAAGAGGAGATACTGGCTTACTATTATAGGGAGCAAAGTGAAAACAATTCTTTAATAGGGAGTATCAATGGTCCAAATCTTTTAAGTAATGAAGGTTTCTTTCTAGATGAAGGCCTATGGAGGGAATATAAATATGAGGGTGGGTTTGAAGAAAGAAATTTCCTACGTAAAAATAGTAGCTTTTGGGATTCTTTGATTCAAGATTTTTCTAAGCATGTTTTAACTGGGAAAGTTGGCCTTGCAGAAGATCAGCCTTTTAGTTTACATGAGAAAGCTATAAGGTTTTTGGCAGCGGAATGTAGGACTTCCCGTTATTATCTTTCATCTGCTCTGGTTGAGAAAATCCGTGAAGTTCCGGAAAATAGAAGAAGTGCAAGGTTGATGAAGTCTGTACAAGATAAAGACCTATTTTATATATTTTTAGTTTTCCCAAGGAATAAATCTCGATCCGATAAAGATTATAGGTTAGAGCGCTTAGGTTATAATCATTCATATTCTTTGGTGGCAAAATATCTTTACCCTGAGTTAAAAAATATTGTTGTTATTGCTAACGACTACTTAAATGAGGAGCGGCGTTCTGAAGATGTTGTAGCTTATGATTATAATCGATCACTGTCTCTAGAAGAGTGTAAGTTAGCCGCTGAGTTGTATGAAGAAGTCGGTATTCTGAAAAGTGTTAATAGGTATACTGATAATTCAGTATTTGGAACGCTTGGGAATAAGCCTTATAGGAACAAAGATAAAATCTACAGAAGAAATGGCATGTGCCCTTGCGGCTCCGGTAAGAAATACAAAAAATGTTGCATGTCTTAAATTTCTTATTTAGTTAAGCTTGTTATTTTATTGCATATAAATGATTAGCCAACATTCCAGCCTGGCTATTCGTAGTCGGTATCCACCCCGAATAAATCCTAGCCGTAGTCACCACGCTAGTATGCCCCATCTGCTTTGATACCCACGCCAGCGGCTCGCCAGCGCTGACCATCATTGATGCGTAGGTGTGCCGCGTCTGGTAAGGCCGTCGGTACCGGACGCCAGCGCGCTTCAAGGCGTGGGCCCACAGCGTTTTACGTATTGCCTGATCACCAATCCATGGATTGCCAGTACGTGGGTTAATAAATACGCGGCCGCTGGGGTGTAGAAAGCTGAGTGCCTTTTGTTTTTTGAGAGCGTCCAGCGCACGCGGTAGCAGGTCGATCGTACGGGTGCCCGCAGTGGTCTTGGTCGTTTCTGCTTCTCCCTTTCCTGCCTGGGTGATTGCCCGGGTAATCCGGCAGCGCTTTTGCCGCCAGTCGATATCACCCCACTCAAGCGCTACCAATTCTGACGTGCGTAGCCCTGACCATAGCGCGAACTGAATCAGTGGTACACCGTCGCTTGGCAGGGCGGTCAGGATCGCGGCTTGCTCTTCAGCGGTGAACGGATCGATATCATCCACTTCCTTTGGAGAATCGATTTTGCGGTAGTGCCAACCAGCGAGCGGATTGCTGGTGATCAACTCATCGTGCATGGCGTCGTCCAGCGCGGCGCGTAGCGGGCTGATGATGTTTGATATGCGTTTGTTACTGCAGGTGAGGGTGGCCGCCCAATCGCGGACGTGGCCACGCTTGATCTCTGCCAGCATCATGTGGCCAAACTGGGGAATCAATTGCCCATTGATGATCTTGCGGTAGTCCTTATGGGTGCTGGCTTTGATCGTGGGCTGTTTGGCGGCAAGCCAAGTGCGCAGGTAATTGTCGAGGCGGTCCTGTCGCATAAACTTGCGGGCATTTTTGCTGCGAGGTGAAGGTGACCTGGTAGTCAAACTTGTCGGAATCGATAGCGGATAGAATAGCGGCGCGATGCTGCGCCGCTTTTTTCAGATTAGCGGGGTATAAGGTTGAGCAGCTCAAGGATGAGGGTAACTCTATAATTCGTATGTTGTTTTGTGTTCCCGCTAGGTCGTATATAGAAACAAAAAAAGCACCGCTAGGTGCTTGATTTGTAGGGGTGTCTGGTGGAGGCGGCGGGAATTGAACCCGCGTCCGCCAGCACGCGCCTATTGGCTCTACATGCTTAGATTTCGTCATTTGTTTTAACGCCACTGACTCCGACGATCAGGATTCAGCAACGCGAGCCTTCTAAAGTTTAACGCTTGGCGAGAAGACACCACCAAACGCGGTCCTATCAGCTTTAGCTCGTATCCCCTCAATGATGAATAGGCACATCACCTTGGGGCCAGACAAGAAGCTAACAGTTTAAGCTGCTAGCGCGCCTTGAGCGTAGTTTTCGTCATTTGCGACTATTTTTTCGTGATGTGGGATTTACGAGATACATCACGCTCTCGGCATGCACCGCAAGGGTTGTCACCGGCGTCGAAACCATGTCGCCCCCTTCTTTCAGATGAGCATTCTAACGTGCTCACACCTGATTGACCAGTTAAGCCTTGTTATGTTCCCGCATAATTCGTCCTTTTTGACGGCTCCAGTCACGATCTTTTTCTGTCGCCCGCTTGTCATGTAGCTGTTTACCGGTCACCAACGCCAATTCGCACTTCACTTTATTGCGTTTCCAATAGAGCTTGAGCGGTACGCAGGTGTGGCCCTTGTCTTGGGTAATCGAAAAGATTTTGGCGATTTCTTTACGATGCAGCAGTAGTTTGCGCGTGCGCGTAGGGTCGGCAATTTCATGAGTGCTTGCTGTATTAAGCGGCATGATATGGCTGCCAAGCAGGAAGGCCTCGCCGTTACGCACCAGAATGTAGGTGTCGGTAAGCTGAGCTTTACCCGCTCGCAGGCTTTTGACTTCCCAGCCGGCGAGTGCCAAACCCGCTTCAAAGGTCTCATCGATATGGTATTCGAATCTTGCCTTCTTGTTCTGGGCAATAACGCTGCTGCCGGGGCCCTTGCTGTTACCTTTCTTAGTGGCCATGAAACCTCATCTATAATCTGTCGGTGGCACCCCCTTCGTTATATGGGGAGGCGTGATACCATTCAAGGTCTGAATAAATGTTTCCCATGATACGCTTTGGGCACTGTGAAGTCAGCGGAGAGGTCAATGCCAACCGTCAATCGTTCCGCCCTGGTGCGGCACACCCCCCAGCAAATGTTCGATCTGGTCAACGATTTCGAACACTACCCCGAGTTTTTACCAGGCTGTCGTCAGGCGCGTCTGGTAGAGCGCGACGCCACCCATTTAATTGGGGAAATGACGCTGGGCCGTGCGGGGATAGAGCAAACGATCACTACACGTAACGACCTGTTTGCCCCCGAGCAAATCGAGATGTCGCTGGTAAAAGGGCCATTTAAGCGCTTGAAAGGCCACTGGCGGTTCACTCCGATGGGAGATGATGCTTGCAAGGTGAGTCTGGAAATGGAGTTTGAGTTTGCCAGTCGCCTGCTCAGCATGGCCTTTGGTCGATTGTTCCAGCAAATAGCCGGTCAATTGGTAGACGCTTTCACTAAGCGCGCTGACGAGCTGTATGGGCGGTGATCGCCTTCAGGTAGAGGTCGCCTTCGCATTGCCTGCCAAACAGCGCCTAGTGGCGCTGGAGGTGCCTGAGGGCACCACTGCCCGGCAGGCGGTAGCGCTTGCTAACCTGCCTCAACTGTTTCCGGAATTGCCCGAAGACACGTTCAACAAGGCGCCGCTGGGTATTTTTGGCAAAGCGCTACGCAACCCCGAGACGCACACATTGCGCACCGGTGATCGTGTCGAAGTATATCGCCCGCTTGAGATCGACCCTAAAGCCGCCCGCCTGGAACGTGCCAAACGCCAAGCAAGCGGCCAGTAATGTTGTTACTCAGCGCGCAATACGGGCTGAGGTGCGGGTGCTGTCTCCGGTGTTTGCGTGCTTATATTCTCCTGAGGAAGCGTATTCAGCGGGTCAGCGCCTTCAACGGCAGGCCCCAGACTGGAGTCGGTGCTTAGCGGAAGATCGGTGGAAAAATCGCCCTGCTGCTGAACGTTGGCTAAGCGGCCCATCGGGTCAAAAGTAAGTGTGACGCGTCGCTGTACAACGCCACCGTACGCTTCGTCCAATCGATAGACGTAATCCCACTGGTTTGAATCAAACGGGGCTTCCAACAAAGGGCGGCCCATAACGTAGGTGACCTGCTCCTGCGTCATGCCCGGCTGAAGCTGGCTAACCATTTCTTCGGTTACCAGGTTGCCTTGTGGGATGTCACGTTTGTAAACACCGACGTAACTACAGCCACTTACAACAGTAAGGGCAACGGAAAGTGTAATGATGCGAGTCAATTTTTGCATTTGGACCTGTTCTTCACTATCGTGGTTTCGGTCGATCATACCCGACCTAACCTGTTACTGCGAAGAGCAACCATGGCCGATCAGAACCATGAACTGCGCAAAGCCGGGCTGAAAGTGACCCTGCCGCGCGTCAAGATCCTTCAGATTCTCGAAAATGCTTCGGGTCAACACCACCTTAGCGCAGAAGAAGTGTATAAAACACTGATTGATGCGGGCGAGGATGTTGGCTTGGCAACCGTTTACCGCGTGCTGACGCAATTTGAATCAGCAGGTTTGGTAATTCGTCATAATTTTGACGGTGGCCACGCTGTCTTTGAGATGACGCAAGAAGACCATCACGACCATATGGTGTGTTTGGAAAGTGGTGAAATCATCGAGTTTCTTGATGACATCATTGAACGACGCCAGCAAGAAATTGCAGAAGAGCACGGCTACGAGCTTGTCGATCACGCTCTGGTACTTTACGTGCGCCCTCGTGGGTCGGACGTAACGCGCCAGGTTAACGTGTCGATCAATAAAAAATAGGGTTTCCCGCAAACCTGTTTTGGCCGCGACGAAACCCCCATGCCGCTCCTTGTTACAGGGAGCAGCATGGGGGTATTTTGCGTGCCGTTAATGAAAGCGTGATTTGATAAAGCTCTTAATGAGGCAGGCGCTGGCTGGCATGCAGCATTTCTTGGGCATGAGCCAGTGTTTGGTCAGAGAGCGTGACCCCGCCCAGCATGCGTGCAAGCTCGCTGATGCGCCCCCGCTCGTCCAGCAAGGCCATATAGGTACGCGTAGAATCTCGCTTGGCACGCTTTTCAATATGCAGGTGCTGATGCGCCTGTGCGGCCACCTGGGGCAGGTGCGTCACGGTCATTACCTGGCCGTTCTGTCCTAACTTGCGCAATAACTGGCCGACAATTTCCGCCGTGGCGCCTGAAATACCCACATCCACCTCGTCAAACACCAGGCTTGGGATCGTCGAATGCGAGGCGGCCACCACCTGAATCGCCAGGCTGATACGCGAAAGCTCACCCCCGGAGGCAACTTTGGCGAGCGGGCGAGCAGGCTGGCCTGGGTTAGCGCTGATTAAAAACTGTACGCTATCCAATCCTTCAGGCGTGGGTGTTTCACGCGAAGCAACGGCCACTTCAAAACGTGCCTTCCCCATGGCCAGAAAGGCCAACTGCTGCTGAACTTCTTTACCCAGCCGTAGGGCAGCTTTTTGACGGGTATCGCTGATTTTCTTGGCTCCGCTGCGGTAGCGCTCACGGTACTCGGCGACCTGTCCACTCAGTGCTTCAAGGTCCTCATCGCTGGCTTCAAGCTGAGCCACTTCACGTTGAAGGGTGCTATGCAGGGCACAAATTTCTTCAGGTGCGACGTGATGCTTGCGCGCAATGCGGTGTATGTCAGTCAAGCGTTCTTCCACCCACATCAGGCGCTCTGGGTCGAGCTCGGTGCTGCTGGCAAAGTGCTGCAACTCGCTTGCGGCCTCTTCCACCTGAATGCGCGCATCGCTGAGCATGGCGAGCGTATTAGCAAGCGTGCCCTTATCGCTGCCCGGCAGGGCGCTTAAGTGTGCATAAGCTTGATTAAGAAGCGACAGCGCGCCGCCTTCATCGCTGGCGCAGCAGTCGGCAGCCAACTGGGTTTCACGCAGCGTCTCTTCGGCATGCGCAAGGGTCAGTTGCTCTTCTTCAAGCGTCTGTAGTTCGCCTTCACCCAGGCCAAGCTGGTCCAGCTCTTCAACCTGGTAGCGCAGCAGTTGGCGCTTGGCTTCTACTTCACTACCTTCTTCACTGAGCTTTTTAAGCCGTCGTCGCGCATTGCGCCATTCGTGGAAGGTTTCTGCCAGTTGCTGGCGAGCCTCCCGTAGCCCGGCATAATCATCCAGCAGGGCCAGGTGCACCTCTTCACGCATTAACGCTTGATGAGCATGCTGGCCATGAATTTGAATGAGCTGCTCGCCAAGCGATTTTAAGTCCGTGATGGTCGCTGGTTGGCCGTTAATCCACGCTTTTGAACGCCCACTGGCGGTCACTACACGGCGCAGCAGGCATTCGTCGGTGGGGAGCTCGCGGGCTGTGAGCCACTCGACGGCGGCGGGCAGGTGTTGAATGTCGAAACGCGCTGATAGATCGGTGCGCTCGCAGCCGTGGCGTACGCTGCCAGCATCGGCACGCTCACCAAGGCACAGGCCCAGCGCG
Organism: Halomonas sp. TP35; assembly: GCF_052375975.1. Classification (NCBI taxonomy): domain Bacteria; kingdom Pseudomonadati; phylum Pseudomonadota; class Gammaproteobacteria; order Oceanospirillales; family Halomonadaceae; genus Halomonas; species Halomonas sp. TP35. The sequence continues at coordinate 54,093 of NZ_JBQSUZ010000020.1, read as the reverse complement.
CCTAGAAGAATGGATTTGCCTGCACCTGTTTCCCCCGTGATGGCCGTCATGCCGTGGGTTAGGTCAAGCTCAAGGCGGTCGACAATCGCGTAATCTTGAATCGCTAGCTGAGTAAGCATGATGCCTCCTGAGGCGGTGCGACACAGAAGCTGGATACTTATCCAATAAATGTTGTTTTATACAGTAGTCGATAACTGACTTCAATGCTCCTCTTGAGATGGCTTTTATGGCCCCCATATAGCCTCTATACGTGTTTAGGGCTGTTTTAAAACTGATTTATTGATTATTTTTTATGAGCAGTGTTGGGCAGATAAAGCCCGAACCCCTTTTGAGGAGCATGGCATGGCAAAAGAACCGCAAACTCCATTAGATGACGAACTCGCTCGCCAAGAGCGGGAAGCCGATATGAGGGACCAGGAGTCTGAAGAGCGCTTGATTGATGGGGAGCTGGAAGGCCTGATTAACGACGAAGCGCCGCTTGAAGGCAGCTTCGCCGACCCCGAGGCCGACGTACTAGCCGCTCAGGTAAATGAGCTGGAGCAAAACCTGGCAGAAGCCAAGGACCAGGCGTTGCGCGCTGCCGCTGAAGCTCAGAATGTTCGCCGCCGTGCCGAGCAGGAAGCGGACAAGGCACGTAAGTTTGCCTTGGAAAAATTTGTAAAAGAGCTGCTGCCTGTGGTGGATAGCCTGGAAAAAGCGCTTGAATCCATGCAGGACGGCGCCTCTGAGGCGCACCGCGAGGGCGTTTCCATGACGCTCAATATGCAGCTGGGGGTGCTCAATAAATTTGGTGTTGAAAGCATTGAGCCCCAAGGCGAGCCCTTTGACCCCCAAGTGCACGAAGCCATGGCGATGGTGCCGAACCCCGAGCTTGAACCCAATACCGTAATGGAAGTGATGCAGAAAGGTTACCTGCTCAATGGGCGTTTGGTTCGCCCAGCGATGGTTGTGGTCAGTCAGAAGGCAAATTAAGCCGATTAGTGACGCAAAGTGTAAAAAAACCCTTGAAAAGTCACTGGCGGCCCCCAGATAAAGGCCAACCACGCGGGAAATCCCGCACACGTTTTAAGTATTGATACAACTGAATTCGAGGTTTTTGCTATGGGACGCATTATTGGTATTGACCTGGGTACTACCAACTCTTGTGTGGCAGTACTTGATGGCGACAGTGCTAAAGTTATCGAAAATGCTGAAGGTGGCCGTACCACGCCTTCGATCATCGCTTACACCGATGACGGCGAAACCCTGGTAGGCCAGGCAGCCAAGCGCCAAGCCGTTACCAACCCGGAAAACACGCTTTACGCCATCAAGCGTCTGATCGGCCGTCGCTTTAAAGACGACGTTGTTCAAAAAGACATCAAGATGGTGCCCTACAAGATCGCTGAAGCTGACAACGGCGATGCGTGGGTAGAAGTAAAAGGTAAAAAAATGGCGCCGCCGCAAGTAAGTGCGGAAGTGCTGAAGAAAATGAAGAAAACCGCCGAAGATTACCTCGGCGAAGCGGTAACGGAAGCGGTCATCACCGTACCGGCTTACTTCAACGACAGCCAGCGTCAGGCCACTAAGGATGCAGGCCGCATCGCGGGGCTGGACGTTAAGCGTATTATCAACGAGCCGACCGCAGCAGCACTCGCCTACGGTATGGACAAGTCACGCGGTGACAAAACCATCGCCGTTTATGACTTGGGTGGCGGTACGTTCGATATCTCGATCATCGAAATTGCCGACGTTGAAGGCGAAACCCAGTTTGAAGTACTCGCCACCAACGGCGACACCTTCCTGGGCGGCGAAGATTTTGACTTGGCGCTGATCAACTACCTGGTTGACCAGTTCAAGTCTGACAGCGGTATTGATCTGTCGGGTGACAACCTGGCCATGCAGCGTCTGAAAGAAGCCGCTGAAAAAGCCAAAATTGAACTTTCAAGCGCCCAGCAGACCGACGTTAACCTGCCCTATATCACGGCTGACAACACTGGCCCGAAACACCTTAACGTTAAGGTGACTCGTGCCAAGCTGGAATCGCTGGTAGAAGAGCTGGTTCAGCGTTCACTTGAGCCCTGCAAAATGGCGCTGAAAGATGCGGGTCTGTCTGCGTCTGAAATCGACGAGGTGATCCTGGTCGGTGGCCAGACACGTATGCCGATGGTGCAGAAGAAAGCCGCTGATTTCTTCGGTAAAGAAGCGCGTAAAGACGTTAACCCTGACGAAGCGGTTGCCGTAGGTGCAGCGATTCAAGGTGGCGTTCTGGGCGGCGACGTGAAAGACGTACTGCTGCTGGACGTTACCCCGCTGACTCTGGGTATCGAAACGATGGGTGGCGTGATGACGCCGTTAATCGACAAGAACACCACCATCCCGACGAAGAAGACGCAAACCTTCTCCACGGCGGATGACAACCAGACGGCCGTGACCATTCACGTCGTTCAAGGTGAGCGTAAGCAAGTGACTCAGAACAAGTCGCTCGGTCGTTTCGACTTGTCTGATATTCCGCCTGCTCCGCGCGGTGTTCCGCAGATCGAAGTGGCGTTTGACCTGGACGCCAACGGTATTCTGAACGTTTCTGCCAAAGACAAAGCGACCGGTAAAGAGCAGTCGATTGTCATTAAAGCGTCCAGCGGTCTGACGGATGAAGAGATCGATCAAATGGTACGCGACGCTGAAGCCCACGCTGACGAAGATAAAAAATTCGAAGCGTTGGTACAGCTGCGTAACCAAGCCGATGGCATGATCCACGCAACGCGCAAAACCGTGCAAGAAGCGGGCGACAAAGCGACGGATGATGAGAAACAGGCTATCGAAACCGCCATCAGCGAGCTGGAAGAAGCCGTCAAGACTGACGACACGGACAACATCCAGAAGAAACTGGATGCACTGACCGAAGCGTCTGGTCAGCTGGCGCAGAAGATGTACGCCGAACAGGCGGAAGCTGCTCAGCAGGCGGGTGAAGGTGCTGAAGATGCTAGCACCAAGCAGGAAGATGACGTGGTTGACGCCGAGTACGAAGAAGTCAACGACGATAAAAAGCAGTCGTAACATCCTCTTTCTACCAAGGAAGAAGGTAACGCGGGAGGAGACTCCCGCGTTGCTGTTTCCGCGGTCAAGACGCCTAATCAAGAGCATAGTTAACCAGGAGGCGTAGGACCCATGTCCAAACGCGATTATTACGAAGTCCTGGGTGTCGATAAAGGGGCCGATCAGAAAGAGATCAAAAAGGCCTACCGCCGCCTGGCGCAAAAATTCCACCCTGATCGAAACCCGGACGATGATACTGCCTCGGAAAAATTCCGCGAAGTGTCAGAAGCTTACGAAGTGCTTAGCGATGGCGAAAAACGTGCGGCGTACGACCAGTTTGGTCATGCCGGTGTTGATGGCCAAGGCGGTGGCTTTGGCGGCGGCGGTTTCGGTGGCGGTGGCGCGGGTGACTTTAGCGACATCTTCGGCGATGTGTTTGGTGATATTTTCGGTGGCGGGGGCGGCGGCCGCCGTCGTGGTCCTAACGCGCCCGCACGTGGCTCCGACCTTCGCTACAACCTGGAGTTGGACCTTGAGAGTGCGGTAGCTGGTACCACTGTCGACATCCGTGTGCCACGCCACATTGAGTGTGACCGCTGTGATGGTGACGGCGCTGAGCCAGGCTCTTCCAAGGAAACCTGCCCCACGTGTCATGGCCACGGCCAAGTGCGTATGCAGCAGGGCTTTTTCGCGGTACAGCAAACCTGCCCAACCTGTCACGGTAGCGGCCAGCACATCAAAGTGCCGTGCCACAAATGTAACGGCGAAGGACGTGTGCGTGAAACGCGTACGCTCTCTGTGAAGATTCCGCCGGGTGTTGATACCGGTGATCGCATTCGTCTGAACGGCGAAGGCGAAAGCGGCGTTAATGGTGGCCCAGCGGGCGATCTTTACGTTCAGGTTTCTATCAAAGCGCACCATATCTTCCAGCGCGATGGTAAAAACCTGCACTGCGACGTACCGATCAACTTCGTCGATGCAGCGCTGGGTGGCGAGCTTGAAGTACCCACGCTGGATGGCCGTGTGAAGCTGAAGATTCCGCCGGAGACGCAAACCGGCAAACTCTTCCGTCTGCGCGGCAAAGGTGTCAAACCAGTACGCGGTGGTGCGCCGGGCGACCTGCTCTGCAAAGTCGTTATCGAAACCCCGGTCAACCTGGGTGAAGAGCAGCGCGATTTGCTGCGTAAATTCCAGGAAAGTCTGGAAGGCAGCAATAGCCACTCACCCAAGAAAACCGGCTTCTTCGACAGCGTGAAGAAGTTCTTTGAAGAGATGAAGCCCTGATTTTGGTGTGACTGCCCTAACGTAATTGTACAATGTTAGGTTCCGCAGACCCTCGGCCCAGGCCGGGGGTTTTTGACGTTTAAGGAACATAAAGCGTAATGGATAGCTTGCAGGACAAACCCACGTTGGGCATTTGGCTCAGAATCCTTTCCGGTCTGCTGTTTACCGGCATGCTGGTATGTATTAAAGCGGTGAGTGATGAAGTGCCGGTGGGGCAGTCGGTGTTTTTCCGCTCGTTGTTTGCGCTGTTGCCGATTATGGTTTTTCTGATGATTCGCCGGGAGTTCCCGGGGGGGCTGGCGACGCGTCGTCCGTTGGGCCATGCGCTGCGTTCAGGGTTGGGGGCGGCGGCAATGTTTGCCTCGTTTGCGGCGGTCGCACTGCTGCCCGTTGCCGAGGCAACGCTGTTGGCTCAGCTAACGCCGGTGTTTATGGCGGTGGGCGGGGTGCTGTTGCTGGGTGAGCGGTTCTCGTTTTATCGCGCTGGGGCCATTTTGTTGGCGCTTGCCGGTATGGCGGTGCTGGTACTGCCTGGCCTTAATGCCAGCTCTGAAAGTGGCCTGATGACCGGCTATGTGTTGGGCGCGCTAAGCGCACTTTTAACGGCAGGGGCGTTGCTTACCGTTAGGCGCATTTCACGTACTGAAACAGCAGCTTCTATCGCCTTTTACTTTATTTTGGTGTCTGCGCTTGCGGGGTTGGCCACGCTGCCGTTGGGGTGGGCAGCGCTGGATACAAAGGCCCTTTGGCTGTTGGTGCTCTCGGGGCTGTTTGGTGGTGCGGCGCATATTGCCATGACGCTGGCACTTCGCTATGCCGAGGCATCGCGGCTTGCACCGTTTGAGTACATTGCGCTGATTTGGCCAGTAGCGGCCGACTGGGTGTTGTTCGGTATTCCGGTATCGAGTAATTTCTTGCTGGCGCTTCCCTTGATGCTCAGTGGGGTGGCGCTCGCCGCCCTGGAAGGGCGGCGGTTTAGACAGCTTCTTCGACGATAAGCTGGGGGCGGCCTTTCGAGCACGGCTCGATACGTGCCGCCACCTTGTACACCTGGCGCAAAAGCTCAGGAGTAATGACCTCTTCTGTGGGGCCGCATGCGATCAGGCGACCGTTTTCAAGCACCATGGAAGCATCGGTAAAGCGCAGCGCATGGCCCAGGTCGTGAAGCGCCACCAGAATCAGCATTTGGCGTTCATCTGCCAAGCGGCGTAAGACCGTTAGCAGGTTGATCTGGCGGTTAAGGTCCAGCGCCGAAGTAGGTTCATCCAGCATCAGAATCTCGGGCTCTTGTACCAGTGCCTGCGCCGCGCTGACCAACTGGCGTTGGCCGCCGCTTAAATCGCCAATGTCACGCTCGCCAAGTGCCGTAATATTAAGCTCTTCAAGTGCCCGGTCCACCTGGGCCAGATCCTCTGGCTGCACTTTCAGGCTGCGCCCTTGCATGCGTGCGAGCAGCACCGACTCATAAACCGTCAACACCGCTTTGGCGCCCGTGTCCTGAGGCATATAGGCCACCGGGCGCTCGGCGCTCGTATGGCGTATAGCGACGTCACCTTCGCCTTTCAGCAAGCCTAGAATACGCCTGAAAAGCGTCGATTTCCCGGCAGCGTTAGGCCCTAGCAGGGCGACCACTTGACCGCCTTGAAAGCAGGGTGTCGTGATATCTTCCAGAATTGAGCGGCGCCCGTAGCGGGCCGAAACGCGGGTTAGCTGTAGGGTTACCATGAAGCCTTCTTGTGGTTGAGCACCAGAAACAGGAAGAAGGGAATGCCCACCAGCGATGTAATAATACCGATGGGAATAATCGTGCCTGGAATAATGATCTTGGAGATCACCGAGCCCACCGAAAGAATCAGTGCACCGCAAAGTGCTGAACCCGGCAGAAAGAAGCGTTGATCTTCACCGAGCAGGATGCGTGCAATATGCGGCCCCACCAGGCCGATAAAACCGATAGTGCCCACAAATGCCACGGCCACTGCGGCAAGCAGCGATACCAGCACCAGCACTTCCAGACGCAGCGCACGCGGGTTAACGCCCATGCTTTCGGCCTTGGCATCGCCCAGGCGCATGGCGGTAAGTGCCCAGCCGTGACGGGCAAGCAGCGGCATAACGGCGGCAAGAATGCCCAGTGCAATCCAGAACTTGGGCCACGTCGCCTTGGTTAAGCTGCCCATGGTCCAGAACACCACTGCCGAGACGGCTTCCTGGCTTGCAAAAAACTGGATCAGCGCCATTAGTGAGTTGAAGATAAACACCATGGCAATGCCGAGCAGTACGATGGTTTCCACCGTCACGCCGCGTTTAAGGCTCAGCGCGTGGATGAGAAATGCGGTGAACATGGCCATGATAAAGGCGTTGAGCGGCACCACGAACTCAATGGCGGCGGGTACAATCGCCACGCCGAAGGCAAGCCCAAGGGCGGCGCCAAAGCTTGCTCCGGCGGAAATGCCCAGCGTAAAGGGGCTGGCCAGTGGGTTGCTCAGGATGGTTTGCATCTGCGCGCCGGCTACCGAAAGGCTGGCGCCTACCACTAGGGCCATTAGCGCCACCGGCATGCGGATTTCCCAGAGAATAACGCGTGCCTGCTGGCTGACGCTTTGGGGCGTCAGCAGAGCGGCGACCACTTCGCCCAGACTATAGCGGGCTGGCCCCAGCGCCAAATCAACGCAGAGACTAAACAGCAGCGCCACCACCAGCGCCAGAATAATCATCTGGCGGCGGAATACCTGAGTGCGGTAGAAGGCGCGCCCCTGTGAGTAGCTGTCGGCGGCGATAGTCTCAGTCGTCATGGAGCGATACCCAGTAACCCGGCTCGTAATCAATAGGCAAGAAGCGGTCGTGAAGCTCCTGCAGGGTGGCTTCAGGGTCTAGATCTTCAAACAGCGCTGGGTGCAGCCATTTGGCGAGCTGCTGAATGGCCACGAAGTAGTAGGGGCTGTTGTAGAACTGGTGCCAAATGGCGTGGAAGTTTCCATCTTCCACCGCCTGGATGCCGGTCATGGCGGTACGCGAGGTCAGCGCTTCAAGCTTGGCGTGAGCGGCTTGCATATCAGAGCCGGGTCCTACGCCTACCCAGGCGCCGCCGGGTACGTAGGCGTCCCAATTGCCGCCGGTCACTACAACGTGATCAGGGTTTGCAGCAATGATCTGCTCAGGATTCAGCGTGCCGAAACTGCCGGGAATGATGCCGTCGGCGATATTGGTGCCGCCTGCCAGTGTCACGTACTCGCCAAAGTTACCGGGGCCAAAGCTCATGCAGCACTCATCCGAGTAGCCGCCCGCGCGGTCGATAAAGACGCTGGGGCGCTCGGGGTTCGCTTCGTTAATGACATCGGTCACCCGTGCCAGCTGCGCCTCAGCGAAGTCGATAAACTCCTCAGCCGCCGCTTCGTCGTTCATGACTTGGCCCATGATGCGCATGGAGGGAATGGTGTGCTCGATGGGGTCTTCACGAAAATCGACGTAGATGATCGGAATGCCCAATTGAGCAAGCTTGTCATCATAGGCAGCATCTTCGGTGGCCGCTTTGGCCTCAAGGTTCATAAAGACCACGTCAGGGTTAAGCGAGGCGGCCTGCTCAACGTCGAAGGTGCCGTCTTTAAAGCCGCCAAACGTCGGCAGGGCTTCAATTTCAGGAAAGCGTTCCGCGTAGCGGGCGTAGTTATCAGGGTCTGCTTGGGAAAAATCCTCGCGCCAGCCGACGATATGCGCAAACGGGTCCTCTGGCTCCAGTAGGCCGAGCAAGTAGATCTGACGACCCTCACCCAGGATAACACGCTCAGCGGGCGCCTCCAGCGTGACTTCGCGGCCGGTAACATCGGTAACGGTAACAGAGTCTGCCGCTGCCGTAGTGCAGCTCACAACCGCTGCCATACCTATCAGCGTTTTTAAAAGAGAGGACGTCATAAGCGTATTGATCACTTGTGGGTGGGTCGGTTGTCAGTGTGCCAGGCTGGAACTGGTGTCAGCGCATGAAAAGCATCGAATATGAAGTTTTTGGGTATAATTCGCATTCTCATAGTGGGGCATTATCATGGAATCCGGTGTAGCTGTCGAGATGACATCTGTTACGGTGAGAACATTTTTCAGGCGATGCTGAACACGCTGTTGCGCTATCAAGGCATTTAACTGTTTGGCGGCTATCCCAGTTACCCATAAGCTAGAGGTAACACCCTTTATCCAGTGGAGAATTCTATGCCTTTATCACGTGCTGAAATTGCGACTGCATCAGGCGAGCGCATCATTAACCGGCTTTGCAAGCACTGGGCGCATAAGTTGGAGGTTGAGCACAGCCAGCAGGAGGGCAGGATTGTATTTCCTGACAAAGGCACCTGCTTGTTGCACGCAGAAGCTGACAAGTTGCTGGTGTCTATCGAAGCCCTGGAAGAGGAGCATCTGGATCAGTTGGAAGGCGTGGTGGAAAATCACCTTGTGCGCATGGCGAAAGACGAGGAGCTGATTGTCGTTTGGCAGAATTAACGGTTTTGGAAGACATGCTTTTAGAAGCCAGCGTTTGAAAACCAGTGGCAGAAAAATCAGGCCGCCTGAAACACAAGCACAGCACTGCTTGAAGCGTCTGTTATAATCGCCGCCTGGTTACTATTCAGCTTGATTCGACGTAATTGATTGCAAAATGCAGGAGTTCGCATGACCCGAGTTGCCATTGTGGGCGTGGCTGGCCGAATGGGCCGTACGCTGGTAAGCGCTATTGAACAGGATGCTGGCACAACGCTCGCCGGTGGGATTGTCGAGCCGGGCAGCTCGTTGGCAGGTGCGGATATTGGTGAGTTAGCGGGCGTGGGCAAGCGCGGTGTTAGCGCAGTCGACTCCCTTGATGCAATCGTTAACGACTTCGATGTGCTGATCGACTTTACCGCTCCCCGGGTGACGCTGGCTAATCTGGCGTTTTGTGCCAAGCACGATAAGCGCATGGTGATTGGCACCACGGGCATGAGTGATGATGAGCTCGCCCAGTTGGATAGCTACCGCGATAAGGTTGCGATGGTATTCGCGCCCAATATGAGCGTTGGAGTAAACCTTACGCTCAAACTTCTGGAAACCGCCGCTAAAGCGTTAGGCGATGAAGGCTACGATATCGAAATCATCGAGTCGCATCACCGCCACAAGGTGGATGCGCCCTCCGGCACTGCGATTAAAATGGGCGAAGTGGTAGCCGATAGCCTCGGGCGTACCTTAAAAGAGCACGGCGTATTTGAGCGAGTAGGCCAGTGCGGTCCGCGTACCGATAAAGAGATTGGCTTTGCCACTGTACGCGCGGGCGACATTGTCGGCGAGCACACGGTAATGTTCGCCACCGAAGGCGAGCGCATCGAAATTACCCACAAGGCTTCCAGCCGCATGACGTTTGCCAAAGGCGCTGTACGTGCGGCGCGCTGGGTCGCAGGTCAAAAGCATGGCCGTTACGACATGCAGGATGTGTTAGGGCTTTAGTGAGAAGCATTTCATCGATACTTAACCCGCTTTATAAGCGCACCACACGTCGCGGGTTTTTATAGGTAGTCAAGGGCCAAAAAATGCTGTAACATTCCATAAATTTTGGCCGGGTGGCCCATGAGAAACAGACGGCGCGCTTGTTGCGTTGGTCACCACTGCCTACTCAGGTTCGCTACAGCGAGATTAGTTACACTGTCTGTATTGCCTTTGGCATATAGACCCAGCATCACAAGCCTGAGATGCTCAGAACAACAAGCGGGATGAAACCGATTTTTTCTTTATCGGCTTCGTCCCGCTTTTTTACGACCCGAGTTTTAAGCATTTGATACTGAAGTTTTGGTAGCTGGGTTTCAACACCGGGTTTAAAAAACCAGACTTCAAACATTAATCTCGATTCTGGTGAGGGCATCCTGCGGATGCTTTCAGCCAGTATCGCTGAGCCTGCGCCCACAGGCTCCCACCAGCATGGGAGGACCTTGACTTGAATAACCCCGCATTGAGCAAACCTGCGATTTTGGCCCTGGAAGACGGTAGCGTGTTTCATGGAATCGCCATTGGCGCGGACGGATTAACAAGCGGTGAGGTAGTGTTCAATACAGCCATGACCGGCTATCAAGAAATCCTGACTGACCCTTCCTATACCCGCCAGATCGTAACGCTCACTTACCCCCATATCGGCAATACTGGTATTAACGCTGAAGACGTTGAGTCTGCGTCCATTGCCGCCGCCGGTTTGGTGATCCGCGATTTGCCTTTGATGGCTAGCAGTTTCCGCTCGGAACAAACGCTGTCTGACTATCTGGCAAGCCAAAACGTTGTCGGTATCGCTGATATTGATACCCGCCGCCTGACGCGCATTTTGCGCGATAAAGGCGCCCAGAACGGTGCGATTTTGGCAGGCGAAGATGCGCAAGGTGATGATGCCGTTGAGCGTGCCTTGGCGGCCGCCAAGGCCTTTCCGGGTCTGAAGGGTATGGACCTGGCCAAGGAGGTCTCCTGTAAAGAGGCTTACGAGTGGACAGAAGGCGAGTGGACGCTGGGCGAAGGCTATGCGGATACAACGAAAGGCGAGCGCCCTTACCATGTTGTAGCGTTTGACTACGGCGTGAAATTCAACATCCTGCGCATGCTCGCTGCGCGTGGTTGCCGCCTGACGGTGGTGCCCGCGCAAACGCCCGCGGCTGACGTGCTGGCGATGAATCCGGACGGTGTTTTCCTGGCCAACGGCCCGGGCGACCCCGAACCCTGTGACTACGCCATCAAGGCGATTCAGGACGTGCTTGAAACGGACACGCCGGTGTTCGGTATTTGCCTGGGCCACCAGCTACTCGCGCTCGCCTCGGGTGCCAAAACCGTCAAAATGAATCATGGTCACCACGGTGCTAACCACCCGGTTCAGGATTTGGACACGGGCGCTGTAATGATCACCAGCCAGAACCATGGCTTTGCCGCAGATGAGACGAGCCTTCCGGCCAATCTACGCGCCACCCATCGTTCGTTGTTTGACGGCACGCTGCAGGGTATTGAGCGCACCGACCGACCCGCATTTAGTTTTCAGGGTCACCCGGAAGCCAGCCCCGGCCCGCGTGATGTAGCGCCGCTGTTTGATCGCTTCATCACGATGATGCAGGCGCGCCGCTAACGCAGGCTCTGCTTCATCACTGTATGCCGCTTTTGTCGCTCTTCGTCACCATTTTTTGCGGGAACCGTTATGCCTAAGCGTACCGACTTAAACAGTATTTTGATCATTGGCGCTGGCCCGATCGTTATCGGCCAGGCCTGCGAATTCGACTACTCCGGCGCCCAGGCGTGTAAGGCGCTGCGCGAGGAGGGTTACCGGGTTATTTTGGTGAACTCTAACCCGGCCACCATCATGACCGACCCGGCCATGGCGGATGCTACCTACATCGAGCCGATTACCTGGCAGGCTGTTGAGAAGATCATCGAGGCTGAAAAGCCTGATGCTATTCTGCCTACCATGGGTGGCCAAACCGCGCTTAACTGTGCGCTGGATCTGGAAAAACATGGCGTGTTGGAAAAGCACGGCGTGGAGATGATCGGTGCCAACGCCGACGCCATCAACATGGCCGAAGACCGTGACCTGTTTGACCAAGCCATGAAGCGTATTGGCCTTGAGTGCCCGAAAGCGAAAGTCGCGCACACCATGGATGAGGCGTGGGAAATTCAAGCCGAGCTTGGCTTCCCGACCATTATTCGGCCTTCCTATACCATGGGCGGCTCCGGCGGCGGCGTGGCGTACAACAAGGAAGAGTTTGAAGAGATCTGTACGCGCGGTTTCGAGCTTTCCAATAACCACGAGCTGCTGATTGATGAGTCGCTGCTGGGTTGGAAAGAGTACGAAATGGAGGTCGTGCGCGACAAAAAAGACAACTGCATCATTGTCTGCGCGATTGAAAACTTTGACCCGATGGGCGTGCATACCGGCGACTCGATTACCGTCGCTCCGGCACAGACGCTGACGGACAAAGAGTACCAGATCATGCGCGATGCGAGCCTTGCGGTTCTACGTGAGATTGGCGTAGAAACCGGTGGCTCCAACGTGCAGTTCGGTATGGACCCGAAAACCGGCCGCCTGGTCGTGATCGAGATGAACCCACGGGTATCGCGCTCATCGGCGCTAGCGTCCAAGGCAACCGGCTTCCCGATTGCCAAAATTGCCGCCAAGCTGGCGATTGGTTACACCCTGGACGAGCTGCAAAACGATATTACCGGTGGCCGCACGCCGGCATCGTTCGAGCCGTCTATCGATTACGTCGTCACCAAGATCCCGCGTTTCACCTTCGAGAAGTTCCCTCAGGCCAACGACCGCCTGACCACTCAGATGAAGTCCGTGGGCGAGGTCATGGCGATTGGCCGTACCTTCCAGGAATCCTTGCAGAAAGCTCTGCGCGGCCTGGAAACCGGTAACGACGGCCTAGACCCAATTATTACCGATTTCAACCCGGAAAATATGGCCCTGATCAAGGGTGAACTTCAGGCGGCAGGCGCTGAGCGTATCTTCTATGTTGCCGATGCCATGCGTTCGGGCATGAGCGTGGATGACGTCTTTGCGCTGACTAATATCGACCCCTGGTTCCTGGCCCAGATGGAAGACCTGGTGCTGACGGAAGCCGCCGTTGCCAAGCGCTCGCTAAGCGATTTCTCTGCGCGCGAACTCTATCAGCTCAAGCGCAAAGGCTTTGGCGATGCGCGCTTGGCCAAGCTGTTGGGCGTGAGCGAAAAAGAGTTCCGCCAAACGCGTCAGGCCGCCGGTATTCGTCCGGTCTACAAGCGCGTGGATACTTGCGCCGCCGAGTTCGCTTCTGATACCGCCTACATGTATTCCACGTATGAAGAGGAGTGTGAAGCGGACGTATCTGATCGCCAGAAGATCATGGTGCTGGGTGGCGGGCCGAACCGTATTGGTCAAGGCATCGAGTTTGACTACTGCTGTGTTCACGCTGCGTTCGCCATGCGCGATGACGGCTATGAAACCATCATGGTCAACTGCAACCCGGAAACCGTGTCGACCGATTACGATACCTCTGATCGTCTCTACTTCGAGCCGGTAACGCTTGAAGACGTGCTTGAAATTGCCGACAAAGAGAAGCCGGTCGGCGTGATCGTCCAATTCGGTGGCCAAACGCCGCTGAAACTTGCCCGCGAGCTGGAAGCGGCTGGTGTGCCGATTATTGGCACCACGCCGGATGCCATCGACCGTGCCGAAGACCGCGAGCGCTTCCAGGTGATGATCGAAAAGCTCGGCCTGAAGCAGCCGCTTAACGCCACCGCGCGCAGCTTTGAAGAAGCCTTCGCCAAGGCGGAAATCATCGGTTACCCGTTGGTGGTGCGCCCAAGCTACGTGTTGGGCGGCCGGGCCATGGAGATCGTCTATGACGCCTCTGAGCTTGAGAACTACATGACCAATGCGGTCAAGGTTTCCAATGACTCGCCGGTGCTGCTGGACCACTTCCTGAGTGCTGCCATTGAGATCGACATTGATGCGGTATCAGACGGTCAGCAGGTAGTGATTGGCGGTATCATGCAGCACGTAGAGCAAGCGGGCGTTCACTCCGGTGACTCCGCCTGCGCGCTGCCGCCCTACTCGCTGCCCGCCGATGTGCAGGATGAGATGCGCGAGCAGGTCAAGCAGATGGCCGTAGAGCTGGGCGTGAAGGGCTTAATGAACGTGCAGCTTGCCTGGCAGGATGGCGAGATCTACGTGATTGAAGTTAACCCACGTGCTTCACGTACCGTGCCGTTTGTATCCAAATGCATTGGTATTTCGCTTGCCCAGATTGCGGCACGCTGCATGGCGGGCACGACACTTGCAGAGCAGGGCTTTGAGCGCGAAATCATTCCGCACTTCTATAGCGTGAAAGAGGCGGTTTTCCCGTTCAACAAGTTCCAGGGTGTTGATCCGATTCTGTCGCCGGAGATGAAGTCTACCGGTGAAGTGATGGGTTCAGGCGAGACCTTTGCAGAAGCGTTCTTTAAGGCGCAGCTGGGCGCGGGCGAAGCGATTCCGGCGCTTGAGGGTGATCGCAAGGCGTTCCTTTCCGTGCGTGAGCCGGATAAGGCGGGGATTATCGAAGTCGCTCGTTCTCTGCTAACATTAGGCTTCACACTATGCGCGACACGCGGCACAGCCGAAGCACTGGAAGCCGCTGGGCTTGCGGTCGAGCACGTCAATAAAGTCTATGAAGGTCGTCCCCATATCGTCGATCTGCTTAAGAACGACGAAATCGCCTACATCGTGAACACTACCGAAGGTCGTCAGGCTATTAATGACTCTTCGGTCATTCGCCGTACTGCTCTTGCGCGCAAGGTGCCCTATGCAACCACCTTGGCGGGCGCTAATGCCGTTTGTATGGCACTTGAGTACGGTAGGGAGATTACGGTGCGTCGCCTTCAGGATCTGCATGCAGGAGCAAGTCAATGAACAAGGTCCCGATGACGGTTGCGGGTGAAAAAAGCCTTCGCGAAGAACTCAATCATCTTAAGGGCGAAGCGCGCCCACGAGTGATTGCATCGATTGCCGAAGCGCGTGAGCACGGCGACCTTAAGGAGAACGCCGAATACCACGCTGCCCGTGAACAACAGGGGTTTATCGAAGGTCGTATTCAGGAGATCGAGAGCAAGCTTTCGGTAGCGCAGGTGATTGATATCACCAAGCTGCCTAATACAGGGAAAGTGATCTTTGGTGTCACGGTCTCTCTGCTCAACCTGGATACGGATGCCAGCGTGACCTACCGCATTGTGGGCGAAGATGAGGCAGATATTAAGTCTGGCCGTATTTCCGTTACGTCCCCAATTGCACGTGCGCTGATCGGTAAAGAAGAGGGCGACGTTGCCGTGGTGAAAACACCCGGTGGCGACGTTGAGTATGAGATCGAAAGCGTTGAATATGTCTAAGCGCTAGGTCTATAGAGCTAGTGGGTGCCCAGCTTAATGGGCGCCCATAAAAAAGCCCGCTTATCAGGTTGATATCAACCGAGTCGCGGGCTTTTTATCGTTCTTTGTAACAACCAGTCAGTGGTGCTTTAGTGGCGGCCGTGGTGACCCTCGAAGCGTGAAACGTTAGAGAGCTTCGGATTGGCTTTAGGGTTTTTGCGATAAAGCAGTGCCATTTTGCCAATCGTTTGCACGACCTCGGCGCGGCTGCCGGTGACCAGTTCGTTTAGCATGGCCGCACGGTCGTCACGCTCAGGCAGGGCAAGTTTCACCTTGATAAGCTCGTGATCGTTGAGCGCGCGGTTGAGTTCTGTGAGCAAATTTTCGGAGACGCCGTTTTCAGAAACGGTGACCACTGGGTTCAAATGGTGGCCAATGCTGCGAAATGCTTTCTTTTGTGCCTGTGACAAGCTCATGGTATCTTGCGGTATCCCGGTTAGCGCTTAACGTTCCATCTTACGGTGAAATGCCACCAAGTGAAAGCTATCGCGTTAACGCGCCTATCTCTTATTGCAGTGTTAGATTCTGATATGCAGCAAAAGCCCCCGAACCGTAAACATTCAGTGAGCAAAACCAGCAACAACTGGAAGAAAGAGCACTTTGACGACCAGTACGTGAAACAGAGTTGGCAGGATGGTTATCGCTCTCGCGCAAGCTATAAACTGCTGGAGCTGGATGAAAAAGATAAGCTGTTTCGCCCGGGCATGACGATCATTGATCTGGGCGCGGCACCTGGCGGTTGGAGCCAGATCGCTGCTGAGAAAGTCGGTATGGACGGCGTGGTGATCGCCTCTGACATACTGGAGATGGATGCGCTGGCAGGGGTGGACTTTATTCAAGGCGATTTTACGGAAGAGTCAGTGCTTAATGCGATTCTTGAACGGCTGGGAAATCGTCAGGTAGACCTTGTGATGTCCGACATGGCCCCCAATATGAGTGGTATGGCTGCGATTGACCAGCCTCAGGCCATGTACCTTGTAGAGCTGGCGCTAGAGCTCGCCCGTGAGACACTGCCCCCCAAAGGCCGCTTTTTGGCCAAGGTGTTTCAGGGGGAAGGGTTTGATGCCTACCTTAAAGAATTGCGCGGCAGTTTTGATCGTGTCGTGATCCGTAAGCCAGATGCCTCGCGGGCTCGTTCGCGGGAAGTCTACTTTCTAGCGGAGGGGTTTCGCGGCTAAAATGACAGGTTGTGCATAGCAAAGATTTATCATCGCGATTGCCAGACAGGCAGGCGCAAGGTGTGTCACATTATACGCATGAGATAAGCGTGATACAGATGGCCCAAAGTTAATAGTGCTTTGGCAATGGTTGAACGCCAGGTACTGGTGTAAGGTCTCAGTATTGGCGTTTAACTGACGGATTCTTGTAATGAGGGTAGCCCCTTGAACGATATGGCGAAGAACCTGATTCTGTGGCTGGTCATCGCGGCTGTGCTACTGACAGTGTTCAACAATTTTAGTACCGAAAGTGCTCCCCAAAGCACCAACTACTCCCAGTTTGTGGAGCAGGTGCAAAATCAGCAGGTTCGTAGCGTTACCATTGATGGCTATACCATTAACGGTGAGCGTACGGACGGTTCGCAGTTCCAGACGATTCGTCCGGCGGCTGAAGATCCCAAGCTGATGGATGACCTGCTAAGCAATAGTGTAACGGTTGTGGGTAAAGCGCCAGAGCAGCAAAGCATCTGGACGCGCCTACTGATCGCAAGCTTTCCGATTCTGTTGATCCTGGCCATCTTTATGTTCTTTATGCGTCAGATGCAGGGTGGTGCTGGCGGCGGTAAAGGCGGCCCGATGAGCTTTGGCAAGTCCAAGGCCAAGCTGCTTTCTCAGGATCAGATCAAAACTACCTTTGCCGACGTAGCCGGCTGTGATGAAGCGAAAGAGGAAGTAGAAGAGCTCGTCGACTTCCTGCGTGATCCGACTAAATTTCAGCGCCTGGGCGGTACGATTCCTCGTGGTGTGTTGATGGTGGGCCCACCGGGAACCGGTAAAACACTGCTGGCAAAATCGATTTCCGGTGAAGCCAAGGTGCCGTTCTTCTCGATTTCTGGTTCCGACTTCGTTGAAATGTTTGTGGGTGTCGGTGCCTCGCGGGTGCGCGATATGTTCGAACAGGCCAAGAAGCAGTCACCCTGTATTATCTTTATCGATGAGATTGACGCGGTAGGTCGTTCACGCGGTGCTGGTATGGGCGGCGGTAATGATGAGCGTGAGCAGACGCTTAACCAACTGCTGGTTGAGATGGACGGCTTTGAAGCCAACGAAGGCGTTATCGTGATTGCCGCGACCAACCGTCCGGACGTACTTGACCCAGCGCTTCTGCGTCCGGGCCGTTTTGACCGTCAGGTGACCGTTGGCTTGCCGGATATCCGTGGCCGTGAGCATATTCTGGGCGTTCACCTGCGTAAGGTGCCGCTGGCTGAAGACGTTAAACCGTCGATTATTGCTCGTGGAACGCCAGGCTTCTCAGGTGCCGATTTGGCTAACCTGGTGAATGAGTCAGCGCTGTTCGCCGCGCGCCGTAACAAGCGCCTGGTCAGCATGGAAGAGCTGGAGCTTGCCAAAGACAAGATCATGATGGGCGCTGAGCGCAAATCGATGGTCATGACCGATAAAGAGAAGCTGAATACGGCTTATCACGAATCGGGCCATGCGATTATTGGCCTGGTGATGCCTGAGCACGATCCGGTCTACAAGGTAACGATTATTCCGCGCGGTCGGGCATTGGGTGTCACCATGTTCCTGCCCGAGGAAGACCGTTATAGCCTGTCGCGTCAGCAGATTCTTAGCCAAATTTGTTCGCTGTTCGGTGGTCGTATCGCCGAAGAGATGACACTGGGAGCCAACGGTGTCACCACCGGTGCTTCTAATGACATCAAGCGCGCTACGGAACTGGCTCATAACATGGTCGCGAAATGGGGGCTGTCGGATGAGATGGGCCCGATCATGTACGACGAAGACGAGTCACATCAGTTCCTCGGTGGCCCAGGTCAGGGCGGCAGCAAGATGAAGTCGGGTGACACAACGACGCGTCTTGATAAAGAAATTCGTAAGATTATTGACGATTGTTATGAGCAGGCGCGTCAGATCCTGACCGATAATCGCGATAAGCTGGAAGCCATGACCGAAGCGTTGATGAAGTACGAAACCATCGATGCCGACCAGTTGAAAGACATCATGGAAGGCCGTGATCCGCGTCCGCCGGAAGGCTGGAACGATGGTGATTCACCTGGCGGTGGTACGCCCGTTAGCGATGACGTACCGGCGGCGCAGAACGATTCATCGAACGCCACTGATCATGCGTCTGGTGGTAGTGCTTCAGGTGGCGAGGGTGATGAGGATGATGACAAGCCTCGCCGGCGCCCCTCTGACCCGCTAGGTGGTTCAACGGGTTCCTGATACGCTCCGGCCACTGCAAAGGCGCCCCAATATGGGGCGCCTTTTTGTTATGCTGTTATTCAGGCAGTAGCAGTGCTTCTTTTTAATAGGTAGCCGCATGAAATCAATAATTGACCCCTCTTTATCACCCGCAATGAATGATAATGTGCACATGCGTTGCGGGCGCCATGTGCTGGATCTCTCTTTTCCTCGCGTTATGGGGATTTTAAATGTTACGCCCGACTCTTTTTCTGATGGTGGTCGGCACGTAGCGCTGGATGACGCGCTGCGTCATGCCGAGCGTATGCTTGCCGAAGGTGCCGCGATTATTGATGTGGGCGGTGAGTCGACGCGCCCCGGGGCTGAGCCGCTAAGTGCTCAAGAGGAGCTTGATCGGGTCGCGCCGGTTGTTGAAGCGCTGGTTCGTGAGCTGGATGCGTTGGTGTCGGTCGATACCAGCTGCTCGCTGGTGATGCGCGAATCAAGTGCGCTTGGCGCCGGAATGATTAACGACGTGCGTGCGCTTGAGCGTGAAGATGCCTTAATGGCGGCCATTGGCAGCGGGCTTCCTGTCTGTTTAATGCACCGCCAGGGTGAGCCACAGGATATGCAGCATTCACCTTCTTATGACCAACCGGTGGAAGTGGCTGTCGCTGATTATCTGGCGCAGCGTGTAGCGGAGTGCGAGGCTGCTGGTCTTCGTCGCAGCCGTTTGCTGCTTGATCCAGGCTTTGGGTTTGGTAAAACGGTTGAACACAATTTGCGCCTGCTAAAATATATGGGTGCCCTGCAGTCGCTTGGTTTGCCGCTATTGGTTGGAATGTCGCGTAAGAGCATGATTGGCAAAGTGCTGGGGCGTCCGGTTGAAGAGCGTTTGGCGGGTGGTCTTGCGCTGTCTGCCATGGCCGTTGAACGTGGCGCTAAAATTCTACGCGTGCACGATGTAGGGCCGACGGTCGATGCCGTTAATATGGCCTGGGCGGTACTCCAGGAGGGGTGCGACATGCCGCTAAACGAGGAAAAACATTCATGACACGACGCTATTTTGGTACCGACGGGATTCGGGGTACGGTTGGACAAGCACCTATCACTGCCGATTTTATGCTCAAGCTTGGTTGGGCAGCGGGCCAGGTATTGCGCCGCGAAAAGGGTCGGACGCGGGTGTTGATTGGTAAAGATACGCGTATTTCAGGTTATATGTTTGAGTCGGCGTTAGAGGCTGGGCTTTCGGCAGCAGGCGTTGATGTGTCGCTTTTGGGCCCGATGCCGACACCGGGTATTGCGTATCTCACCCGCACTTTTCGTGCCGATGCAGGGATCGTGATTTCAGCATCACATAATCCGTTTGATGATAACGGCATTAAGTTTTTCTCGGCAGAGGGCAAAAAGCTCCCCGATGAGACAGAAGACCGTATCGAAGCCATGCTGGAGGCGCCGTTAACGACCGCTGAAGCGGCCCAGCTGGGCAAGGCAACCCGGATCGGTGATGCCGCCGGTCGCTATATCGAGTTTTGCAAATCGACGCTGCCAGACCGCTTAAGCCTGCATGGGCTAAACGTTGTGCTGGATTGCTCCCACGGTGCGACCTATCACATTGCGCCAAACGTGTTTCGCGAGCTAGGCGCTGAGGTCAGCGTTATCGGCGCGTCACCTGACGGCTTGAATATTAACCATCAAGTAGGCTCTACGCATCCTGCGGCGCTACGTGCTGCGGTCATTCACCGGGGGGCCGATTTAGGCATCGCATTTGATGGTGATGGGGACCGCGTGCTGCTGGTGGATAGTGATGGCCGCGAAATTGATGGCGATGATATTCTCTATTTGATTGCCCGTGACCGTCATGAGCGAGGCCTGTTAGCAGGTGGCGTGGTAGGCACCTTAATGAGTAACTTTGGCCTTGCTGTCGCGCTTGAAAAGCTGGGTATCCCCTTTAAGCGTGCCAAGGTGGGCGATCGCTTTGTCATGGAAATGATGGCTGCTAACGAGTGGGAGTTGGGTGGCGAAGCGTCGGGACATATTGTATGCGGTCATGTGCAAACCACTGGTGACGGCATTGTCGCTGCTCTACAGGTGTTGGCATTGATGATCCGTGAGCAAACATCGTTGCCTGAATTACTGAAAGGGTTTGAGAAAGTCCCTCAGGCATTAGTGAATGTGCGCTTGCCCGCAGGAACCTTGGCGCATGATGTTATGGCATTAAGCACGCTACAGGATGCTGTTGCTGACGTTGAAAAACAGCTGGGTGATCAGGGGCGAGTGCTGTTGCGGCCCTCCGGCACTGAGCCATTGATACGCGTTATGGTAGAAGGCTGTGGTCACTTGAATGTCGAACAGTTGACTCAAGGGCTGGCTGATCGTGTTCAAGCCTTGCTCAAATAAGGCAGCTGTGCTTGTCAGCGGTTGTCTTGTCAAGGCCGCTCCTATACCATTTCGCTCCACCTTGAGTGAGGAGAGTTCATGCGTACGCCATTAATTGCCGGTAATTGGAAAATGAACGGGTCCGCTGCACTGATAAATGATTTTGGCAGCGCGTTTGCTGATGTCTCGTTACCTGCAGCCTTGGACGTTGTGCTTATTCCCCCCTTTCCATATCTGGACGCGGCGCGTCAGGCGTTTCGCAATACACCGCTAACGCTAGGCGCCCAGACGCTCAATCCAGTCGAGTCTGGTGCGCATACGGGTGAAGTGAGCGGACGTATGCTCAAAGAGTTCGAGGTGTCGTACGTACTGGTGGGTCACTCCGAGCGTCGCGAGCTGTACCGTGAAAGCGATGAGCAGGTGTTTGATCGCTTATTGGCGGCGCTTGATAATGGTCTGACGCCCATTCTGTGTGTGGGTGAATCACTTGCCGAGCGTGATGCAGAAAAGACCATGGATGTGGTATTGCGCCAGGTAGGCTATGCGATGACGCGTTTAGCGCCCGAACAGCGCCAAGCGGTCGTGATTGCCTATGAACCCGTATGGGCGATTGGTACTGGGCGGACAGCAACGCCCGAGCAGGCGCAGGACGTAATGGCCGGAATTCGCGCCTACCTCGCAGAGTTTAGTACAGCGTTCGCTGAGCAGATGCGGTTGCTCTACGGCGGCAGTATGAACGCAAAAAATGCGGCTGAGCTACTTGCCCAGCCGGATATCGACGGCGGTTTAGTGGGCGGTGCTTCGCTCAAAACCGATGATTTCTACGCCATTTGTCAGTCAGCAGGATAACGCCATGCAAGTTGCAATTCTTATGGTCCACGTGGTGATTGCGGTCGCCCTGGTTGTATTGATCCTGCTTCAGCAGGGTAAAGGTGCCGAAGCTGGTGCCGCGTTTGGAGGTGGTGCCTCTCAAACGGTATTTGGCTCGCGCGGTAGCGGTAGCTTTTTATCGCGTACAACTGCGGTTCTGGCAGCAGGTTTTTTCGTAACCTCTATGGCGCTAGCGTACTTTGCAACGCAAGCAGGCCAGGCGCCGGAAGCGGGCATTCCTGATTCACGCCTGATCGAGCAACAGCAAAGCGTTCCAACGCTTGACGATAGCCCTGCAAGTGTGGATAATACCGCGCCAGTGCTAGAGGAAAGCAGCGAGTAAATGCTTGATGTCGCTTTCGTTAGCCTCCCCTGATGCCGAAGTGGTGGAATTGGTAGACACGCTATCTTGAGGGGGTAGTGACCGTATGGTCGTGCGGGTTCAAGTCCCGCCTTCGGCACCATCTGTTTTGCTGGCTCGCCAGCTTCCCAGACTCTTTATCAAACAACGTTCGTCAAAAAACGTTTTGATAAAGAAACCCAGGTTTAGCGCCTGAGACGAAAAGAGTTCTTGACGTAAGTGGTTCAAGTGTCTATTATCGTCGACCTAGATTGATGCGGGGTGGAGCAGTCTGGTAGCTCGTCGGGCTCATAACCCGAAGGTCATCGGTTCAAATCCGGTCCCCGCTACCATTTCCTGGTAACACGTTAGATAGGCGACTAGCCTGACAGATCATGGTAATGAAATGTCGATAAGGGTTAGCTGCCAAGTAGGTAAATCCTGCGTTGTGTTTCCTGGTTGGTATTACAGGTTTCTTATGAAAAGCCCCTTCCTGTGAAGGGGCTTTTTGTTAGCAAGCTTTTTGTTAACAAGCGTGTCTCAAGAGCGGATATCGTCCGAGTTGCCGGAGACACATTCCGGGTAACGCCAATCAGCCTCCTGGCTTCTCTAATAACTCCTGGCCAGGTGCCTGATGCAACGGCTATAGGAGCTTTGTCTGTGGCCACTAAACACGCAGCGCTACATGCGCTAATTGAACCTGTCGTCGCCGCCATGGGCTTTGAGCTATGGGGTGTCGACCATGTTTCCCAAGGCAAGCATTCGCGGTTGGTGATTTACATCGAAAGCGAAAGCGGTGTCAGTGTGGAAAATTGCGCTGATATTAGTCGCCAAGTCAGTGCTGTGATGGACGTGGAAGATCCCATTCCCGGTGAGTACCGGCTGGAAGTCTCTTCGCCCGGTATGGCACGCCCTTTATATACCCTGGATCAATTTACCCGCTATCAAGGCCACCATGTCGCACTTAAGCTGCGCGTGGCATTTGATGGACGGCGCAAATACCAGGGGCTCTTGGCAGGTGTCGAGGGTGATGAAGTACTGCTACAACTGGATGGCGAGGAGTTCTGCTTTCCGATTGAAAGCATTGATTCAGCGCACATCGTACCGCAGTTCGACGATTAACCGGGTGGCGGCGCTGCCGGCAGGCTGCCGGGGTGATGCACAAAAGGACAGGTTTTCTGGCGAGGCAAACGCATGAGTAAAGAAATTTTAATGGTCGTTGACGCGATCTCCAACGAAAAAGGCGTCCCCCGTGATGTCATCTTCGAGGCGGTAGAAGCGGCTCTTGCGAGTGCGTCACGCAAGCGTTTTGAAAATGAAGAAGCCAATGTGCGGGTGCGTATCGACCGCCGTACAGGGGAATACGACACCTTCCGCTACTGGACAGTCGTTGAAGATGACGAATTCGAAACGCCAGATTACGAAATCAAAGAGACCATCGCTGAGCAGCGCGACCCGCCTTTGAAGCTTGGCGACGTTGTCGAAAAGCAGATTGAAAACGCGATGTTTGGACGCATTGCCGCCCAAACCGCCAAGCAGGTCATCGTACAAAAAGTACGTGAAGCTGAGCGCGCTGAAGTGGTTCGTCAATACGCGGACCGTGAAGGCGAGCTGGTGGCCGGTATTGTCAAAAAGACCACCCGTGACGGCCTGATTATTGATTTGGGCGAGAATGCTGAAGCCTTCTTGCCGCGCAATGAGATGATCCACGGCGAGCGTTACCGCATGAACGAGCGGGTTCGCGCACTGCTGGTTAAAGTTGACCCGGATGCACGGGGTGCCCAGCTGCAGCTGTCGCGTACTAACCCAGCGTTGATTATCGAGCTGTTTAAAATCGAAGTGCCTGAAATTGCTGAGCAGCTGATTGAGATTAAAGGGGCTGCGCGCGACCCTGGCTCACGTGCCAAAATTGCCGTTAAGACGAATGATCGCCGCATCGACCCGGTAGGGGCGTGTGTGGGTATGCGTGGTTCACGCGTTCAGGCTGTTTCGTCTGAGCTGCAAAATGAGCGTGTCGATATCGTGCTGTGGGACGACAATCCCGCCCAGCTGGTCATTAATGCCATGGCGCCCGCTGATGTTGGGTCTATCCTTGTCGACGAGGACGCCCATGCAATGGACGTGGCGGTTGCTCAAGATAACCTGGCACAGGCAATTGGTCGTAGTGGTCAAAACGTACGCTTGGCGTCAGAGCTTACCGGCTGGCGTATCAACGTGATGACCGAAGAAGAAGCCGAATCCAAGCGCGAGCAGGAAATTGACAGTCTGGTGGACACGTTCGTTCAGCAACTGGAAGTGGACGAAGACGTAGCTCGCCTGCTGGTCGAAGAAGGGTTTACCACCCTGGAAGAAGTTGCCTACGTGCCGCTTGAAGAAATGCTCGAGATCGAAGAGTTCGATGAAGATCTGGTTGAAGAGCTGCGTGCACGTGCGAAAGACGAGCTGCTGACGATGGCGATTGCCTCGGAAGAAGCGCTAGACGGTGCCCAACCAGCAGCAGATCTGCTGGAAATGGACGGCATGGAGCGCCATCTGGCCTTCATTCTGGCTAGCCGTGGCATTGTCACTATGGAAGATCTCGCCGAGCAGTCTGTCGACGATCTGGTCGATATCGAGGAGTTGGACGAAGCGCGCGCAGCGGCACTGATCATGACTGCCCGTGCGCCCTGGTTTGAAGACGATAACGCATCGGATTCGAACACACAGTAAACAGGTCACGGGCTGAGGAGGGTCACTATGTCAGATATGACAGTTAAAGATTTTGCAGTAAAGGTGGGCCGTGATGTGCCCCGCCTATTAGAACAGATGAAAGAAGCTGGCTTGAAGCACGCCTCTGAAGGCGATGCCGTGTCTGAGGAAGATAAGCAGAAACTGCTTGGCTTTTTGCAGAAAAGCCATGGTGGTGTTGCTGAAGCCGATCCGAGCAAAAACCGGATCACGCTGACTCGCAAAACACGTAGCCGCATCAATACCGGCGAGCGCGGTAAAACGATTGAAGTGCAAGTACGTAAGAAAAAAACGTATGTTAAAAGCGCTGAAGAGAATAAGCCGAAAGTCGCTGAGCCCAAGCATTCAGGTCCGCGCCAGCTAGTGGGCGATATGGCCGAAGCTGAAGCCGAGCGTAAAGCGCGCGAAGCACGTGAAGCACGTGAAGCTGAAGAGAAAGCAGCGGCCGCTAAAGCGAAAGCAGCGGAAGACGCAGCGCGCAAAGAAGCCGAAGCAAAAGCTGCGGCTGAGCCTAAGCTTGAAGTGCCCGAGCTTCAGATCGACGATACGCCAGCGACAGATGATATGCCGCCGGCACCGCCGAAAGAAGGCCGTACCGACCGTCGTGCCGCACCGCCCAAGAAAGCTGTCGCGAAGAAAAAAGGTCGTGATGCTGAAGATGACCGTGGTGATCGCGAAGAGCGTAAGCGCGGCGGTGGCGCGAAGAAAGTAAAACGTGCCGAACGTCGTGGCGGCCGCCGTGGCCCAAGCCAGAGCGGCAATGGTAAGCACGGCTTTCAGAAGCCGACTCAGCCGATCGTACGTGAAGTATCGATCCCTGAGTCAATCAGCGTGGCTGAGCTTGCCGACAAAATGTCGATCAAGGCCAACGAGGTCATCAAGGCCATGTTTAACATGGGCGCGGCCGTGACCATCAACCAAACGATTGACCAGGATACAGCGGCCATCGTAGTGGAAGAGATGGGCCACAAGGTCAAACTGGTGAAAGATGATGCGCTGGAAACGGAAATGCTTGAAGGCATCTCCTATGAAGGCGAAGAGATCACCCGTTCTCCCGTCGTGACCGTTATGGGTCACGTTGACCACGGTAAAACCTCGCTGCTTGATTACATTCGTCGTGCCAAAGTGGCCACTGGTGAAGCGGGTGGTATCACCCAGCATATCGGTGCCTATCACGTTGAAGACAATCACGGTGGCGTGACCTTCCTGGATACCCCTGGTCACGCGGCGTTTACCGCCATGCGTGCTCGTGGTGCCAAGGCAACCGACGTGGTTATCCTGGTGGTCGCTGCTGACGACGGCGTGATGCCCCAGACCATCGAGGCGATTGAGCACTCCAAAGCGGCTGAAGTACCCATGGTCGTTGCGGTGAACAAGATCGATAAGGTGGGTGTTGATTTTGACCGCATTCGTAACGAACTCTCGCAGCACGGCGTGATTTCCGAAGAGTGGGGCGGTGATACGCAGTTTGTACACGTTTCCGCCAAGACCGGTGACGGTATTGAAGAGCTGCTGGAAGCGATTCAGCTGGTTTCTGAAGTGCTTGAGCTGAAAGCAGTGCCGTCGGCACCAGGTAAAGGCGTTGTCGTTGAGTCGCGTCTTGACCGAGGTCGTGGCCCCGTTGCCACCGTGCTGGTTCAAAACGGTACGCTGCAGAAAGGCGATATCGTTCTGGCTGGCCTGCACTACGGCCGTGTACGTGCGCTGACCAACGAACTTGGCCTGCAGGTTGAGAGCGTCGGTCCTGCCATGCCCGTTGAGATTCAGGGCCTGGACGGTACGCCGGATGCAGGTGATGACTTCATGGTCGTGGCTGATGAGAAGAAAGCCCGCGAAGTGGCTAACTTCCGTCAAGGCAAGTATCGCGAAGTACGTCTGGCGCGTCAGCAGAAAGCCAAGCTTGAGAACATGTTTAGCCAGATGGGCCAGGATGAAGTGGCCAAGGTTAATATCGTTCTTAAAGCCGACGTACAAGGCTCTCTGGAGGCGATTAAAGGTGCTCTGGAAGAGCTCTCCACTGATGAAGTACAAGTGGCGGTGGTCTCTTCAGGTGTTGGTGGTATCACCGGTACCGACGCTAACCTGGCGCTGGCCTCTGAGGCGATCGTGGTCGGCTTTAACGTCCGCGCTGACGCCGCCGCTCGCGAGATTATTGAGCGTGAAGGCCTGGATCTGCGTTACTACAGCGTCATTTACCACTTGATCGATGAGGTCAAGCAGGCGATGAGCGGTATGCTCGCACCCGAGTGGAAAGAAGAGATCGTCGGTGTTGCCGAAGTGCGCGACGTGTTCCGTGCGCCGAAGATCGGTGCAGTGGCGGGTTGTATGGTCGTCGAAGGTTCCGTGTCCCGCAGCAAACGCATCCGCGTACTGCGTGACAACGTGGTCATCTACGAAGGCGAGCTCGAATCGCTGCGCCGCTTCAAGGACGACGTACAAGATGTACGTAACGGTATGGAGTGTGGCATCGGCGTGAAGAACTACAACGATGTCCAGGTCGGCGACAAGATCGAAGTCTTCGATCAAGTCAGAGTCGAGCGCAGCCTGTAAGGCCGCGAGGAGACAACCATGCGCGAATTTAAGCGTACCGACCGAGTAGCCGACCAGCTCCAAAAGGAGCTGGCGGTACTTATTCAACGCGAAGTGAAAGACCCGCGTTTGGGCATGATCACGGTGAGCGGCGTGACCGTTAGCCGTGATCTTGGCTACGCCGATATCCATGTCACCCTGCTGGGTGAGCAGGAGCCTGAGCGTATCAAGGAGAATCTGCAGGTGCTTAAGCGCGCCGCCGGATTTCTAAGAAGCCAGATTGCCAAACGTATTCAGCTACGCCATGTCCCTGAACTGCGTTTTCATTACGATGAGAGCGTGGTGCGTGGGCAGCACCTCTCTTCCCTGATTGAAGAGGCCGTATCGACTGACCGGGCTCGTCAAGCGGATGAAGAGGGTGACTCTGATCAAGGTGAGGAGACGCGCTAATGGCCCGTCGCCGTCGCGGTTTACCGGTCAATGGGGTATTGCTGCTGGATAAGCCCAAGGGTATTTCCAGCAACCATGCCTTGCAGCGTGTGCGTCGTTTGTTCGAGGCTCAAAAAGCCGGGCATACCGGCACGCTGGACCCCATGGCAACCGGTTTATTGCCGATTTGCCTGGGCGAGGCCACCAAGTTCTCCGCGCACCTGCTGGAAGCCGACAAGATGTATCGCACCCGCGTTGAGCTGGGTGTGATCACCGACACCGGTGATGCAGAAGGCACGGTGATTGAACGCCGCGATGTGCCGTCGTTAACAGCGGATGATGTCGAAGCCGCGATTGCGCGCTTTCGCGGTGAGATCGATCAGGTGCCGCCGATGTATTCGGCGCTCAAGCATCAGGGCAAAAAACTCTATGAGCTGGCCCGTGAGGGTAAGCAGGTAGAGCGTGCAGCGCGGCGGGTAAGCGTGTATGATGCGCGCCTGCTTGCGTTTGACGGCGAAGCCTTCGAGCTTGAAGTCACCTGCAGCAAGGGAACTTACATCCGTACGCTGGCCGAAGATATCGGTTTGGCGCTGGGGTGTGGTGCTCACATCAGTCAGCTCCGCAGGCTCAAAACCGGGCCTTTTACGGGCGATGCGATGTGGACCCTCGAAGCGCTTGAAGCATTGGCCGATCAGGCCTCGCGTGAGGCTGAATTAATGCCCGCTGATGTGCTGGTGGATCACCTGCCGACGCTTGAGGTGGACGAAACGGCTTACGGGCGCTTAGCCCACGGTCAATCGGTCAACTTGAGTATTGGTACGCTGGCCCCCGATGCATTGGCAAGACTTTATTATGCTGAGACGTTTATCGGCCTCGGTGTTGTAAAAGGTGCTCAGGAAGTAGCGCCCAAGCGACTGTTAAGTACCGTCGCTATCTCGTAAGAGTCCGGGTGAAACGTTGCAAGGATGTGACGATTTACGCGAAAATAGCACTTGAAATAGCACTTGAAATAGTACTGGAAACAGTACGTCGAAAAGAGTCGCCTGAGACTGCAAATATGCGTGGTCTCACCCATTAAATTTTAGGCATATTGCTTACTGGAGAGACAGATGGCATTAACCGCTGAAACGAAAGCCGAAATCGTCAACGAATACGGCCGCGGCGATAACGATACCGGTTCCCCTGAAGTACAGGTTGCACTGCTGAGCGCCAACATCAATGGCCTGCAGGACCACTTCAAAACCAACAAGCAGGATCACCACTCGCGTCGTGGTCTGATCCGCATGGTAAACCAGCGTCGTAAACTGCTGGACTACCTGAAGCGTAAAGATTTCGAACGCTATCAGTCTCTGATCCAGCGTTTAGGTCTGCGCCGCTAAGTTATTGTTGGCGAAGATTGAGAAACGGGCAGCTCCTTGTGAGCTGCCCGTTTTTTTATGCGTGTCGGTCACAGGCCGTGGCTTTGCCCCGGTGATTTTGGGTTTCTGGTAGCCGTATGGCGCTACAGCGCCTAGAATGGTGGCGAGTCAAAACGACCCAAACGAATAGACAAGTAGATATTAATGTTAAAGGAAGTCGCCGTGAATCCGGTAAAAAAAACGTTTCAGTACGGTCGTAGCACCGTCACGCTAGAAACCGGGCGTATCGCTCGTCAAGCCACAGGTGCCGTCATGGTCACCATGGAAGATACCGTTGTGCTGTGTACCGTGGTGGCGCGTAAAGAAGCCAACCCCAGCCAACCCTTTTTTCCGCTCTCGGTTCATTACCAGGAAAAAACCTACGCAGTAGGTAAAATTCCCGGCGGCTTCTTTAAGCGCGAAGGGCGTCCGACCGAGAAAGAAACTCTGACCTCGCGTCTGATCGATCGTCCGATCCGTCCGCTTTTCCCCAAAGGCTTTATGAACGAAGTGCAGGTTATCTGTACCGTTCTTTCCACTGATCGTAACCACGATCCGGATATTGCCGCGATGCTGGGTACCTCCGCTGCACTCAGCATTTCTGGCGTGCCGTTCAACGGCCCGATCGGCGCTGCGCGCGTTGGCTTCAACGAAGAGCAAGGTTATTTCCTTAACCCGACCGTTGAAGAGCTCGCGACTTCTGAACTGAACATGGTGGTTGCCGGTACTGAAAATGCTGTGCTGATGGTCGAGTCCGAAGCCAAAGAGCTTCTGGAAGACGAAATGCTGGGCGCCGTACTGTTTGGTCATCAGGAAATGCAGGTCGCGGTTAGCGCGATTAACGAACTGGTTCAAGAGGCCGGGAAACCGCGTTGGGACTGGCAGCCAGCCGCTGAGAACGTGGCGCTGAAAACCGCCATTGCGGATGCGTTTGAAGCTCAGGTGGGCGATGCCTATCGCATCACCGATAAGATGCAGCGCCAAGACGCGCTAGCAGCTCTGAAAGATCAGGCGGTTGAGCAGTTGGCAGTCGTTGACGGCGAGCCGGTTAACGACAAGTTCAGCAAAGACGAAGTAAAAGGTGCCTTTGCTGGTCTTGAGAAGCGCGTTGTACGTTCACGCGTTGTAAAAGGTGAGCCGCGCATTGATGGCCGTGACAACTTCACCGTGCGCCCGCTGGCGATCGAAGTGGGCGTGCTGCCCAAGACTCACGGTTCGGCGGTGTTCACTCGCGGTGAGACCCAAGCGATTGCAGTGGCAACGCTGGGCACTCTGCGTGACTCTCAGTTGATCGAGTCGCTGGAAGGCGAGCGTAAAGACCGCTTTATGCTGCACTACAACTTCCCTCCCTACTCGGTCGGTGAAGCGGGCTTTATGGGTGGCCCGAAACGTCGTGAAATCGGCCATGGCCGTTTGGCACGTCGTGGTATTCAAGCCATGCTGCCGTCCGAAGAAGATTTCCCCTACACCATTCGCGTGGTATCGGAAATTACCGAATCCAACGGTTCAAGCTCGATGGCTTCGGTATGTGGCTCCTCGCTTGCGCTGATGGATGCGGGTGTACCGCTGAAAGCGCCGGTGGCGGGTATCGCCATGGGCCTGGTGAAAGACGAAGATGGCTACGCGGTACTGACCGATATCCTGGGTGATGAAGATCACCTTGGCGATATGGACTTTAAAGTTGCCGGTTCAGAGGAGGGTGTTACTGCCCTGCAGATGGACATCAAGATCGAAGGCATCAACGAAGAAATCATGGAGACCGCGCTTCAGCAAGCCCACAAAGCGCGTCTGGGTATCCTTGAGCAGATGAACGTGGTCATTAGCCAGAGCCGTACCGACGTCTCCGATAATGCGCCTTCCATGGCCACTATCAAGATCGACCCGGACAAGATCCGTGACGTTATTGGTAAAGGCGGCGCCACCATTCGCAAGATTTGCGAAGATACCGGCGCGTCTATCGACCTTGATGACGACGGTACCGTGCGCATCTACGCCGAAGACAAAGCGGCGGCGAAAAAAGCCATCGATACCGTATTGGCGATTACTGCAGAAGCGGAAATTGGCAAGCTGTATAACGGCAAGGTCGTACGTATTGCTGACTTCGGCGCCTTTGTGAACATCATGCCGGGTACCGATGGTCTTGTGCATATTTCACAAATCGTGGCTGAGCGCGTTAACAACGTGCGTGATTTCCTGAATGAAGGCGACGACGTGATTGTGAAGGTGCTCGACATCGATAACCGCAACCGCGTGAAGCTCTCGATGAAAGAGATCACTGAAGAAGAGAAAGCAGCGTTTGCCGCTGAAAGTGAGAACATCGCGGACTAAATTGCCGCGAGGTTGTCTATGCCGCCCCCGTAGCCCCTGGTTACGGGGGCGGCGTTGTTTGATTGAAAGAAAGTTTGATTAAAAGAAAGTTTGGTGGGATGGACGTTTAGTTAGAAGGAAGTCGGCATGGAGAAGGAACAGGCACCGCGTTGGTGGGCGGTGGTCGCCGTGATGATCGGCATTTTTTTATTGGTAACCGCTGAACAGCTGCCTATCGGGTTGTTGTCTCAGGTGGCTTCATCCATGGATGTAACGCCCGGTGTCGCTGGTTTGATGGTAACGGTACCGGGCGTGGTCGCCGCTTTTTCGGCACCGCTACTGCCCGTGGCGGTAGGCCGGTTGGATAGACGCATTATGCTCACGCTACTCATGGTCGTCATGGTGATTGGTAGCGTGCTTTCAGCGCTGGCCAGTAGCTTTATTCTGCTGCTGGCCGCCCGCGTGCTGGTGGGTGTCAGCATCGGCGGTTATTGGGCCGTGGCCGGGAGTATTGCTCCGCGCTTGGTGCCTAGCGATAAAGTGCCCAAGGCCATGACGATTATTTTTGGCGGCGTAGCCGCTGCATCGGTACTTGGCGTGCCATTGGGTACCTTGTTGGGTGATCTAAGTAACTGGCGAATCGCGTTTGCGGCTTTGGGCGGTTTTAGCCTGTTAACCGCACTGGCACTATGGTGCTGGCTGCCGCCACTGCCACCCCGGGAGCCAGTCCGCCTCAAAGTGCTAGCCCAGCAGTTTACTAACCGTGGCGTTCGGGTCGCGGTTCTGGTCACGGGCTTTGTGGTTGTCGGACACTTTGCAGCGTACACCTTCATTAGCCCTATCCTTCAGGAGATAAGTGGTGTGGCTCAGAGCCATGTGGGCAGCTTGCTGCTACTTTATGGGGCGGCAGGAATTCTGGGCAATATCGCCGCAGGCATGTTCGCTGGGCGCCACCCCTATCGCGCTGTACTGGCGATTCCAGGCTTGCTGCTACTGGTAGTGGCGTCTTTCCCGCTGCTCGGGGTCGAGCCTGTCAGCGGCGTGCTACTACTGATGGCGTGGGGTGCGGCATTTGGCAGCGTGTCGGTGAGTATTCAGACGTGGATTTTACGCACGGCGCCCAATACCGAAGCCGCAACCGCCTTGATGGCCTTTGTGTTCAACCTCTCCATTGGGTTGGGCGCGATGGTCGGTGGCCGGGTCGTTGATGCTACTAGCCTGCCTATTACCATGTGGGCCGCATCAGGCCTATTCTTGCTGGGCGCGCTGTTGGTATGGCGAACACCCGCCACCATTGTGGGTGAAAAGCACCGTTAAATGCCAAATGAGGGTTAGATGTCAGGCGTGAAGCCTTGAGGCATAAAAATGCCCCTGTCAGTGACAGGGGCATTTACATTTTATCCGTTAATCGCCGCGATCAAGGGCGCTCAATCGCCAGTGCCACCCCTTGGCCGCCGCCGATACACAGCGTCGCCAGGCCTTTCTTGGCATCCCGGGCAATCATTTCATGAAGGAGCGATACCAACACGCGACAGCCAGAGGCACCAATGGGGTGGCCCAGGGCAATCGCGCCGCCGTTGACGTTCACCTTGGATATGTCCCAACCCAGCTCTTTCTGAACAGAAAGGGCCTGTGCCGCAAAAGCCTCGTTGGCTTCCGCCAAGTCCAGATCCTCCAGGCTCCAGCCGGCTTTTTCCAGGCAGCGACGGGTAGCAGGCACTGGCCCGATACCCATAATGGCAGGGTCTACGCCCGCATTGGCATAAGCGGCAATACGTGCCAGCGGCTCAAGACCTAACGCCTTGGCTTTTTCTGCCGAACAGATCATCACAACGGCCGCGCCATCATTCAGTGAGGAGGCGTTACCTGCGGTAACGGTGCCGTCCTTTTTGAACGCCGGGCGCATGCCCGCCAGCTTTTCAGCGGTAATTTCGCGCGGATTCTCGTCGGTATCAAACACAACGGGATCGCCTTTGCGCTGGGGGATCTGCACCGGCACGATCTGGCTTTTAAATTTGCCCTCTTTAATGGCCTTGGCGGCATTGTGTTGCGATTGAGCGGCAAACGCGTCCATTTCCTCGCGGGTGATGCCGTATTTTTCAGCAAGATTCTCTGCAGTGATGCCCATGTGATAGTCGTTGAACGCATCCCAAAGGCCGTCGTGTACCATCGTATCAATGGCTTTCCAGTCGCCCATGCGTTGCCCTTTACGCGAATGGGGTAATACATGGGGAGACGCCGACATGTTTTCCTGCCCACCCGCCAGAATCAGCTCAGCGTCGCCACAGCGAATCGCTTGTGTTGCAAGATGCACGGCTTTTAGGCCTGAGCCACATACCTTGTTGATTGTCATGGACGGTACGGAAGCAGGCAGGCCCGCTTTAATCGCCGCCTGACGAGCAGGGTTTTGTCCCACGCCCGCCGTTAGTACTTGGCCGAGGAGTACTTCGTCCACCTGGTCGGGAGAAACGCCGGTTGATTCAAGGATATCCTTAATCACTAACGCGCCAAGCTCGCTTGCAGGAATGCCTGCCAGTGAACCGCCAAAGGAACCGACCGCAGTGCGGCGAGCCGCAACAATGACCACTTCTTGCATGAGATGACTCCTAACGTGAGTAAGGTAGACCGCCTGTTTTGCTATTTTGTTTGTACGGGCCTGTTTTTACGGACCTGTTTTACTGTCTGTTCTTGCTATCTGTTCTTACTGCCTGATGTACTGAGCATAACCTACGCTATCTGTTTTTTATGTCAGGCTTGCTACTCAGCATAGGGGAAAGTTGTGCGTTGCGGCAATGCGCTTTTGGATACAAATAAAAACGGACCTTAAAGGTCCGCTCTAAATAACTGAAAAAAACGATGGCTTCTATGCGAGCTGCACCGGGATGGCGTTGCTGGTATGGCTAACCTCGTTACCTTCTTGTAGGTAGACCAGAGCTGGCTGGTGCTGCTCAAGCTCGGCTTCCGAATAGTGGGCGTAGCTACAGATAATAATCCGGTGACCGGGGGCGGCTAAATGCGCCGCCGCGCCGTTAATCGAGATCAAACGAGAGCCTTCTTCGCCACGGATCGCGTAGGTGGTAAAACGCTCACCGTTTTCAACGTTATAGATCTGGATTTGTTCGTTTTCACGAATACCGGCCATATCCAGTAGGTCGCCATCAATGGCGCAAGACCCTTCGTAGTTAAGCACTGCATGGGTAACGCGTGCCATATGGAGCTTGGCTTTGAGCATAATCGTTTGCATAACAACTCCTGGTTGCGAAGCCTGCGGCTTGGCGATAAAGCGTAATGGATCAAGCGGGCAGCTGCACGCTGAGATTATCAATCAATCGAGCGGGACCTAGCCGAGCGGCGGCCAGTAATACCGCATCACGAGTGGTGGTGCTGACAGGCGTTAACTCAGGGGTACGAAGCTCAAGGTAATCGGGCGTGAAGCCCGCCTCGGCAAGTTCAATAAGCCCGTTCGCCAAAATGGTTTCTAGTGGCTCACCCTGCTCTAACGCGTCGCGCAATTCACACAGCGTGCGGTAAAGCGTAGGGGCTATCGCGCGTTCGGCATCGCTCAAGTAGCTGTTACGCGATGAAAGCGCTAGCCCATCGTCGGCGCGCACAATCGGTACGCCTATGATGTCAATCGGCATATGCAGGTCATGCACACACTTGCGAATAACGGCAAGCTGCTGGTAGTCCTTCTCACCAAAGCAGGCAACGTCGGGCTGTACCAGATTAAACAGCAGAGTGACAACGGTAGACACGCCGTCAAAGTGCCCTGGCCGTGAGCCACCGCACAGGCCCTCGCCCACGTCAGGCACGTGAACACACGTTTGTGAGGTTAGCCCATTGGGATAAAGCGCACTTACCGAGGGTGAAAAGAGCACGTCGCATCCGGCTGCCCTAAGCTTTGCCTGGTCATCGGCGAAGGTGCGTGGGTAGCCGTCCAGGTCTTCATTAGGCCCAAACTGCATGGGGTTTACAAACAGGCTGGCAACGACAATATCAGCGTGCTCACGCGCCTTGGCAACCAGCGCTAAATGCCCGGCATGAAGATTGCCCATGGTCGGCACGAGGGCGATTTGCTGGCCGTGCGTTCGGTAGTCGCGCAGGAGGCTGCGCAGGTCGTTGATCTCTCGCAATGTACGCATAGTCATGTGTCGTAAGGTTACGTCGCTAACGGGCAGGTTAGAAGCAGTGTTCGGGAGCTGGGAAGGTGCGCGTTTTGACCGCCTCGTGGAAGTCCTGAAAGGCGCCCTGAATATTGCCAGCATCTGCCATGAAGTTTTTCACAAATCGCGGCGGGCGGCCATGGGTGACGCCGAGCACATCGTGCATGACCAGAATTTGGCCATCGGTATCGGGGCCTGCGCCAATACCGATGACCGGTACATCAAGCGCGTCGGTAATGGCCTTGCCCAGGCTTGCCGGTACGCACTCCAGTAAAATAACCGAAGCACCCGCTTCAACCAGTACCTTGGCATCCTGCAGGATACGCTCTGCCTGGACGGTGTCTCGTCCTTGTACCTTGTAGCCGCCTAGCTGATAAACCGCCTGTGGCGTTAAGCCCAAGTGGGCGCATACGGGTACGCCGCGCCGCGTAAGTTCACGAATCCCCTCGGCCATCCAGGCTTCACCTTCGACCTTGACCAGTTCCGCACCAGCACGCATGAGGGCTGCGCCATCTTCCAGCATGCGCTGGGTAGAGGCGTTACTCATAAACGGCAGGTCAACCATCAACAGGCTATGGCCTTTGCCGCGTGCGGCACAGCGGGTGTGGTAGCAAATATCGTCGACTGTCACGGGGAGCGTGCTGGTATGCCCCTGGAGCACCATGCCGAGCGAGTCACCCACCAGGAGTACGTCGATACCGGCGTGGCTAGCCGCTTGGGCAAAAGAGGCATCGTAAGCGGTTAAGCAACTAAACGTTTCGCCAGCGCGCTTGTAGGCCTGTAGCGTGCTTAGAGTCACGGGTTTCATGGCATGCTCTCACTCGTCGTGGCCGCTGCGGCATGGGCAGCCGGCCGTTGTTAATATCACGATGTTGCAATGTTCTTAAATACGATTTTTGAAAACAGTTCTTAAAAACAGTTCTTAAAAACGGGTCTTGAACAATTGACCCTGAAAGACGAACCAGAACGTTAGTATGTGGGCTGGAAAACGATTGTTACCCGGTCCAGTGCTGTGTGTCGAGGTTAGGGTAGCAAGATAACCGCTTAGGCAGGGCCATCTTCGACTAAACGCTGAATGCCTGGTTCGGGGATTTGATTTAGCCATTCGCTTACCGGCTGCTGGCGAAGCGCCAGCGTTGCGTCCAGTTCAGCCAGGGGAGCGAGCACAAAGGCGCGCTCGTGCATACGCGGATGGGGAACGTTTAAGCGCGGGTAGGAAATTGTCTGCTGGTCAAAAAGCAGTAAATCCAGATCCAGCGTGCGTGGGCCCCAGTGGCGTAGCCGCTGGCGCCGGTGCTGTTGTTCTAACGCCTGTAGCTGGTCAAGCAGCGCCAGCGGCGAAAGGAGCGTTGTCAGGCTGACCACTGCGTTGACAAAATCTGGCTGGTCCTGGGGGCCAACCGGGCGGCTCGCGTAAAGTGAGGAGGTGGCCGTCAGCTGGCTCAAGGGCAGTAGGGCAAGTGCCGAAATCGCCTGGCGCACCTGCCTGATAGGATCATCAAGATTACTACCCAAGCCGATATACGTAAGCGATGTCGTGCTCATGCGTTGCTCACTTTTCCGATTTGTGCGTGGGTTTACGGCGCCGTTTGCGGCGGCGGTCGCCCTGGCTTGCCGGGTCGCCCCCAATTTTTTGTAGCAAGCGAAGCTGCTCATGCTCGTCGCCCTGCTGGAAGGCCGTCCACCAGTCGCCCAAACCGCGCGGGATTTCGCCCGCCTGCTCACGCAGCAGCAGTAAGTCGTAAGCGGCGCGGAAGCGTGGGTGCTCGCGGGTTTGGAACGCGCGCTTGCCACGTCGTAACGGCAGGCGTGCCTGTAGCTCCCAAATATCGCGCATGGGCATGCCAAAGCGTTTAGGGATAGAGGTATGTTCCAACTGACGCGATACTACCTCCTGCGCGGCCGTTTGCAGTGCCGGTATCGCGGGCATGCCTTCACTTTCAAGCTCGACCTGGCGATTGGCAACCGGGGCCCATAAGAAGGCGGCCAGCAGGAAGGCAGGCGTCACCGGGCGATCTTCGGCAATGCGCTTATCGGTATTGGCCAGGGCGAATTCAATGAGCTTTTCCGCCCATGCCGCATCGGCCATGGCCTCTTCCGACTCGGGAAAGAGCATGCCAAACAGGCCGTAATGGCTGAGCAGGCGGAAGGTTGCCAACCCATAGCCTGACATAAACATCTTAAGCACTTCATCAAATAGCCGTGCAGGCGGAATTTGCAGCAACAGCGGCGCAAGGTCGTACATCGGCGCTTCGGTGGCCGGCTCAATAGTGAAGTCGAGCTTGGCCGCGAAGCGAACGGCGCGCAGCATACGTACCGGGTCTTCCCGGTAGCGTGTGGCCGGGTCGCCAATCAGGCGCAGCGTGCGCGATTCAATATCACGTGCACCGTTGGCAAAGTCGTGAAGGCTGAAGTCGGCAATGTTGTAGTACAGCGCGTTAACGGTGAAGTCACGCCGTAAGGCATCTTCCTCAATGCTGCCCCATACATTGTCTCGCAGCAGCAAGCCGTCGTCCGACTGGTGAGCGATATTCTCGCCGTGTTCGTCTTGTGGCTTGCCACGGAACGTAGTGACTTCGATGACCTCGCGCCCAAAGCGGACATGGACAATACGAAAGCGTCGGCCAATCAAACGCGAATTGCGAAACAGGTCACGCACCTGTTCCGGCGTGGCGTTGGTGGCAACGTCAAAGTCCTTGGGCATTTTGCCAAGCAGCGCATCGCGAATACATCCGCCCACCAGGTAGGCGTCGAAGCCTGCACCGCTAAGGCGGTAAAGCACTTTTAGCGCAGCGTCGCTGATATGTTGGCGAGAAACAGGGTGCTCGGACCGAGGGATAATGCGTGGGCTGAGAGCGGTTTCACTCTCTTGGGGATCGAGCAGGGTTTTCAATTGCTCTCCCGGGCTATGTAAGAAACGGGTAAATCCTTTGAACATGCGGCGATATCGACTCGCAGGGTATCGAAAAAGTGACCGTGAAGTAAGCGGTAAGCCGATGAGTGTAGCCGACCCCTTTACGCTTGCAAAGCACCTCGGGCAGGTTTGCGAGCGCCTTACCCATTAAACGCGGAAAGGGGAGGCTAAAAGAGCCTCCCCTATAAAGCATTGAATCAGCGTCCATGCTGCTGTTTTTCTTCATGATGGCACATCGCCCTGAATACGCACCGCAGTCGATAGGCAGTATCCGACCGCCTCGTATTCAAAACAATAATCCAACCGCGAACTTTTCTTCCCCGACGTATTATTGTTGGTTCCGGGGGTGTACACACTCACTGCTATTATTCTTGTTGGGGCGCAGATCATTTGGTGTACGTCGCGTCCATTTTGGGCACTTGCTACCTGTTGTTTTTATTAGCTGCGCTTATTGTGCTTAGCGCCAGCAAGTCATGAGATTGAAGCCTGTTGTTATTATTAGTGCTGTTATCTCACCTGGCCTTGTTGTTTTTGTTATGGCTCAGGTTGGGGTGGTGTCATGTTGTTTTTGTTAGCGACCCACCGCTCGGCCCAGTTTATTTTTCTTACCCAGTAATACTGCACTCGTCGTGCCACTTGTTGAAATGTTTATTTGTTTCAATCGCTTATGATTATTTTTTATTTTGAGGAACTTCGGTAACAGATAAGTGTTACCGTTTTTGGTCCGGTTTTTTAAGGGCGTTGTGTGGGTAGGTAACAATGATTGGGTAACGCAAATTCGGTTATTTTTTATTTAAATCAGTATAGTAGACGATGGTCGTAAGCATTTGGTGTGAGGCGTTCGCAGGTAAGCGTGCAAACGGCGTCAGTTAGGACGCCGAGCGGTTTTTTTACGCGGTATACCGAGCCGCTGGCGCCGTTCCCACAGGCTTTTACGGCTAATGCCCAGTTTTTGAGCCAGCTCGGTTTCACTCATCAGGTCCTGATGCTCAAGCACAAAGTGCTGGAAATAGTCTTCCAAAGAGAGATCATCCTCATCCTCCGCTGGCGTGCTCTCCTCGCTGGAGGACGCCGCTGAACTCGCCTGTGAATGGGCACGAGGCGGTGCAGGTGCCAGCCCGAGATCGTCCGGGTGAATCAGATGGCCTTCGGCTAAAATCACGCCTCGCTCCAGGGCGTTTTCAAGCTCACGAACGTTACCTGGCCACGGGTAATCACGCAGGTCCTGACGGGCGGCCCTTGAAAGCCGTAGGCCGGGGCGCTCGTGACGCGTGCACGCTTTATCCAGCAAGATATCGGCAATCTGGAGCACGTCGTCTTCGCGTTCGCGCAGCGGGGGGAGCTCGATCTGCATCACGTTTAAGCGGTAGTAAAGGTCCAAGCGAAATTCACCACTTTTGGATAATGCCCGCAGGTCGCGGTGGGTTGCGGCAATCAGGCGGACATTAACGTGGCGGGTTTCCACAGAACCAATCTTGCGGATTTCTCCCTCTTGTAACACACGTAGCAGGCGTGCCTGGGCATCAAGGGGCAGTTCACCAATCTCATCAAGAAACAGCGTGCCCTGGTCGGCGGCTTCCACCAGGCCGGTGCGTGATGCGCTGGCGCCGGTAAACGCGCCTTTCTCATGGCCGAACAGTTCAGACTCAATCAGCGTTTCGGGAATAGCGGCACAGTTAACGCTGATCAGCGGGGCGTTGGCGCGCTTGCTTTGTTGGTGAATGGCCCGTGCAACCAGCTCTTTGCCGGTACCTGATTCTCCTAAAATCAGCACGGTCACATCGGCTGGCGCAGTTTTGCGGATACGCGTATAGACCTGTTGCATGGCCGCGCATTCGCCAATCATCATCTGCTGGCTGCCACCATCACCGGTAATTGCAGGTGGCTCGCCATGCTGCATCGACTGCTGATGCAATATACGCTCAATGGTCTCCAGCATTTCAGTATGGTCAAACGGCTTGGCGATATAGTCGACGGCGCCCTGTTTTAAGGCATCTACCGCTGAGCGCATGCTGGCATAGCTGGTCATGATCAGCACCGGCGCGGGAGCAGCAGCGCCAATCAACGTGGTGCCAGGCTCGCCCGGCAGTCGCAGGTCACTGATGATGAGGTCGAACTCAGGAAGCGTTAGTTGGCTGGCCTCTTCAACGCTGCCTGCTTCGCTGACGGTATAGTCATGACGCTCAAGCAGGCGCTTTAGCGCACTGCGAATAATCGCTTCATCTTCAACAATCAGAATCCTGGGCATAGGGTCGCTGGCCATCCTGTTGGTAAAGCGGCAGCCAAAGCGTAATGGCCGTGCCGCGAGGCTCATTGGGCGGCGGCGAGGCCACGTCTATTCTGCCTTGGTGCTCGTTGATAATTTGATACGCAAGCGACAGCCCAAGTCCCGTGCCTTCGCCTGCAGGTTTGGTCGTGGTGAAAGGCTCAAACAAGTGGTCACGCACGCGAGGATCAATCCCCTGGCCGTTATCAGTCACTCTCCACCAGGCACTGCCTGCCTGCTGCCCTGCGGTAATCACCACTTGGCCGCCGGGCATGCAAGCGTCCCTGGCGTTGCTAAGCAGATTGACCATCACTTGGGTTAAACGCTGAGCATCCCCGCGCACCACAAGAGCATCAGGGCACGCATTGGTCAACGTTACATCCTCACCCGAGCGCGCCAGGTGGATCAAGTTTAATGCGTCTTCGC
The DNA here is from genome assembly GCF_052375975.1 of Halomonas sp. TP35. Lineage (NCBI taxonomy): Bacteria > Pseudomonadati > Pseudomonadota > Gammaproteobacteria > Oceanospirillales > Halomonadaceae > Halomonas > Halomonas sp. TP35. Next base: position 12,783 of record NZ_JBQSUZ010000020.1, on the reverse strand, counting down.
TCAGCGTGTTAAGCGCCACGGGGGACGCAGGCGGCGGGCCAGACTGGCGGCCGCCATGCGCAAAGCCGACTAGCGAGTTCACAATGGTCGTTACGCGCCGGGTTAGCTGCTGGATCTGATCCGCAGTCTCTAGCAGAGCGGGGTCATTGGTATCGTAGCGTAAATTTTGCGCCAGTGACGAAATCCCGGTAATCGGGTTGCCAATCTCGTGGGCAACGCCAGCTGCCAACTGGCCAATAGAAGCCAGGCGGGCGGCATGTACCAACTCATCTTCCAGCCACTTCATCTCGGTGTGGTCTTCGACCAACACCACGCTGCCGCCTCGGCTGTCGTGGCCGCTAAGCTCAGCTTTATGCAGGGTAAGAAAGTAATCCTTGCCGTGCAGCGATACCGCCTGCTTATAAAGCGGCGTGTGGGAGGCTAGCAAGACGTTGCCCAATAGCTCAGGCCACGGCGCAGGTAAATTATCGCAGCGCGCGCCAATCACGCTTTCGCCGCTGATGCCGGAGAGCTGGGAAAGCGCCTGATTCCACATCAAAAGCTCTTTGTCATCGCCAAATACGCACAGGCCAACAGGAAGATAAGCTAGTGTTTGGCGGTGATGGCGGCGCAGTCCGTCAAGCTCTCGGGCAAGCCCGGTCAGGCGTGAACGGTAGGCTTCCAGGCGGCTCTCCACAAAGTGGATGTCGTCCGTTACCGGGACATCGTCATGGCGGTAGGGCAGGTAGCGGTCGACAATATCACGTGCGACCGAAGGCCCCATTAAGCCTGACAGGTTGGCCTGAATACGGTCACGCAGGCGGCGCAGTGCGTAAGGGCGTCGTTCTTGTGGTGTGAGCTTAAGCGCTTTTAATGCTCTGGACACTTCTCGCTGGGCGGCTTCATCGCCGATCGCTTGAGCCAGGTGAGTAGAAAAGTCAGCAGCGGTGGCAGCCTCCAGCGGTAGTCGTTTGGAGCGGATAACGGCATCGACGGAGCACGCTTCGGCTGCCGATTTTTCGCCCTCAGAAATACGTGTAAACAGCGAAATAACAATCAAGAGAACAATGTTGGTAGCCAGTGATACCAGCGTTACCGTGTACCAGGGGGGCGCACTGTCGCTCATCAGGTGAGTGAAGGGCAGTGCGGGTGTCGGGAACGTGAAGATAAGCGGTAGCCAAAGCCCCCAAAGCCATAGGGTGACACCTGCGATAAGGCCAACAACCATGCCTTTGCGATTTGCGCCTGGCCAGTAAAGCAGTGCCAGCATGCCGGGCAAGCACTGCGCCATACCCACAAACGATGCCATGCCCAGGGTAACGAGGTCGTGATGGCGCCCGACCCCCTCATAAAATAGCCAGCCGCTAACAATCACGCCGACCACCAAGGCTCGGCGTAGCCAGAGTAGCCAGCCATAAAGGTCGCTACGCGCTTCGGGCGGCCTGGCCACCAGCACAATATGGTTGAGCATCATGCCGGATAGCGCCAGGGCGATCATGATCATCGTACCGCTGACAGCGGCTAGTCCGGCCAGAAAAGCCAGCGCTTTGACCCACCAGTGTTCGCTGATCATATACACCGCGTAGGCAGTGACCGGAAGCTCGTTATTGACCGATTGAGCGGCCCACCAGATAAGCGGTATAGGCAAGGCCATCAATAACAGGTAAAGCGGTAATGTCCAGCTGGCCTGAAGCAGGGTGTGGCGTGACAGGTTTTCGGAAAAGGTAATATGAAATAGATGGGGCATCATGAACGCAGCTGCAAAAAACAGCAGTAACAGCGTGCGCCATTGAGCGTCATCCAACTGATAGGTTGCCTGCTGGGCTTGTAGGCCCGGCCCCTCAAGCCAGCGTTGTAAATCATTGGGTCCATCAAAAACAAGCCATAAGGCCACCGCTCCCAGGCACAGCATGGCGAGTAGTTTGATCAGAGACTCAAGCGCCAACATGCTGATTAACGGATCCTGGCGCGTATGGCTATGCCGGGCTCCGAACATCACGGCGAGTACCGCAATCAGCCCACAAAATAGCAGTGCGACCGCAGAACTATAGGCACTGCCGGTGAGCCATTGAATAGCGCTGCTCAAGGTTTGAACTTGAATGCCTAACAATGGCAGCACGGCCAAAAGACTGATTAACGTGACCAGCGAGCCTGCCCAGCGCGAACGAAACCGAAACGCAAACAGATCCGCGAGTGAGGTGAGCTGATACGTGCGGGTAATCCTCTGGATAGGCACCAGCAGGACCGGAGCAAGTAGAAAGGTACCGGCCGCGCCCAGGTAGTAAGCCAAGTAGCCAAACCCTGCCTGGGCCGCAAGTTCAACGCTGCCATAAATTGCCCAGGCGCTGGCATAAACGCCGAGTGCGAGGGTGTAAACGATGGGGTGGCGGGTAACGTATGTAGGCAACCAGCCGCGCTCAACGGCGACGCCACAGCTAAACATCAGCCCCAGGAAGCCCAGGCCGAGCAGTAAAACGCCGGTTAACTCAACGCTCATCTAACTTCCTTTTTTGCTCAAGCCATAGCGTGAGCGCAATCAACACGCCCCAGATAGCGAACGGGCGGTACCAGGCCGTGCTCGGATTGCTCCAGCCGTCCATTAATAACGGAGAGAGCAAATAACCGCCAAACACCAAAAACAGCATGATGCGATAGACATACATGGAGAACTCCTTACGGCGAGCGGCGATGTTCGGTGGGGGAAAGGCGCTCAATCGCCCAGTTTGCCACTGCCCAGTGTAGCTGGCTGGCGGGAGGTTCTGTGGCCAGAGCTGCCGGTGGTGCTTGGTCAAGCGCTTGAAGCGCCTGAAAAAGCTGGCGCCGCATGCCGTCCTCATCCTCGGCAAGCGCCGGGGCCAGGTTCTGTTTTGAAAGCTTTTGGCCGTCTGGGGTGACGACCAGTGGCAAATGTAAATAGCGCGGTTCTGGAAGCTTCAAAGCACTTTGAAGCTGACGCTGCCAAGGGGTGTTGTCGAGTAAATCGAGCCCACGAACCACGTCGGTAATACCCTGCTCGGCATCGTCAACGACGACCGCCAGTTGATAAGCCCAAAGGCCATCCTTGCGCTTAAGCACTACGTCACCCAGCGCTACTGGGTCAAACTGCTGCGCGCCAAACAGACGGTCCTGCCAGACAATCGGGCGCTTAGCCAGGTCACTGCGTAACCGCCAGGCAACCGGCTTACCCGGCTCCCTTAACCCGTCACGGCACCAGCCTGGATAAATAGCATGCGATTGCCACTGTTTGCGTGAGCAGCTACAAGGATACGCCAAGCGCTGATCAATGAGTTGATCCAGCGCTTGTTGATAAGCGTCATGGCGGTTGTGCTGCCAGCACAGCGTTTCATCCCACTGTAAGCCAAAGCGTTCCAACTGGCGCAAAATGGTGGCGTCTGCCCCTTGGGGGCAGCGCGGTGGGTCGATATCTTCAATACGCACCAGCCAGCGCCCGCCAGCGGCACGGGCATCCAGATAGCTGCCGAGCGCTGCAACAAGCGAACCAAAATGCAAAGGCCCTGAAGGAGTGGGGGCAAAGCGCCCCCGGTAGCTGGTAGAAGACATCATAAAAACCTTTACCCAAAACAAAAGCGGGCACCCAAAGGTGCCCGCTTTCAGCGTTAGCGTACCAAGGGGTTAAATAACCGGCTTAGCCGCCAAGCTGTTTTTCTTTAAGTTCCGCCAGGGTTTTGCAATCAACGCAAAGGGTGGCGGTAGGACGGGCTTCCAAGCGGCGAATACCGATTTCAACGCCGCATGCTTCGCAGAAGCCATAATCGTCGTCGTCAATATTTTCGATGGTTTCGTTGATTTTCTTGAGCAGCTTGCGCTCGCGGTCGCGAGTGCGCAGTTCAAGGCTAAAGCCTTCTTCCTGCGTTGCCCGGTCGGCGGGGTCGGCGTAGTTGTTGGCGTCTTCCTGAAGGTGGCGCACGGTGCGGTCCACCTCTTCCATGAGGTCTTGCTTCCAGTCCAACAGCAGCTGACGAAAATGCGCCAACTGCTTATCGTTCATGTACTCTTCACCCGGTGCCGACTCATACGGAGTGAAGGACTTGGCCGCTTCCGGTTTTTTTTCCGCTACTGGCATGGGATTGCCCCTTACGTATATGACTGCTGATTGATCATGAGCGTATGCCACGATCTCACGCCAAAGGGATGCTTGTTTAGCTGAAAAACTCCCGCTTTGCAAGCATAATGGTGCGTTTGCGACTATGGTCCTACCGTTTGTACGACCCATGTCATGCTTTTATTCTATTAGGTGGAGGAGCCGTTATGGCCTGGAATTCGCGAGTCAGCCACGTGGCGCCCTTTCGTGTGATGCACTTGCTGGAAATGGCCCAGACGCGGGAGGCAGCCGGGCATGATGTGATTCATTTGGAGGTCGGTGAGCCTGATTTTGCCACGCCTGAGCCGATCATTGCGGCAGGCCAACAGGCCTTGGTACGTGGCCAGACGCGTTATACTCCCGCCGCCGGGCTGCCTGCGCTGCGTGAAGCTATCGCTGACCACTATGCTGAACACTTTAATGCTGACGTGGATCCTGCCCGAATTCTGGTTACACCGGGTGCATCCGGCGCGCTGCTGCTAGCAAGCCAACTGCTTGTAGAGGGCGGTGATCGGGTACTGATGACGGACCCCAATTATCCGTGCAACCGCCATTTCATGGCGTTGGCAGGCGCTGAAATTGACGCGGTTTCCGTGGGGCGTGAGAGTGGCTGGCAGTTGGATGCTGGTTTGGTCGAGCGGCACTGGCGTGCTGAAACTCGGTTGGCCATGCTGGCCTCGCCCTCCAACCCTACTGGGCACACCTTGAGTGCTGAGCAGCTTTCTCAAGTGCTGGACGCCGTGGCCATGCGCTCGGGCGAAGTGATCGTTGATGAGATATATCAAGGGCTCAACTACGACGATGTTCCACTGTCTGCGACATCACTTTCCAGTGAAGCGTTTGTGGTTAACAGCTTCTCAAAATATTTCGGGATGACCGGCTGGCGCCTGGGCTGGCTGGTCGCGCCGCAGCGCGCGGTTGAGCCCTTGACCCGGCTTGCTCAGAACGTCTTTCTGGCGGCTTCTACCCCTTCTCAGCATGCAGCGCTTGCCGCTTTCACTCCCGAGTGCCGGGCGATTCTGGAGCAACGTCGTGAAATTCTCGCCGAGCGCCGTCAGGTATTACTTGATGGGCTGGCGACGCTCGGCTTGGCGCCCGATTTACCGCCTCAAGGCGCGTTTTATCTCTGGCTGGATATCTCGCGCTATAGCCGCGATAGCCAGGTATTTTGTGAACGGCTGCTGGAAGAGGAAAATGTAGCCATTACCCCCGGTATTGATTTTGCCGTGCGCGGTGGCGAGCACCATGTGCGGATTGCGTTTACCAATGACGTTGCTCGGCTTGAGGAGGCGGTGGCGCGGATCACCCGCTTCGTGGGGCGGCTATGACACTGGCCTCTTCGCTGCATTCTCCGTTGCATTCTCCGTTGCATTCCCCATTGCGTTATCCGTCACTGGTGCCCGGTACGCTGCTGCGCCGCTACAAGCGTTTTTTTGCCGATGTGCGCCTGGACGATGGCCGAGAAGTGATAGCGCACTGCCCCAATACCGGGTCGATGAAAGCCGTCAATGTGCCCGGCTGCCGAGTGTGGCTGTCACCCAGTGATAACCCCAAACGTAAGCTTTTATGGACATGGGAGCTCATTGAACTGCCCCAGCCCGATGGCAGCGTGTCGTTGGCATCAGTTCATACGGGGCGAACCAACCGGATTGTCGAGGCGGCGCTCAGCGCTAACCAACTGGAGGCGCTCGCCGGTTATGCCTGCCAGCGTCGTGAGGTAAAGGTAGGGGAATCGCGGCTTGATTTTCTGCTTGAGGACCCGGTTAAAGGGCGTGCGTACATTGAGGTCAAACAGGTAACCCTCAAAGAGCTGGATGGATACGGTTATTTCCCCGACTCGGTAAGCGTGCGTGGGCTTAAACACCTGCAGGCGTTAAGTGCATTGGCCTTGCAGGGTGAACGGGCCGTGCTGCTGTTTTGCATTGCTCACGAAGGTATTAATGATGTCGCACCCGCTGCGCATATCGACGCCGCCTATGCGGCAGGGCTTGAGGCGGCGATTGCCAGCGGTGTTGAAGTGCTCGCGTATGGTACGAGCACCCAGTGGAGGGAGGGTGTTCCGGTCAGCGTAACGCTTGCGCGCACGCTGCCGGTTCGCTTAACGGCGACGTACGCGGAAGATGGCGATCTCGCCGAAGAGGTTGGGCCACCACTTTGAGGTCCAGTGCCCACGGCGCTCGCCCACACCCACGGCGCGGTCCACGATCACCAGGCCCTTTTCACGGCACAGTTGCTCGAAGTCGTTAAAGGTCGACAAGTGGATGTTGGGTGTGTCGTACCAGGCGTGAGGCAGCGACTTGGAGACCGGCATGTAGCCGCGTAGGCCCAGGTAGACGCGGTGACGCCAGTAGGCAAAGTTGGGGAAGGTGATAATGCCTTCGTCAGCGACGCGCAGCATCTCATCAAGCATTTTGTCGGGGCGGCGCAGCGCCTGGAGTGCTTGGGTCATGATGACCTGGTCGTAGCTGTGATCGCAAAAGCTGGCCAGCCCGTCGTCCAGGTTGTGCTCTATCACGCTGACGCCGCGTGCCACGCAGCTGGCTATACCATCTGGGTCGATCTCCAGACCGTAGCCAGTTACGCCCTTGTCGCGGGCCAGGCTCTCCAGAAGCTCGCCATCGCCGCAGGCGAGGTCCAGCACGTGAGCCCCTTTGGGCACCCAGTCGTAAATCAGTTCAAGGTCGGCGCGCATCAACGGATCTCCTCCAGGCCTAGCTCACGAGCAGTACGGTTCATAAAGGCGCTGAACAGCGCTTCATAACGTGGCTCCGGTAGCAAAAACGCATCGTGCCCATGGGGCGACGCAATATTGGCGTAGCTAACCGACTTGCCTGCACGGGTAAGGGCATCGACCAGCTCACGGGAACGGGCGGGCGGGAAGCGCCAATCGGTAGTGAAACTGACAATCAGGAAAGGGCACTGTGCAGGGGCAAGCGCTTTGGCCAGGTCGCCGTCGCAGGTGGCGGCCGGGTCAAAATAGTCCAGCGCCTTGGTCATCAAGAGATAGGTATTGGCATCAAAGGCGGTGGAGAACGCGTCGCCCTGGTAGCGCAGGTAGGATTCGACCTGGAACTCAACATCGAAGCCGAAGTTAAGGTCGTCGCTTCTAAGGTCGCGCCCGAACTTACTGCCCATGGCGTCTTCTGACAAGTAGGTGATATGCCCCACCATACGCGCCAGTTTCAGCCCGCGCTTGGGTACGGTATCGTGTTCGGCGTACCAGCCGCCGAAGAACTCGGTATCCGAGCGGATGGCCTGACGAGCTACTTCGTTAAACGCAATGTTCTGCGCTGAAAGCCGGGGCGTTGCGGCAATCACCACGGCATTTGCCACTCGCTCAGGGTAGGTTATTGTCCACTGCAGTGCCTGCATGCCACCGAGGCTTCCGCCTACGGCTGCCGCCCAGCGCTCAATCCCCAAGTGGTCGGCCAAGCGCGCCTGGCTTGCGACCCAATCACTGACCGTGACCATGGGGAAGTCTGGCCCCCACTGGCGACCGGTTTCAGGATTGTGGCTAACCGGCCCGGTGCTGCCGTGGCAGCCGCCCAGGTTATTCAGGGAAACCACAAAGAAGCGATTGGTGTCGATCGATTTACCTGGCCCAATGTGCGCATCCCACCAGCCGGGCTTGCGGTCATTCTGGCTGTGATAGCCCGCCGCGTGGTGATGGCCGGAAAGCGCATGGCAAATCAACACCGCATTGCTGCGTTCGGCGTTTAACGTGCCGTAGGTCTCATAGATCAGCTCATATTCCGGAAGCACTTTTCCGCAGGCGAGGGCAAGTGGCGTGTCGAACTGCGCAATATGAGGCGTGACAAGACCAACGGCGTCCGTTGGTCGGTCAGCAAAGGCAAGCGTGTCTGAGTCGGGCATCGAAAGCGTTAGTCCTGCAAAATGGGTTCTTCTGAATAAAGCCGGGGGGAAGCGGGGCTAAAAAAATCTTAAAGCCCTACCAGGGCCCCTGAAATGCCGGCAGCACGGATCAGAGAGCCAGCCACCAAGCCATCAAGAAGATTGATGGCAATAAAGACCACGATGGGAGACAGGTCGATCATTCCCAGCGGTGGAATTACCCTGCGTACCGGCGCCATGATGGGCTCAACCAGCTGCATGACCAGTAGTGCGCCCGGGTGGCTGGCATTCGGAGCAACCCAGCTCAAAATGATCATCACAATCAGAGCGAAAAAGTAGATCTTTAAGATCGCATTGGCAATCGCCGCCACCCCTGCAATTAGCAGCCCGGCAATGGGCGGGATGCCAATGCCGATCACCATGAAGATAGCCACCATGCTCACTACTTTCAGCACAAAGCCTGCGGCGAGTGTGGCAAGGTCGAAACGGCCTGCCACAGGGCCTAAAAAGCTCTGGAAAGGCCTTACGACAGGCTGGGTGATCTTAACCACCGACTGACTTAGCGGGTTGTAGTAGTCCGCCCGCGATGCCTGCAATAAGAATCGCAGCATAAGTAAAAATAAATAAATGTTGATCAGTGAGTTAACTAGCGTTAACCCGGCGCTACCCAATTGACTGCCCATTGCTGGTGTCTCCGTTACGTTAGATGATTCAGTGGCTGCTTAATTCACGGGCCATTTCCTGGGCGCGCTTGGCACAGGCTTCCATGGCATCGGCAATGGTAGTGCGCAACTGCGCCTCTTCCAGATGATGAATCGCGCGTTCAGTAGTGCCGCCAGGCGACATCACGTTCTGCTTAAGCGTGGCAGGGTCTTTGTCACTCTTCTGCGCCATGGTGGCGGCGCCCAGCGCTGTTTGGATGGCCAGGCGGCGTGCCGTTTCAGCCGGTAAGCCAAGCGTTACGGCAGCCTCTTCCATGGCCTCAAACATTAAAAAGAAGTAGGCCGGGGCGCTGCCCGAAACCGCCGTTACCGCGTCCAAAAGCGACTCTTCTTCCACCCACTCAACAATGCCGACGGCGTTCATTAGCTGAGTGGCGATATCGCGCTGGGTATCGCTCACGGCTGAATTGGCGAACAGGCCGCTGGCGCCGTATCCCACCAACGAAGGTGTATTGGGCATGCAGCGGACCAAGGCGTTATTGCCCCCTAGCCACTGGTCGATGGTCGCGGCGTCCAGGCCTGCTGCAATCGAAATCACCAACGGGCGTTGTTGCTGAATAGTCTCCCGCAGCTCTTCACATACCACCCGCATGATCTGTGGCTTAACGGCCAGAACCACCACGTCTGCGTGACTGACGGCAACGTTGTTGTCGGTGTGGATATTAATACCCAGGCGCTCTTTAACCGGCGCAAGCTCGCTGCTGCTGGGGGCGGTGGCGGTAAGGTCCGTGGGCGCAGCACCGCTGTCGATAAGGCCGCCGATAATAGCGGTCGCCATATTGCCTGCGCCGATGAAAGTGATCTTATTTGTCATGTGCGTGTCCTTTGTTATGAATTGACTGCGCCGCGCGCACCGAAAATAGCGGTGCCTAAACGTACCAGTGTGGCACCTTCCATCACGGCGGCTTCAAGGTCATCACTCATGCCCATTGATAGCGTGTCTAATGGGGCCTGAGGCAGCGTTGTCTGTAGTTCTGTCAGCAGATGACTTAGTTCGGCTAACGGCTTGCGCTGCGCCTCTAGCGTGTCAGCTGGCGCGGGAATTGCCATTAAACCGCGCAGCCGTAACCGGGGCAGTTGGGCTGCCTCATAGGCCAGCGCCTTAACGTCTTCAGGTATAACCCCCGATTTAGACGCCTCACGGCTAATATTAACCTGTAAACATATATTTAACGGCGCTAAATGGCTTGGGCGCTGCTCGCTGAGCCGGTTGGCAATTTTTAAGCGATCAATGCTATGTATCCAGTCAAAGTGCTCTGCCACCGCACGGGTTTTATTTGACTGTAGCGGACCAATGAAATGCCACACAATGTCGTTCAGGTCAGCGAGCTCGATCTGCTTGTCTAATGCTTCTTGCAAATAGTTCTCGCCGAACGCCCGTTGACCAAGCGCATAAGCTTGGCGAATCAGGGAGACTGGCTTGGTTTTGCTCACCGCCAGCAGCGTTGCGTCATTTAAAGGGCGCTTGGCCTCTAAAAGCGCCTGATGCAGACGTTCTCGCGCTTGGGCGAGCGATTCAGGAAGCGCGATGTCCATCATACTCAAGCACCTTACCGCAGTTGGAAGTGATAGGGATATTACCGAACTGCGCGCACCCTCGGCAAAGTAGAATGCGTTCGAAAGGTCTCTTTTCGCTAATAAAGATCAGCAGCTTCCGCCGCTTGGCACTTAGCGTGAGTAAATGCCCCCCAATACGCGCAGGCCGCTGGCGCCAGTGACCGAGGGTAAATTGCCAGGTAAATGGTGCAAGCGCTGATGGGCAAACCAGGCAAACGCACCTGCTTCAATCCAGTCTTCTGGCCAGCCGTAAGCCGATGGGGAGGTAAACGTGGCGTTAGGTAGGTGATGGGCTAGGCGTGCCATTAAATAGGCGTTATGGGCGCCTCCGCCGCAGGCGATTAGGGTCGCGGGTTGGTTGTCGGGTAATAAGTGCTTAATGCCTTCGGCCACGCTGATCGCTGTTAGCTCGGCAAGTGTGGCCTGCACGTCTTCGGGCGACTCTGTGCCGGTAAGGTGCTGCTTGAGCCACGTTAAGTGAAAAAGTTCGCGCCCGGTGCTGCGCGGCGGCGGTTGGCGAAAGAAGGGCTCGGTGAGAAAACGCACCAAGAGAGCGCTATCTACCTGGCCGCTTTTGGCCCAGGTGCCGTTTTGATCAAACCGGCTGGGGTAATGTTTCGCAAACCAGGCATCCAGTAATACATTAGCCGGACCGGTATCAAACCCCAGTGCCGGCTGGTCTGCATGGCGCGGCAACCAAGTGACGTTGGCAATCCCGCCCAGGTTAAGGATGAGCTGCTCTACCGTCTGTCTGCCGAACAGTGCCTGATGAAAGGCGGGTGCAAGCGGGGCTGCCTGACCGCCTGCCGCCAAGTCGCGGCGGCGAAAGTCGGCGACGACAGTACAGCCAGTCAATTCCGCCAATAGGCTTGGATTATCCAACTGCAGCGTGTAGGCAGGGCCGCCGCTATGTCCGTCAGGCGCATGCTCGATGGTTTGGCCATGACTGCCGATCGCACTAATCTGGCTGGGTGAAAGATCCTGCTGGGCCAAGAGTGTGTTAATAGCCTGCGCCTGAAGGTGGCAAAAGGCATTTTCTGCCAAGGCCAACTGGGCGAAACTTACCTGCTCTGCGTTACATAGCGTTAATAGTGCGCTGTGCAATGCTTCCGGCATGGGCTCGGCATGGGTGGCCACCAGCCGAGGCGGGGCGGTGGGAGTGATCGCAATAAGCGCTGCATCAATACCGTCAAGGCTGGTGCCTGACATTAAACCCATATAATAAAGCGTGGGAGCAGTGGGGAGCGTTTTCATAAAGCAGTATCCAAGGCGGTGCGAAGGCTCAACCAGGTCGGGCAGGCATGGTAACATCGTCGGCTATTGTTCATCTGTATGCCCAATGGGGCAACGTTTAGAGTGGAGAGAGGCAATGAGTGAGGTGGATCAGGCTTTAGCGCTGTTGGCGCGGGGTACGCATGAAATCCTCGTAGAGGACGAGCTTAAAAAGAAGCTGGCCTCCGGGCGCAAGCTGCGTATCAAAGCTGGTTTTGACCCCACAGCCCCTGACCTGCATTTGGGGCACAGTGTGCTTCTGACCAAAATGCGTCAATTCCAGGACCTGGGGCATACCGTTATTTTTCTGATCGGTGACTTCACTGGACGTATTGGTGACCCGACGGGTAAGAACATCACCCGCAAGCCACTGACCGAAGCCGATGTGAAAGCCAACGCGGAAACCTATAAAGAGCAGGTTTTCAAGATCCTTGATCCTGAAAAGACCGAGGTGCGCTTTAATGCGGAGTGGTTTGGCGAGCTGACCGCCGCCAAGATGATTGAGCTGGCCGCACAAAGCACCGTTGCGCGTATGCTTGAGCGGGATGATTTTGAAAAACGCTATAAAGCCAATCAACCTATCGCCATTCATGAGTTTCTGTATCCGCTGGTTCAGGGCTATGACTCTGTGGCGCTGGAAGCGGATATCGAGTTAGGCGGCACCGACCAGAAGTTCAACCTGCTGATGGGGCGTGAAATTCAAAAGCACTTCGGTCAGGAGCCTCAAGTCGTTATCACCATGCCGCTGCTGGAAGGTCTTGACGGCGTGCAGAAGATGTCGAAGTCGCTCGGTAACTACGTGGGCGTTGATGAAGCACCGGGTTCCATGTTCAACAAGCTGGTTTCAATGCCCGATAGCTTAATGTGGCGCTACTTTGAGCTACTGTCGCTGAAATCCAACGAAGAGCTTGGTGCGCTTAAGCAGAGCGTTGAGCAGGGTGCAAACCCGCGTGATGTGAAAATGGAACTGGCGCGTGAGCTGATTGCTCGCTACCACGGTGAAGAAGCCGCCGCTAATGCGCACAAGTCAGCGGGTAACCAACTGGCCGATGGCGAAGTGCCTGATGATCTGCCAGAAATAGCAGTGGATTTTGAAGGCGCTGGTCAAGCGCCCATTGCTGCCGTACTCAACCGTTCAGGCCTTACCAAAAATAGTGCCCAAGCGAAAGACATGCTTAAGAACGGGAGTGTTAAGGTTGATGGCAACGTGGTTGCGCAGGACACTATGTTGGCAACGGGGAAGGTCTACGTTATACAGGCGGGCAAGAAACGTTACGGCCGTGTGACGCTTGTTTGAAG
>NZ_JBQSUZ010000019.1:0-65274 GCF_052375975.1 Halomonas sp. TP35 | reverse complement strand
TTAAGCGTATCCAGCCGCTCACCTGACACCATCACGCCATAAACGCCCAAGCCTCCCGCAAGACAAAGCAGCGTCAGCGCCGCGATCACCATGGTGATCAGCTTGGCTTTCAAACTGACCAAACTGAACCGTGACCACAGGCCAATCACACCTTTGCGGCGTAATGCGCCCTGCACCAGCGTATAGCGCTTGGCACGGCCTTTCTCACGCATTTCAGCATAAACGGGCGCTGCTAATGCTACGGTTTCAGGTGCAACCTTGCGCCGAACGGAGGTATACCCTACGACCTTGTCACCATCACGAAGCGGCGCCACCGTGGCATTGACCCAATAGTAATCGCCATTCTTACGACGATTTTTGACTACCCCCTGCCATGTTGCCCCTGACTGTATGGTTTTCCAGAAGTCAGCGTATGCAGCTTCAGGCATATCGGGATGTCGTAATAAATTATGCGGTGCTCCCAAAAGCTCATCCCGCGTATAACCACTGACCTCGACAAACGTAGAGTTGGCAAAGGTTACCCGCCCTTTTAAATCAGAGCGTGAAATCAGCACCGCCTCTTCATCCAACACATATTCGCGCTGAGTAACAGGTTGATTATTTCGCATTAGGGACCCTCGGAAAGATTACTTCTTTTTATTTACACCATTATCTCTACTTAATCTCTACTTAGCCTGCCATTAAATCCAAAAATAGCTATAAAAAAACGCCGCACTTCTGTGCGGCGTTTAATAAGCTCTTATTTATACATAAGAAAATATGTTTTAACTCTTCTACCCTCGCTCAGCCCTTCCCTAGCGTATGTTTCAATTCTTAAAGACAACGTTAGCCACGTCTTTATAGCGGTTAGCGAAGTGTACCGTCATACCTTTCTTAAGATAATCAGGGAGCTCTTCGTAATCGCGGCGGTTGGCCTCGGGCAGTATCACCTCAAATATGTCGCTACGCCGGGCTGCAATCACTTTTTCACGAATGCCGCCAACAGGAAGCACTTGACCGGTCAGGGTTAGCTCTCCCGTCATTGCCAGTGGCCGCGTAATCGGTTGATGCTTGGCAAGCGAGAGTAGTGCGGTGGTCATGGTGACACCCGCCGAAGGGCCATCCTTGGGCGTTGCGCCCTCGGGCACGTGCAGGTGAACAAACGCTGAATCAAAGAAATCAGCATCTGCACCATACTCCTGCAGGTGGCCCAGGGTGTAGCTGTAGGCAATGTTGGCAGACTCTTTCATGACATCGCCAAGCTTGCCGGTTAGCTTGAACCCACGGTCCAGCGCGTGAACTTTACCCGCTTCAATAGGCAAGGTTGCCCCACCCATGGATGTCCAGGCAAGCCCTGTTACCACGCCTTCGCCTTTGAGTACTTTTTCCTTACGGAAAAGAGGCGCTCCCAAAAACTCTTCCAGATTGTTGACCGAAATCTTGACGGTTTCGATCTCCTCCTCCAGAAGCTTAACCGCCGCTTTACGTACAATACGGTGAAGCTGCTTTTCGAGTTGCCGAACCCCGGCCTCACGGGCGTAGCCTTCAATAACCTGCTTTAACGCTGCCTCGGTTAAGTTAATACACTTTTTAGGCATGTTATTGCGCTTAAGAAGCTTCGGCCACAGGTGGTGCTTGGCAATCGCCTGCTTCTCTTCCGCGATATAACCTGAAAGGCGAATTTGCTCCATGCGGTCCAGCAACGGGCCGGGGATCGAGTCCAACGTGTTAGCCGTGCAGATAAACAGCACCTTGGAAAGGTCCATCCGGACATCCAGGTAGTGATCCAGGAAGTCGACATTCTGCTCAGGGTCTAACACTTCAAGCAGTGCTGAGGCAGGATCCCCTTGGAACGACTGCCCCAGCTTGTCGATTTCATCCAGCATAATCACCGGATTCTCGACTTCGACTTCTTTAAACGCCTGCACCAGCTTACCGGGCATGGCGCCCACGTAGGTACGGCGATGGCCTTTAATCTCGGCTTCATCGCGCATTCCGCCGACAGAGAAACGATAAAACTCGCGGCCCAGCGCCTCTGCGATAGAACGGCCAATAGACGTCTTGCCGACCCCTGGCGGGCCCACGAGCAAAACGATGGAACCGCCTACATCGCCTTTAAATGTGCCTTCCGCGAGAAACTCGACAATGCGTTCTTTAACGTCCTGCAAACCATCGTGGTCGCGGTTTAACACCTCACGGGCATGGCTTAGATCAAGCTTATCCTGGCTGGTCACCCCCCAGGGCAATGACGTTAGCCAGTCCAGGTAGTTACGGGTCGTACCGTACTCGGGTGACCCGGTTTCCAACACGCTTAGCTTATTAAGCTCATCATCGATACGGTTCTGGACGCGCTCAGGAACAACCAGCGACTCCAAACGGCCTTTAAAGGTATCAACGTCGTTTTCGCGGTCATCCTTGGAAATACCCAGCTCACGCTGAATGACCTTTAACTGCTCGCGCAGGAAGAATTCACGCTGTCGGTCCTGCATTTGCGCATTAACCTGCTCGCTGATCTCGCTTTGCAGTTGCGCGACTTCAATTTCCTTACGCAGCAGTGGCAGCACCTTGTGCATCCGCTCTTCTACCGGCAACGTATCCAGCACATCCTGAAGCTCAGGACCTTTGGCTGACGTAATCGCGGCGGCAAAATCGGTAAGGGGGCCTGGCTGATGAGGGCTAAAACGGTTCAGATAGTGCTTTAACTCTTCGCCATACAGCGGATTAATCGGCAGCAGCTCTTTGATGCCGTTAATAATCGCCATGGCATACGCACGCGTCTCCTCGTTTTCCGCATCAACGGGCTCTTTGGGATAGGTAACTTCAACGAGATACGGCGGCTCTTTAGACAGCCAGCGTTTGATTTGAAAACGCTGCACGCCCTGGGCAATAAACTGAATCTGCTGATCTTCGCCCTTTAGTTTATGCACTCTAACGGCGGTGCCTATCTCGGGAAAATCGTCATGACCTAACGACTCCACACCGCCCTCACCCACAAAGGCAACGCCCAATGTTTTATGGGGCGTATTACCTACGCGACGCATGGTCTCTTCCCAGCGTTCACGGTTAATGACCAGTGGCTGAACCTGGGCGGGGAAAAATGGGCGGTTATGAATGGGCAGTAAATAAATACGCTCAGGCAGCATATCACTGGCAGGAACCAGCGAATTTGTCCGCTCGCCATCGGAGCGATGATGCTCTTCACCTGTATGTTCAGTCTCAGCAGATGACGGGACATCTTCTCCCAGCCAGCCGAGATTATCGTCATCGCGGTCGTAATCCTGGTCGCTCATATACCCTCCGGTAAACAGTGACTAGCGGATATACCGCTTAGCATTGCTTATGGAATGCGGGCAACCGGCTTAAACTTCAACCCTTGGAGCCGCCTATTGCGACCAGAGGTCCGGCATGGGACGACCATTAACACGCCAATTCCCGCGTATAACGTCAAACTGCAGCTCACGGGTTCCTAACGGCAAGCCCAGCCATAAGGCGGCCACCGTCGGTGCATCATGCCAAATAAAATCGCCGTCAAGGCGCTCAAGCCAACGGGCACGTTCTTCCTGCTTATCAAGCAAGGTGACATTGAGCTGATCCAGCTTTCGAGCATCGAAAAAGAGAGCGCCATCGGCGTCAACACGAATTCCCAACAGCGGGCTATCCACGTCCACAGTGAGAACATCCAATCGCGGAGAGTCACTCAATATTTTCAGTAGATCAGGTTCAAGCCGGGATAGCAGCCCTTCGGCCATCGGCAAGCTGGCATCTCCCCAAGCCGCTTCCTGGCGCAGCCGACGGATAGCCTGACGTATCGCATCAGCGTTAAGGCGTGATAGTTCCATGACAATATGCCCATTAAGCAGCGCCGTATCGGGTGCCTCCGTAGGCACCATAACGTCGCCCATAATGAGCTCGCCGGTGAGACGCAACTCACTTTCATCCAGCACCATGTAGCTGTGTATATCCAGCGGTGCCAGTTTTACGTCATACGCTGGGTAGTGAAGTGACAAGGCCTCAATATGCAGATGGTCGCGTTGAGCGAAGTGGTGGGCATCTTCGATATAGGTGTAACGGCTTTCAAGCAGCAGCGGTCCCAGGGTTAACTGTGCAGCACCATCGGTTAGCGCCAACTGGTCCATGCGAACGCGTAATCGCCAATCGCCAAACACGCCCTCCAACCGCAGCCGCCCCCCACGGACCTCAAGCTCCCGCCCGCTTTGCTGAATGATAAACGGCGCCAGCGCCAGTTGTAGCTCACTATGCCCAGTAAGCGTGTGGTAACGGCCTTTCCAACGTGGTGCGGAGGCGGCGGTTACCTCCCCTACCGCACGCTGTAACGCCGTATCCAACCGGGGCAAAAAAGTACCTTCGACGTCCGTGCTTAAAATACCGTGACGTGCACGGTAAGTAAGCTCCAATTGCCAGGGGCGTCCCAGCAGGGGGGAAAGCAGAAGGCGCCCCTGAGAACTTAACCATCCCCGACTGCTCTCAACACGAGACACGCGCCACTCGCCCCGTGCCTCCAGGTCTTCCAGCGCTTGGCGGAGGCTACGCTCAAACAGCACGCTGGATAGCAGCTGTCCCGCCATCCAAACAATGGCTAGTGCGGCCACAATAGGGACAATTAAGCGTTCCTTGCGCATGCCATCTCCTTGAGCAACCGCACGAATAGGAAGTGAGTGCTGCCCAGTGTCACCTGCGGTTGCGTTTTAGTGCAACCAATACCATAAGTGCATGGTGCTCCAGGCATAGATCCCGGCCATGACATCATCAATCATGATACCAAAGCCACCAGCCACACGTCGGTCAGCCCAGCGGATAGGCCAAGGCTTAAACACATCAAAAATGCGAAAAACAATAAAGCCCCACAGCGCCGCCTCCCAGGAGAAGGGAACGGCAGCCATGGTGATCCAGTAGCCGACAAACTCATCCCAAACAATGCCGGAATGATCATGTACCCCTAAGTCGTGCGATGTTTTATCACAGAGCCAAACGCCAACCACAAAGGCCACGAACACGATGCCCAAATACCAACCCAAGGGCAGTTCCGCCATAATCCAGTAGAAAGGAATAGCGGCCAGCGTGCCAAAGGTGCCTGGCGCCCAGGGCACCGTTCCACTGCCTAAACCAAACGCAAAAAAATGCGTTGGGCGACGCCACACACTTGGTGGTGCACGGTTCATGGCGCCCCCTCATGAAAATGCTGCCAGCCAGTATCCAGGTTAGGTGCAATCCCTTTTACACCCAACGTGTCGCTGCATTGGCCAATAACGGTTAAGGGTAGCCCCAGCTTGCCAAGCGCACGCTGCGCGCTGGCAACGTTCTCAGCAGGCAGAGTAACCAACAGTTCATAATCATCCCCCCCCGAGAGCGCAGCGTTGCAGGCAGCGTCACGGCCAAGGGTACTTTCCAGCGCCTCAGCCAGCGGCAGCGATGCCATATCAAGCGCCGCCCCAACGCCTGATGCCTTGCGTAGATGACCAAGGTCCGCCAGCAGCCCGTCAGAAATATCAATAGCGGCGTTGGCTAGCCCTCGAAGCGCAACGCCTGCGGCCAAACGTGGCTCAGGCAGGAGATAACGACGTAGCAGGGGATGCTGAAGATCACGCTCGCCACGTTGCCAAAGGGCTAGCCCACCCGCCCCGCCGCCCAAGGCGCCGGTCACGGCGATCATATCGCCAGGCGTCGCCCCAGAGCGGGTCAAGGCATGCCCCGTAGGCGCCTCTCCCATCACGGTAACGCCAATCGTAAGCGCACCTGAGGTAACATCGCCACCGGCCAAGGTGGTGGCATGACGCTGACAAAGCGTATGAAACCCCTTGGCGAACGCTTCAAGCCAGGCATGAATCGCTTGATCATTGGCAAAGGTACGCTGATCAAGCGTGAGCGCCATAAAACACCAGCGAGGGTCTGCCCCCATGGCCGCCAAATCGCTTAATGCGACGGCGAGCGAACGATGCCCTACCGCAAAGGCGGGCGCATCATGCGGGAAGTGAACATCAACGACAGAGGTATCAACGCTCACCGCTAGCTGATGACCCGCTTTAGGCACTAACAGTGCGGCGTCGTCGCCACCACCCAGTGCGACACCATCTGCCGGGAGTGGCGCTTGCGACGGCATCAGATAACGGCGAATCAAATCAAATTCAGCAAGCACAAAGGCCCCTTAACCACAGTACCAGACGGCGCGCCGTTACAGGCGGCGGGCGCTGACCTCGGCACTTCGCAAGCGGTTAGCCAGCTTGTCGAGAATACCATTTACGTATTTATGGCCGTCGGTTGCGCCAAAGGATTTGGCCAGTTCAACGCCTTCGTTAATCACCACGCGATACGGCACTTCCATACGGCGAGAAAGCTCATAGGCGCCCAAGCGTAGAATAGCCAGTTCGACGGCGTCCAGGTCTTCCAGACGGCGATCCAGCAACGGTGATATTTCGCGATCCAGCTCGGTCTTATAGCGTGCCGTATTGTGCAAAAGCTCATGAAAGAGTGCCTTGTCAGCAATCTCCATTACCTTAACCCAATTTTCATGATCTTCCAGATCGTCATCGGCGACCTGGCTGCGGAACTCGGCTTCAACGGCGGTGATTGATTTACCCGTCATCTGCCACTGGTAAAGACCCTGGACGGTAAGCTCACGGGCAGCATGGCGGCTCTGCTGGGCAGCAGAGGCCTTACGCTCACGGCGCTCGCTCATTGTGACTCTCCTAGCGGTAACGCACGCAGCAATGAGACCATCTCCATCGCGGCCATTGCAGCTTCCGTTCCTTTATTACCCGCTTTGGTACCCGCACGCTCAATTGCCTGCTCGATGGACTCAACGGTTAAAACGCCATTGGCAACCGGTGTATCAAACTCCAGCTGCAAATGGTTGATAGCCGTATTACAGCCGCCCGCCACGTACTCAAAGTGCGGCGTACCGCCACGAATAACCGCGCCCAGCGCAATCACTGCATCAGGTTTCATGACCTTCAGAACACGCTTCACAGCGAGCGGCAATTCCCAGGCGCCCGGCACGTGAACAAGGTGAATGTTTTCGGCGTCTACGCCATGACGCGTCAAACTATCAATCGCGCCTTCTACAAGGCTATCAACCACATGGTGATTGAACCGGCCAACCACAATAACGTAGCGACCATCGACGTCGACAAACGTGCCTTCTACTTGAGAGAGGGATTGCATCAATTTATTCCTGCTGAGAAATTGGCTCACACGTGATGTCATCAGGCCCCACAAGCTCGACCACTTCAAGGTCGAAGCCCGAGAGCGCTGAAAATTTCCACGGTGAGCTTAGTAGCCGCATCTTACCTACCCCTAGATGGCGTAGAATTTGCGAGCCAGTACCAATCGTCAAATAGTTGCCTGTGCCATCAGATTCACTGGTGCGCGGGGTGCGCACACGATCTAAAAACACATCCAACTGGTCTTTCAAATCCTGATGTGGGCGGCCGTCATCAATAAGCACCAGCACACCGGCGGAAGAACTCGCGACCTCTTCCAGGGCACGATGGGCATTCCAGCGCCCCTGATCATCTTTCGCCAAACCAAGCACGTCACGCAGCGTATCGGCTAAATGAACGCGTACGGTAGTGGTCTGCTCAGGCGTCGGCTGCCCTTTCACCAGCGCCAAATGATGTGCGCCTTGAATACGATCACGAAAAACATGCAACGCCAGCTCGCCCTGGGACGTCATTACCGTTGATGTTTCAACATGGTCAACGGTTTGCTCATGAATAATACGGTAATGAATCAAGTCGGCAATGGTACCGATTTTGATACCATGCTGCAGGGCAAACGCCTCAAGCTCCGGGCGGCGCGCCATACTGCCATCATCGTTCATCACTTCACAAATCACGCCGCTGGGATCACAGCCCGCCAGCGCCGCCAGATCACAGGCCGCCTCGGTATGGCCTGCACGACGCAACACACCGCCGGGTTCAGCCATTAACGGAAAAATGTGCCCCGGCTGAACAAGGTCGGTCGGTTTGGCATAAGGCGCACAGGCCGCTTGAACCGTTCGCGCACGGTCTGCCGCAGAAATACCCGTGGTCACGCCTTGGGTTGCTTCAATAGAGAGCGTGAACTTGGTACCAAACCCTGAGCCATTGTCGCGTACCATCAATGGCAGATTAAGCTGCTCACACCGGTCACGCGTCATCGGCATACAAATCAGGCCACGGGCAAACCGCGCCATAAAGTTGATATGCTCGGCCTGAACTTTTTCGGCCGCCATGATGATATCGCCTTCATTTTCGCGACCCTCATCATCCATAAGGATCACCATCTTGCCTTGGCGGATATCGTCTATCAGTTCAGCAATAGAGGCCAAGCCCCCCGAGGAAGAGTGCGCCATGGAAGCTCCTAAATATGAGTTCGCAGAGTATGCGATGCTGCGCAACACTTGGGCTGCGCACTACGTAACCATCGTGACACCACGTTGATGACAATAAGCGGGCAACCATCAATGACCGATAGCGACCCTCTGAATTGTGACACGATTAATTGCGACACGATTAATTGCGACAGAGTACCTTGCTATCGCCGCCTGCGCTAGTCGGGCTCTGGAGAGGCAATAATACGCCAATCTCGCCCTATCGCTCGTATATCATGAATGGTTAAACGCCGCTGATCCGCCATTTGTAAGAGCCCAGGTAGCGCAAAGAGCGGCTTTGCCTCACCACCCAATAAAGTAGGCGCCACAAAAAGCTGCAGCTCATCCACCAACCTGGCATCCAGCAGCGCCCCAGCTAACGTGGCGCCAGTCTCCACCAGCAGCTCGTTGACCTGTTCGTTTTCAGCCAGCCAACCAAGCAATTCGCCCAGCGGAAGACGCCCATCGCTCCCCGCCTCAAACACATGCACCTCTGCGCCAGCCACCGTTAACTTGGCGCGTTTTTCTGACGAGTGTGCAGGCGTGGTCATTATCAAGGTACGGCCAGGCTCACTTAAACAGGCCGCCGCTAAAGGCAGGCGCAAACGCGTATCCACAATAACGCGCAGCGGCTGACGTAACGCCACGATATCAGCATTCTCTACTTGCAGTTGATCAGCCCGCAACGTCAACCGTGAATCATCCATAATAATCGAGTCAACGCCACTCAAAATAGCGCTCGAACGCGCACGTAGGCGCTGAACATGACTGCGCGCTTCAGGCCCCGTTATCCACTGCGATTCACCCGACCCCATCGCCGTACGCCCATCCAGGCTCATGGCCATTTTTAGACGCACAAAGGGCCGCTTATGCTGCATACGAGCGATAAAACCAGGATTTAACGCCCGTGCATCTTGCTCTAACAAGCCGATTTGCACGTCGATACCGGCCGCCTTTAGTAGCTCAACTCCTTGCCCACTGACTTGCGGATTAGGGTCGACCATGGCGACCACAACACGTGCCACCTGGGCATTTTTAAGCGCCAACGCACATGGTCCTGTCCGCCCTGTATGGGAACAGGGCTCCAGCGTGACGTAAGCCGTTGCCCCTTTGGCTTGTTCACCCGCAGCGTTAAGCGCATGAACTTCCGCATGCGGCTCGCCCGCCCGCACATGAAAACCCTCCCCCACAATATGCCCGGGCTGGCCAGACGGCTGCTGTACAATGACGCAGCCTACGCGCGGGTTAGGGTCAGTGGTATAAAGCCCTTGCCTGGCTAATTGCAAGGCACGAGCCATATAGCGGTGGTCAGCGTCACTAAACGCGGCAACGGTGCTCATTACGTATCTTCCTTGTCACGCTCCGATGGCAAAGAGGGCGCTTGGGAGAGGCGATCAATTTCAGCGCGAAACTCGTCTATGTCCTGGAACTTACGATAGACCGAGGCAAACCGTATATACGCCACCTGGTCCAGGTTGCTTAATGCCTGCATCACAGATTCACCAATATCACGCGCATTGATTTCACGATCGCCTCGGGCGCGCAGGGTTTGGCGAATACGCTCAACCGCCGCTTCAATGGCTTCAGCGCTGACCGGTCGCTTCTCTAAGGCGCGCAACATTCCGTCACGTAGCTTTACTTCATTAAAGCTTTCGCGCGAGCCATCCGATTTTACTACCCTTGGCATCAAAAGCTCTGCCGTTTCATAGGTAGTAAAGCGCTCCTGGCAACTGGCACACTGTCGGCGCCGACGCACCTGATCACCATCCGCTACCAAGCGCGAATCGCTCACTCGAGTATCATTAGCACCACAAAAAGGGCAATGCATAGCGGTCAACCTGTTGTCAGTCCGTGCTGTAAGCCGCACGAGTAAGCATGTTATAACCTGTTATCACTCACTGTTTTCAGACTTTTTTCAAGACTGTTCTCAAACGCGTTTTCATTCATCAATCGCCCAAACATTATGCCTGCAGCGTGTAAGCGCGGACCATGATGCAATAACAGCAGTGTCTAGCCCGCCATTGTAACGATTTGACACACACGCTGCATTGGTTCAATACCTGCCGTTTGCCTTTTCTTCTATCAACACGTTCACGGGGGGTTAAGGTATGCCACCAGAGCAAGCTCTGATAAGTTAGTCACCTTATTCTGGTTCTTACGCAAGGATGTTGTAATGCCGCTTACGTTTGGCACATCAAACTACTCTATTAAATACTCTATTAAAAAACGCCCTGCTTTTACATTGTTTGCGTTTAAACTTCCTGCCTTCCAAGGCTCTGCGCTCACGCTGCCTGCCGCGCTCAGCGGCTTGATGCTGTTAGCAGGCTTCAATATCAGCCAAGCTAACGAGTTACCTGCACCGGTGCAGGCATTGGCCGACCAGGGCTGGGAAATTCATGGTCAGTTTGAAGCGCCAGGAGGGCTAAGCGGTTTCGGTGCGAGCGCCCAGGGCCAGGAAATAGCCATTTATTTAACACCAGATGGTGAGCACGCGATTGTCGGCACGCTAACGGATCGCCAGGGCGAGAACCTGACGGAAGCCCAGCTGGACCAGCATGTCCGCGCAGCATTGGAAGCCGAAACATGGCAACTACTCGAAGATAGTCACTGGATACAGGATGGCAGCACCGAAGCCCCCAGGGTGATATATACCTTCACTGATGCCAACTGCCCCTACTGTCAGGCATTTTGGAAGAAAACCCGCCCGTGGGTAGAGGCAGGCGAGGTACAGTTACGCCATATCATGGTGGGTATTTTAGCGCCTGACAGCCCTGCCAAAGCCGCAACGCTGCTGGCGGCTGATGACCCAAGTGCAGCCCTCAAGCGTCATGAAGAGGGGGAAGCAATAACAGCCAGCGCACAACCCCGTGATATTGAAGAGCAGGTGTACACGAATAACCAGCTGTTTGACGCATTAGGGCTTTACGCAACACCCACCA
The DNA here is from genome assembly GCF_052375975.1 of Halomonas sp. TP35. Taxonomy (NCBI): domain Bacteria; kingdom Pseudomonadati; phylum Pseudomonadota; class Gammaproteobacteria; order Oceanospirillales; family Halomonadaceae; genus Halomonas; species Halomonas sp. TP35. The sequence continues at coordinate 53,988 of NZ_JBQSUZ010000019.1, read as the reverse complement.
GCGCTTTTCAGCGTGAAGTAGCCAACGGCGTTGTGCGCATTGATCGCATTCAAGGAATGCCGGAGGAAGCACAGTTGATCGAACTGATGGGCAGCCCTGCGCCAGAAACACAATAACACATTAATTTTTCTTAATAAAAATAGCTAACATGCTGTTTTAAAAATGCCTGCACCGCAGGCATTTCGTTTGTGCCCCCCTCTAGAAAAATTAAATGGCCTTTCTCTTAAATACATCGCCAATTCGGCCGATATACAAGCTTCAATCATTATTTGAAAGGCTATGATAAGAACACCATGACACGATTAACCACGAATCAAAAACTCTGGAGCATCCTGGGAATTATTTGCCTTGCCATGCTAACGCTGGTTGGCTGGCTAACCTGGGAGACTCGTCAAACCATTGAGCAGGAACGTCGTAACACTATTCAAAACGTCGTTGAAAGTCTTCACTCGCAGCTAGGGGCACTTCAAGACAAGGTAGTCAGCGGCGAACTCACTCTCGCCGAAGCGCAGCAACGCGGAATTGACAGTCTAGCAAACGCCAGCTTCGCTGAAGGGGAGTATCTGTTTGCCTTTGACGACCAACTAAAGATCGTATCACATCCAAATCGACCGCTTGGCGAGGACATGAGTGGTTACCAAGACACGCAAGGCATGCATTTGTACGCCGCGTTTCTTGAAGCTGCACGCTCAGGGGGTGGGCACGTTGATTACTTTTCGCGCCGAATCTCCGGTGACGAACAGTTCCCTAAAATCAGTTATTTTGCCTATATTCCCGAATGGAACTGGGCCTTTGGCGCAGGTGTGTATGTAGATGATATTAGAACTGCTTTTGTTAGCAGTATCATTCGCTCGCTGATTGCGCTGTTAATTATTGGCATTCCTGTTGCGGTGCTGATGAGCTGGGTCATTCGTGATGTTTCTCGCCGCTTGGGCGGCGACCCGCGCTACGCGGCAACGGTGGTGCGTTATATTGCGGATGGCGACCTTACCCGTAGTACCCAGCTTTCCAGCCGTGACCAAGCGAGCCTGCTTTATGATATTAATCGTATGCGGGAATCATTGGCCGAAACGATTGGCAATATCGATCACGGTGCCGACCAGGTCAACAGTGGTGTTGAGCAAATTGTGGGCGTTAACGAAGAGCTTTCAACGCGTACCGAACAGCAGGCAGCCTCCCTTGCCGAAACAGCCTCCAGCATGGAAGAGCTCACGGCCACTGTGAAACAGAATGCTGACCATGCCGAGCATGCCCGCAAACTGGCTACAAACACGGCGAATAATGCGCAGCGCGGCAGTGATGCAATGGCCACGGTAGTCAGTACCATGGCCACGATTAACGAAAGCTCGGCAGAAATGAGCAGTATCGTGAACACCATTGATGCTATCGCGTTTCAAACCAATATTTTGGCACTGAATGCCTCGGTGGAAGCGGCACGTGCAGGTGAACAGGGCCGTGGATTTGCGGTGGTCGCCAATGAGGTACGTCAGCTTGCCAGCCGTTCGGCATCGGCCGCTCAGGAAATCAAAAAGCTGATTGAAAACTCCGGCGCTCAAGTCACCGAAGGCAGCCAGCAAGTCCGCAATACCGGTGACATTATCAATAGTGTGGTCACCGATATCCAACAGCTCAGCACGCTGGTACAGGAAATATCCGCAGCCACCAGTGAACAGAGCAGCGGCATTGAACAGGTCAACCTGGCCGTGACCCAGATGGACCAGATGACCCAACAAAATGCCGGGCTGGTGCAAGAGAGCAATCACGCGACCCAGATGCTTGCGCAGCTTAGCACCCAACTGCGCGAGCGTGTGTCTCACTTCCGAGTGGATCGCCAGTCGACCTTAACCCCTCTCCCATCACGCTCCACACACGACGATAGCGATTTTTAAACCAGGCTAGCAGCAGAAAAGCGCCCTCTTGGCTTTGGCCACGGGGGCGTTTTTGATTGTATGCCGCCGCCTTTTCAGCGCGCTTATAGCGAATTTTCAACGCCCTTCTAACGAGTTTTATGTAGTTCGCCTTAAGTAACAGAGCGTTAGGCCGATATAGGTATAGGATGTATTCGTTACTTACTTAGCTGTGATAGGAAAATATTAATGCAAATAACAACAACACAAAAACTCTGGGGAACGCTGGGCATTATTTGGATCACCATGCTGCTGCTGGTGGGCTGGCTTGCCTGGGAGAACCGCCAAACGATCGAAAGCGAACGCCGTGACAGCATTCAGTACATCGTCGAAAGCGTGCATAACCAGATTGAAGTGTTACAAGAAAGGGTCGCCACTGGCGAACTGAGTCTTGAAGAAGCGCAACAACGCGCTATCGATAATATGTCCAGCGTGCGCTTTGGCGCTGGCGAATATATCTTCTCTTTCAATGACGATTTAATTGTCATCTCCCACCCTAGCCGAACACCTGGCGATGATATGAGCCACTATGAAGATGCCGGCGGCATGCTGCTATATCCCGAATTGCTTCGCACAGCGCAAGCGGGAGGCGGCCACGTTGAGTACTACGCCCGCCGTGCCAATGGTGACGAGCATCTACCTAAAATCAGCTATGTGGCCTACCTGCCAGAATGGCAGTGGTCACTGGCAACTGGCGTTTATGTGGATGATATTAACGAAGCATTCATCGCCAACTTGCTGCATTCCATCATCATGCTGTTAATCATCGGCTTGCCGGCCACTCTGCTGATGGGCTGGGTAATTCGCGATGTTTCTCGCCGCCTGGGCGGAGACCCACGTTATGCGGCAACGGTGGTGCGTTATATTGCGGATGGCGACCTTACCCGTAGTACTCAGCTCTCCAGCCGTGACCAAGCAAGCCTGCTTTATGATATTAACCGTATGCGGCAGACGCTAGCCGGAACGATTGGCGATATTCATCACGGTGCCGACCAGGTCAACAGTGGCGTTGAGCAAATTGTGGGCGTTAACGAAGAGCTTTCAACGCGCACCGAACAGCAGGCAGCCTCCCTTGCCGAAACAGCCTCCAGCATGGAAGAACTCACGGCCACCGTGAAACAGAATGCTGACCATGCCGAGCATGCCCGCCAATTGGCCACGAACACGGCGAATAATGCGCAGCGCGGAAGCGACGCGATGACCACAGTGGTCAGCACCATGGCCACGATTAACGAAAGCTCGGCAGAAATGAGCAGTATCGTGAACACCATTGATGCTATCGCGTTTCAGACCAATATTTTGGCACTGAATGCCTCGGTGGAAGCGGCACGCGCAGGTGAACAGGGGCGTGGTTTTGCGGTGGTTGCCAATGAAGTACGTCAGCTTGCCAGCCGTTCGGCATCGGCTGCTCAGGAAATCAAAAAGCTGATTGAAAACTCCGGCGCTCAAGTCGCCGAAGGCAGCCAGCAAGTTCGCAATACCGGTGACATTATCAATAGCGTGGTCACCGATATCCAACAGCTCAGTACGCTGGTACAGGAAATATCCGCAGCCACCAGTGAACAGAGCAGCGGCATTGAACAGGTCAACCTGGCCGTAACCCAGATGGATCAGATGACCCAGCAAAATGCCGGGCTGGTGCAACAGAGCACCCATACCACCCAAACGTTAGCGCAGCTTAGTACCCAACTGCGTCAGAAAGTTGCTCACTTCCGTGTAGATCAAAACGGCGAAGAAGCGCAAGCAGCCCTCCCGCAATACCACTAACAAGCACACAAGCCCCATTCGCTGGCTAAAGCTCCCACAATGCTCATCAAGCCTCAAGGCCAGACAAACATTGTGGGAGCCCAGCTCATCAAGCTTCCAAGGGGTGGGCGAGCATTAGCCTGCCCCACAATTTATTTAAGCAGTATTTGAAGCAGCGCCAGCTAAACGCACTGTTACGATGCATTTCAGCAAGATTATAAAAACGTGAGCCTTGTCAAAACGTTTAAGCCGACTTTAAACGCTTGGAAAAACCTACACTACAACTATACTTAAATTGTACTCGCTAGCAATTCCCCCCTCCCCTGAGGCTAGCGAGCTATTCGAGCCAAGCTCTTTTGCCCGCCCACCCCGGCGGGCCTTTTTACTCAATATGAATGACGACTTCGACGCGTCGATTGCGTGACCGTCCTTCTGGCGTGCTGTTATCCTCAAGTGGCTGAGTGTCGGCGAGCCCAACCGCTCTTAGGCGCTCAGGCGCGACACCTTCCGCTTCTAGCGCTTCAACAATGGCAATGGCCCGTGCACTGGAGAGTGCCCAGTTTGAAGAAAACTCCTCGGTGCTAATACTCTGGCTGTCTGAGTGGCCCTCTACCCATACCTCCCCTTCGTATCGCTGAATGGTTTCCAGCAGGCTGCCGACCAGTGAGCTTCCTCCACTGGTGAGCTGTGCCTCAGCGGAAGGGAACAGCAGTTGATCCTGAACGCGTAAACTAATCCCCTCCGCCACCCGGGAAACCTCAACACCTTCCAGGTCGGGCAAGTAGGGGGAGACATCAACACGCTCGACCAGTGAGGCCTGAAGTACCTGGGCACTATTGATCGCATCCATGGATACTTCCTGAACGTTAACCGGAGGGTGGTCTGTCAGTAGCACCATATAGTCAGCCAAGGGCGTCGCTAATGCCTCATCATCCGTGCGCATTAACAGCGTGGGCAGCTCTACAGGAGGCATCCACGCTAACGGTTCAGCAACCTCTTCAGGCGGTAAAACCTCCACTGGGGCAAGTGCCAGCAGTGGCGGCGGCGCTTCGGGTGTAGCCTCAGGTTCAGCAATACGATTGGGCAACCCGGCAACGCCAAGTGCCGCGCTCAGCGCGTAAGGGTCCAGCCCTCGCCGCCACGCCTCAATAGTGCGCTGCTGCCGTGCATCTTCTATTGGCTCTGGAAGCGGTATGTCAAGTGCAAGGTCTGACGTTTGAGCCGCCTCTTCTGAGGATGCTTGAAACAGTTCAGGTGCCTTGGCACCCGCTGCCGCCACAATAATGACAAATAGCGCCACCAGCAGCGTCATAATATCGATGTAGCTAATCATCCATCCGCTACCACTTTCATCGGCAGGATAGGCGGACATTAGCGTATCATGGCGCGAGCCGCCGCGATGGTCTTCAAGCATGCGTGTTATCGCTCATTCAAGTTTTCAATCCCGTGGCCGATGGTTACCAAGCATGGTAAAACTAGACAAGTCTATCAAAGACCCTATGACACGATAAGGAACCTCTGGTGCAGAGCTGCTTAAGCCATTTACTAACGCCCCCATTATTCCGTATTGCCTGTGCAGGGTTTGCAAGCTTACTGCTAAGCGGCTGCTTCTATGCCAACACCTCGCAGGCCCCCATCGCCACCACCTATCCCTATACTGAGCAGCAACGTATGCAGGCCGCTCACCACTGGGAAGTACTGGCGCGCTATGAAACCAACCGCATTCTACAGCGTGAGCGCGTGCGTTTTCGGGATTTATATATCACCGAGCCTGACCACCAAAGCCTGAATACGTATAGCGGCGGCGAATTTGAACGCGGTTTTCGCACGCTACTGACCAGCGAGCTCGTTTCGCGTGGCGCCAACCTCACTACGCTGCCAACGGCCAACACCGCCGACGTCCATATCGGCGTGGAAGTAGTTGAACACCGAGACCGGGGCTTTATTCGCCCGCCAGTCGGTACCTTTACAGCCCTAACAGCAGGCATTGCGGTCGCGACTATTCCGTATAACCACTGGGCAGAACCCGCGCTTGGATTAATACCCGCCGGGATTGCTGCCGACGCCGTTAGCGGTAGCTGGACCTCTACAGGCAATGAAGAGGTTATTATCACCATTCAGATAACCGACGATGAGCGTATTCTTTACTCCTCATCGAATATCTATTACATCAATGCAGGCGACCGCCGCCAATATGCGCCGCATCGCGTTCCGCAAGCACCGGCTGTCCCCTCTATTCCGGTAACAGGTACCTGGTAACGCCATGCATTTCATATCGTCGACATCACCGCATCCGCACACGTTTCTAGCGACTAGCCGCCTGTTATTGATGGGCCTTTTGCTGCTTTTCATAGCAGGCTGTGCCACGAACAGTGCTAACACGCGTCCGCCAGAGCCCGACCTTTCTGAGCTGGCGCATAAAGCCGCTCAACAGATGGTGGCTGGCAACCCGGATATCACGCGCTACAACCCCATGATTGCCGCGACCTTTGTCAACATCGACAACCTCACGCAATCCTCCACGTTTGGGCGTATCAGCTCGGAAATCATGGCCTCGGCCCTTGCGCAGCAGGGCATGCAGGTGCGTGAAGTCAAAATGCGCCACAGCATGTTTATTGAGGAGAAAGTGGGCGAGTTGATCCTTTCTCGCGAGGTACAGAGCTTAAGCTCACAATATAATGCACGCTCTATTTTGATGGGCACCTATGCCCAAGGGCAGGATTACCTCTACGTAAGCACACGTGTCGTACGTTCAAGCGATGCCATGGTATTGGGCAGTGCAGATTTCCAAGTAAAGCTGGATAATAACATGCGTAGCTTGCTGGAAGGCCAAGGGGGCTGGTAAGCGAGCCCATAGTGAACACTCACTATGAGCCACCTACTCAACTGCCCTGTATGTCTCACCGGCAGTGTCGTTTTAATCGTTATTATCGGGCTCGGCAGTATGAAGATATGGAAAGATAAATCAGGTTATTTCAAGAAAAAATCACTACAGTGGACCAACCAAACACGCCATGAGGATATCAAGCGTGTTTTAGTGATACGCCAATGTGCTTTTGGCGACTATATGGCGGCTCGCCCCTTTCTGGTTGAATTAAAAAAGACCTTCCCGCACGCGCACGTGACGCTGGCATCCACCAGAAAATATCGCTATGCAGTGCCTGAAGACCTGGTCGATGACATTTTCATCCATGACACATCAACCGGCATTAAAGAACAGTACACATCGCTTAAAACGCTTGGTAAGTTCGATATTGTGTTTGATCTTGCGGATACCTCACGCTCAAGGGCACTCACGCTATTGAGCAGTGCGCATTTAAAAATGGGGTTTCCATATCGCCCCTGGTACAACCGATGGCTGTATGACGTTACCCTGCCCCGCTCAAACTACCATTACGAAGCCGAGGTCTTACTCGACTTCTTAAACGTATTCGGCAACCAGCCCTCGTACCCGCTCGATTTTGCGCTGCCCGTTCACTCCCCAAGCGAGAGTACTCGCGCTATCTACTATTTCCCCTTCGCGTCTGGAACCAATAAATCTGTTCCACAGGACGTGTGGAAGGCGCTTATTTTACGTGCCGCCTCACAGTTTCCTGATTATCAGCATATTTTGCTGGAAGGGGCCAACGAGAGTGAAAAAGGGGGTTTCCTGCTTGCCGAGGCCGCGCAGCACGCCAACATTACGATCCAGCACAAACTTCCCTTGGATGAGCTTACGCACACCATGGCCCGGGCAGACTTGCTTGTTTGTGGCGATACGGGCGTAAGAAACCTGGCACTGGCCACGCACACGCCCACCTTAGGCATCTTTTATTCGACGCTGCCTTACCGCTATTGGCCCAGATACGAGCCACAGCATAGATGTTTATTTAACCAGGATGGACGCATCCCCGACGTTGATCAAATTCTTGAAGCGATGGAGTCGTTTATCCCCCACCCTGAGTAGCATGCATAATTTTACTTTTACGCGTCGCTAAAACCAAAAGGCCTGCACGATGTTAACGTGCAGGCCTTTTTTCAAACATAGCGTGAATTGTTGAGCCTTACGGGCTAACCTGGCACTTCACGCACCCCTTTATCACAACGTTACTTATAAACCGGGAAACGGCCGCATACCTCTGCCACTTTTTCAGCCACTTGGGCTTCAATGGCGCTGGTGTCTTCGCCTTTGGCAAGCACATCCAGGATGTCACAAATCCAGCCTGCCAGCTGACGACACTCTTCTTCACCGAAACCACGCGTAGTAACCGCAGGTGTGCCGATGCGCAGGCCAGAGGTCACGAACGGGCTTTGCGGGTCGTTAGGCACGGCGTTTTTGTTAACGGTGATATGGGCACGGCCTAGTGCCGCATCAGCGTCTTTACCGGTCACGCCCTGCTTGATTAATGAGAGCAAGAACAGGTGATCTTCGGTGCCGCCGGAAACGATATCAAAACCGCGCTCCATAAACACACCGGCCATTACCTTGGCATTTTTAACGACCTGCTGCTGGTAGGCTTTAAACTCAGGCGACATGGCTTCTTTGAAGCAGACCGCTTTGGCCGCAATCGCGTGCATTAACGGGCCGCCCTGACCGCCGGGGAATACGGCAGACTGCAGCTTTTTCTCAATATCGGCATCGTTTTCAGCCGACAGAATCACGCCACTACGCGGACCGCGCAGCGTTTTGTGTGTCGTTGAGGTAACAACGTGGGCATGAGGCAAGGGGCTTGGGTAAACACCTGCCGCGACCAGGCCCGCTACGTGGGCCATATCGACCAGCAGGTAAGCGCCTACTTCGTCGGCGATTTCGCGGAATTTAGCCCAATCGACAATTTGTGAGTAAGCAGAGAAGCCAGCAATGATCATTTTCGGCTTGTGCTCGCGGGCAAGTTCCGCCACTTGATAATAATCGATCAGGCCTTGCTCGTTTAAGCCGTACTGAACCGCATTGTACTGCTTGCCGGAGAAGCTAGGCTTGGCGCCGTGGGTCAAGTGACCACCTGCGTCCAGGCTCATGCCTAAAATGGTGTCGCCCGGCTTAACCAGCGCTAAAAATACCGCGCTGTTGGCTTGGGAGCCGGAGTGCGGCTGAACGTTAACGTAGGTGGCACCGAACAGCTCTTTTGCGTAGTCAATCGCGAGGTTTTCAGCGATATCGACAAACTCGCAGCCGCCATAGTAGCGCTTGCCCGGATAACCTTCAGCGTATTTGTTGGTCAGCTGGCTGCCTTGCGCTTCCATTACGCGGGGGCTTGCGTAGTTTTCGGAAGCAATTAACTCAATGTGAGCTTCTTGACGGGCCACTTCTTTCTGCATGGCATCAAACAGCGCATCGTCAAATCCGGCAATTGTCATATCGCGGCTGAACATTGGCGGGAAACCTCGTCGATAAGGATCGTTCATGAAAGAAATCAGGCCGCTATCATAACGCAGCCTGACGCGACTTTCATCGCATCCGCGTCAGGTACTGCATGAATGCCGCTCATGGCGACTGGATGGCTTTTCTGGATTAAGTAAATGAAAAATGCCCGCGCGGTGGTTTTGAACCGCGCAGGCATTATCAAACAGGTCCTTATGATAATAATATAACGATAACCATGCCCCACAGTGTTAAGAACGTATTACTGACAGCGTAGGGCACCGTATACCCAAGCATGGGCACGTTGCTTTTGGCTTGCTCAGATACCATAGCGACAGATGCCGTGCTCGTTCTTGCCCCACCGCAGCAGCCAAGATTAATAGCAGGATCGAAACGAAAAATATATTTACCAATCAATGGGCCGAGTACCATCGGGACAGCGGTTGCAAATAGCCCCCAAAAGAATATCTCGAACCCAACTTGTTGAAGCCCAGCAATAAACGTGGGGCCCGCCGTAATACCCACCACAGCAATAAATATATTCAAACCTACCGAGTTCATAAACCAAAGCGTTGCACTTGGTACTGTACCCAGCTTCGGTATAAAACTACGTAACCAGCCAATAAGAATACCCGCAATCAACGCGCCGCCCGAAACGGAAAGCGTGATCGGAATTCCATCGATTGGAACAGTTATAGCACCAATTAATCCGCCCAAAACGATACCTGCACCCACTAACACCATATCAGTAATACTGGTAGGGCGATCAGCAAAGCCATATTCACCAATTATGTCGTCAATATGTTTCTTCGTACCGTTAATAGTTACGATATCACCACGATGTATTTTAGTTTGCGCATATAAAGGGATATCTACGCCCATTGAGCCTCGCCGAACACGTGTAACGTAAACACCTCGAGCCATAGGCTGCTGAGCGAGCTCAATGAGTTTTTTCCCATTTGCTTTTTTATTGGTAATAAAAACATCAACCGATTCAACAGGTATATTCAAAAGCTCTGGATCAGCAACTTCCTTAGCCCGATTGCTCCACTCAACTAACGCTTCATGATTACCTGAGACAGCAACAATATCGCCTACTTGTAAAACGGTATCGCCATCAAAGGGAATAATCTTTTCTCCACGGCGCAAGTTTTCCAGGAACAGGCGCCCATCAACACTGGCTTCTGCTTCTGATACCGTTTTACCGGCAATCAAGCCGGGCGTGCTAAGTTCATAAGCTCGAATGATGTATTTATGCCATGCGGAATGCATACCATCTTCGGAAGCGCCGACTGACATCTCTTTTTCGTAGCGCTTACACTCTTCCTGTAGGTTAATGCGTAAAAGCTTTGGACCCAGAAAAGCGATGATCCACCCGGTACCCACTGTTCCAAATAAATACGTAACGGCATAGGCGACGGGGATGAGATCTAATTGCTGCTGAATTTCCTCAGGTGAAAGGTCAAGTTGACTTATCGCATTAGTCGCAAGACCTATTGAGGCAGAGATAGTTTGTGTTCCTGCAAGCAAGCCTGCTGCCAAGCCTGGGCCATACCCCGAAATAGAAGCTGCTATATATACAGAAGCTAAGCACAGCATCGATATTACAATGGCAAAAATTGCCTGGGGAAGTCCATCACTTGCAATACCGCGTACAAACTGAGGGCCAACACCAAACCCAACAGCAAAGAGAAACATAATAAAAAAGATGGATTTAATTTGTGGGGATATATCAATCCCTAGCTGCCCGATAAGCACCCCCGCCAGCAGTGTTCCCGTAACAGCGCCCAAGCTGAAATTACCAAGCTTAATCCCACCTACCCAGTAACCGATTGCCAAGGCTAAAAATATTGCTAGCTCCGGACTTCCTCTTAGAATAGCTACTACCCATTCCCAAGTCGCCATATCAAACAAGCTCCGCACGTTCGCCCCTTTCATCTATTATGCAAGGGGCGTAGTCAAAGAAATACGTAGAAGAAATGTTAAGGGGTATCAGAAGAAGAAAGCTTTAAAAGCTGAAGACCTCTGCTGGCTTCATAGCCGTGTACCTCTTTAACATCCAGCTTGCGCATGAAAGATATTGTTTCTTTGCTAATAACTTGCCCTGGAACCAATATAGGGAAACCAGGCGGATAAGGGATTACCAATTTCGCTGACACCATGGGCGGGCCATCTTGTAAACGACGGTCACATTCGTCGCTGAATAAACCGACATATTCGCAATTCTCGGGGCTCCAGCTTTTGAAAAATGCATCACGAATATTTCCCTCAACCGCCACACCTGCAACGTCGTTTCGGTATGTTTCGTGAAAGTAGCTAAAATTAGGCAGGTCAGGCACATCACTCATCAAACTGTAGACTCGTTCGTTAAAGCTTTTTTTACCGTCTTCCCCTAAATGACTTAGCTTCTTCCCAAGTTCCGTTACAATTTCAAGTAAGACGTGTACCAGTTGCGCTACATCGCTTCTCGTATTATTGATATTGGTTTGCAAAAGCACCGAGTTACGTGATGTTTTGTTAACCTGAATTTCATATTTATCGGCCAGCAAACTCTTGAATTGTGTTCCATCGAACCCAGCTGTGCCGCAAATTAGAGTGATACGTGTAGGGTCCAAAAAGAATTCATCGTCGCGAATGGCGAGTACTGCATCGCTCCAATTGATGCCTTGGGCTAAAAAGTCCTCAAAACCGCTCGAGCGAAATTCGCTCGGGATCATTTCATCGGCACCCAGTACGCGGAAGTATTTCGATATTAATGGATGTTTATTAATTTGATTGCGAATATCTAGCGCCATTTGAATCGAATTACTGACTAACCCGTACCCCTCCAACTCCATTTGCCTGCGCGCAACGTCCATTGAAGCAATTAGCTGCTGATTGGGGCTTGTCGTTGAATGAGTAAACACAGCTTCATGCAGTTGGGGTTCAATACCGTAGAAATCAACATCTTTAACAAGAATCATGGATCCTTGTCGGATCGCTGACATCGACTTATGCGTAGAGTTCGTTTGATAAACGCGCAGCTTCACTTTACGAGGATCAGGTATTAAACGCGTATTGAGCAATGCCTCATCATTAAGTTGTTCTCCTAGTTCCTTCTGCTGTTGCTCGTAGGCGGTGATTGAAGCAGGATCGTCCAGCCATGCTTCAATATTGCTGGCTGCTCCCATCGCCGTGCGCGGGCGCAAGAAAGGCGACCAGTGAGCAAAACCAAACCAGGCTTCATCCCATAGGAATACAAGATCGGGCTTAATGGCGAGACACTCTTCCATCACACGTCGTGTATTATAAACGTGACCGTCAAATGTACAGTTAGTCAAATCAACGACACGAACACGGTCTAACTTCCCTTCTGCTTTTAATGACAACAGCGCTTGTTTGATGGTCCGTAATGGAACAGCGCCATACATCGAATACTCTTTCATGGGAAAGGCTTCGACATAATAGGGCAGTAATCCGCCCAGCACAGCGCCATAGTGATGTGACTTATGGCAATTGCGGTCAACAATAATGATGTCACCTGGTTGGGCAACGGCCATTAGTACTATTTTGTTTGAAGTGCTGGTGCCATTCGTGATGAAGTAACAGTGATCCGCCCCAAACGCCCTTGCTGCCTTTTCTTGCGCGCGCTTAATATTACCGGTTGGCTCTAGCAAACTATCTAAACCGCCTGTTGTTGCCGACGATTCAGCTAAAAATAAGTTGCGTCCATAAAACTGCCCCATGTCGCGAATCCAATCGGAGTGAAAAACCGATTTACCTCGTGCAATGGGTAACGCATGAAAGGTGCTAACAGGACGTTGGGCATAACGTTTTAAATTGTCGAAAAAGGGCGTTTCGTAGCGAACGCGTACCCCTTCAAGAATGGCCAGATGTAACTCAATAGGCTCTTCGACCGCATAAAGAACGCGACGTATACAGATTGAACGAGGGTCACTTGCAATATTTTGGGGACGTTGATCCGACATCAGATAAATATCAAGCTCTGGCCGATGTGCTGACAACGTTGTTGCTAACTGTAGCGCCAAATGATCGTCATCCTCATGTATATTGAGGTCTGACATCATTCTTTCTAGCTGCGGTACAGGCTGGTGGCTCGCGAAATCAAACCCGTCGAAAATAGCGACTGCACAGATATTACTATTTACCGCGATAGCACAAAATGCGTCTTGAAAATTATTGACAACGAGTGGCTCGTAAATAAACTCATCTTCTTTTTGGCGCTGGCTGCGCATCAGCCTGATATTACGATTGATGAGATCGCCGTTGTCAGGCGCTACCACTAATACTTCAAAATAGGGGCGATCCGCTGTCGTTGTGGACGATGTATTCCGGTCAATATCTTTCTCAGTGTGAGGTAAAACCTCCCATTCGTGGGGGTCTTCTTTGTAATATCGAGCTAAAATTGAAAAAGAGATCCGCCCGACCAAAGCATTAAATGCTTCCTTTTGGTCGGTCTCAATATAAGCCGCCAGCGCTTCTATTAATTGTGCACCTGGGTATGCATGTAGCATTTCGATAGCGCTCAATTGATCAAACACACGTTTCACTTGATCGACACTCGCTTTGTCTGATGACCACTTTCGTGCTACCGCGAGTAACTCGCGCCAGTGATCTGATCGCAGCCCACTCAGTGTAAAAATTTGATCAATATTTGAGTATGTAACATCAGTATGCATTTTCTAGTCCCCTTACTGGCTTTGTTTGAGGTATTGATACGCTTCGTGCCTTGGGTGCACTAGAAAAGCCGTGACCCGTCAGAATAAGAAATCTTTAAACAAGACAAACACTGTCACCTAAAAACTTTACTCTAACTTATCAACCGCTTACTGAACTTTATGATCCTTCAAGCAAGACCCGTCTTTTTTTTGATACGTAAATTACTATGTTCTTGTTTTTTTAATACGCTTCAGCTACTAGCTCATAGCATTAACAAACATTAGAAAAAATTCACATTTAGCTAAAAGTAAACGATCTTTTCAATTTGCGCAATTCCTCTTCAGCACTGTAAAAAGCAGTCACTGCAGTGGTTTAATAACGCCGGACGTACACTCAAGTGGTAACATTACTATCCTAATAAAAATATAGAATGATCAGTCAACGGTGTAGTCTTACGATTGAATTTAAACAGGAACTTTCCAGCCCGATAGTGGATCGAGAGTAAATCTGTTCCCGGCCATGTGCCTCATTGGGTTTCAGTGATAGCACTGAGTATTCGCTAACGGGTCGAAAACAACTCCCAGCGGCTGTCGCTGCCGATAGCGTTGTCGACTATATTCGATATAAACCTGACACATTCGCTTTAAATTAATCCTCATGTTTTCCGCTGTTAATAGCGGAGACACTTCATGGCCGCCATGAAGTGAAAGCTCCTCTGGCTACCCGTGTAAAACTTCAAAATCCCCTAGGCCTCCCCAAGCAACCCCAGGCTCGCTGCGGGCGCCTGACGGCGTAGCCCCCGCGATAGCGCATGGCCGATAAATCCGATCAGTAGCGCGCCTCCAAGGGGTAACGCTAACCATAAGGTGAGGTGAAAGCGCGGCGGTAGCTCTAGCCAGTAGAGATAGAGTGCGGCGGTCGCGACTTCAGCCAGTACAGCGCCCATTAAACCGCTGGTAAAACCCAACAGGGCATACTCTGCCCCTTGGACACGGGAAATCATTCGCTGGCCTGCTCCAAAGACACGCAGTAGGCCACTTTCATGGGCGCGTACCGGCTGGCTTGCGGTCAAGGCAGCATAGAGCACGCTGACACCCGCCAGCAGCACCAGTACCAGTACAAGCTCAATGGCACGCGTTACCTGAGTTAGCACATCACGTACCTGGCCTAAAATGGCATCAACGTTTATCAACGATACACCAGGGAAGTCGCTCACCAGTTGGCGAATTAGGCCTTGCTCCTCATCAGGCAGATGAAACGCGGTGATATAGCTATGTCCAAACGACTCCAACACGCCTGGCGGGAAAATCAAAAAAAAGTTGGGCTTAAAAGTGTCCCAATTGAGGCTGCGCACGCTGGTGATACGTGTGATCAGCTCATCACCGCCCACAGTAAAGGTGAGCGTATCATTGAGTGATAGTCCCAGCCGGTCAGCCAAGCCTTCTTCAATGGAAACAGGGACGGTAGCGGCCGGTATCGTATCAACCGCGCCTAGCCAGCCTTGTGGTTTATCAACAGGTAGTTCATCAACGGGTGCTTCACTTGAGAACCACTCCCCTGCCACTATCTGGTTATCTTCAGGTAGTTCGGCCTGCCAGGTCAGGTTCAATTCGCGGCGCAGTGAGCCGTCGCCTCTGGCATCCTCAGGTACCGCTTCCATGGGAGGCTGCTGATTAATAGCGGTAATACGGCCACGTACCATGGGATACAGCGTGCTTTGGATATCAACACGGGGCGCCACGGCTTGCTCAAAGGGGTCACGCTCATCAGGCTGGATATTAATGGCGAAGTAGTTGGGCATGTCATCGGGCAACTGGGCCTGCCAGGTTGAAAGCAGGTCACCACGCACCAGAACGATCATCGCCATGGCAAAGAACGTGACAGAGAATGCCAGCAGTTGGCCCACGCCTGCCTGGCGGCGACGCGCTAGTTGGCGCCCGCCCAGGCGCAGCGCCTGCATCCACTCGCTTGTACCCGTTAGCTTTTTTATGCCATGAAGAATGCCATTGAGTAGCAGCGCGCTGATGCCCCAAAGCGCACTGAGCATGATGCCTCCCCCCAGTAGCAGGGCGACCGCCAAAGGCGCACTACCGGAGTAGAGCCATAGCAGGCCGCCAAATACGATAGCGGCAACACCGGCTACCCACCAGGCGGCAGGAGGCAAAGGGTCCAACTCTCGACGCAACACTTTCAGCGCACTTACCTGCTTAATGCGTAATAGCGTTGGCCCAGCAAACCCTACGAGTACTGCCATCGCTGTTAATACGCCCAGCCATAGCGGCATAATGCCCGGTGGCGGTAAGGTTATAGGTAAAAAGCTGGCGAGTAAGTGCAACAACAGCGCCTGCCCCGCCACGCCGAGCAGTGCGCCAAGCAAGGATGCCGCCAACGCCAGCCCGATAAGCTGTAGGCTAAACAGCATGACAAGCTGTTGCTGGCTGGCGCCAAAGCAGCGGAGCAACGCTGCCGTGTCCAGGTGGCGTTCAACATAGCGCTTTGCTGACATGGCGACCGCGACTCCGGCCAGCAGTACGGCGGCAAGCCCTGCCAGCCCCAGGTAGCTGTCTGCGCGTTGCAATGCGTTACCTAATTGCGGCCGGTCCACTCGAACATCACGCACCTCGACCCCTTGCTGGCGCAACTCGGTAAGTAATCCCTGCACAGTGTCGAGAGCTTGAGGAGGCCCAGCCGCCAATAATTCGAACTCGACACGCGAGCCCTCCTGAACAAGACCGGTTGCTTCCAGGTCCGCCGTATTGAGCATCAAGCGGGGATTAAAATTACTAAAGCCCGCGGATTGATCCGCTTCCCGTTCGATAATCCCGCTGATGGTTAACTCGGCTCGCCCTACCTTTACACGGTCGCCAAGCTCTATCTCAATGAGCTGCGCCAAGCGTGGGTCCGCCCATGCTTCTCCCGCTGGTGGCCCGGAGTCTATCTGCTCGGTTCCCTCCCCTAAATCGACACGCGATACGCCATAGTGCGGGTACACGTCGTCCACGGCTTTAAGGCTAGCTGGTTGAAAACGGTCCCCTAAGCTAATCATGGATACCAGCCCGACCTGGTCGCTTAGCGTAAAGCCTGCCTCTTCCAGCGTCGTGCGTAGCTCTTCTGAAAAAGGGGTGCGCTGCTCCAATACGATATCCCCTCCCAGCATTTGCCCAGCCTGACGCTCAAGGCCGCGCTCTAACCGGTCGAGAAAAAAAGCGATCATAGTGGAGGCGGCAACCGCCAGCACAAGGGCAACAAAGAGCGCACGAACATCCGCCGAGCGTAAGTCACGCCTTAAGCTTCTGGCGGCCAGCCGCCATGGTATATCGCTCATTGCCCATCCCCTGCCACACCGGGTTCAGCAGGTACAAAGGGTAATAGCTTGCCTTGAGTTAACTGCAGGCATCGGTCACAGCGGCGTGCCAAAGCGTGGTCGTGGGTGACCAGGATAAGCGTTGTTCCAACCTCGTGATTTAAGGTAAACAGCAGGTCGATCACCTGAGCGCCGGTATCATGGTCGAGGTTGCCGGTCGGCTCATCCGCAAACACCAGCTCAGGGTCGGTGACAAACGCCCGGGCAATCGCTACCCGCTGCTGCTCACCGCCTGAAAGCTGCTTGGGTAGATGGTCTACACGTTCACCCAACCCCACTTTAGCAAGCCATGTTTGAGCAATATGGTTTTCCCCGGCACGCGGTGAAAGCTCCAAAGGCAGTAACACATTCTCTAGCGCGCTTAAGGTGGGTAGCAGCTGAAAGTTCTGAAACACAAAGCCCACGCGCCCAGCCCTTAACGCCGCGCGGCCATCCTCATCCAAACGACTAAGCGCCTTACCAAACAGCGTGAGTTCGCCATCGCTGGGGGTATCCAATCCGGCAAGCAGACCCAACAGTGTTGATTTTCCAGCCCCGCTTTTGCCTAAAATGGCAACGCTCTCTCCGGCCGCTACGCTTAACGACAGTTGGTCCAGAATAGTTAGCGTGCGTTCGCCACTGGTCACTTTCTTCGATAGCATTTCTGCATGCAGCACAGGCCGACCCAACGCAGCATGGGGAACCTTGTTCTGCGCAATACCGTCAGTGATAGAGTGACTGTCTGCTTGTGGCGACGCATCAGCGCTGGACGAGTATGCAGCTTTATCTGAGGAGTGAGGCATGAAGCGAGGCATCCCTGTGACATGGCAAAAACGTAACCGTATGGTAACCGGCTATCTGGTGGTTCTGATAGTCACCTTAAGCGTTCCTGCGCTCAACGCAAGTGAGCCTCCCACCATACTCGTTATGGGTGATAGCCTGAGTGCTGCTTATGGTATTGAGCACGAGCAAGGCTGGGTTCCTCTGCTAGAAGAGCGTCTGGGCGGCCAAGCAGACGTGGTCAATGCCAGTATTAGCGGCGAAACCACCTCAGGTGGATTACAGCGGTTTAGCGCCATTTTGGAGAAGCAGCAGCCTGATATCGTGCTACTGGAGTTGGGGGGCAACGATGGTTTGCGTGGGCTGGCACCCAATCAGATGCGTTCTAACCTGGCCAGTATGATTGAGCAAAGCCAAGAGGTTGATGCTCAGGTACTGCTGTTAGGTATCGATATCCCACCCAACTATGGCCAGGCCTACCGGGATGCCTTTACCGGCGTTTACCACTCCCTGGCCGAAGAGTATGACGTACCGCTGTTGCCGTTTTTATTAGAGGGCGTGGCGCTTAACGAACAGCTTATGCAGGAGGATGGCATCCACCCCACGGCCGAGGCACAGCCAATGATTCTGGATAACGTGTGGCCTGAGCTTGAACCGCTTTTGGGCGGCGGTTATCAGGCATCGGCCAACTGATCACAAATGGTCTTCGCCGTCTCAAGTTGCGACAAGAACTCCATTAGGGCTTTCAGCGCTTTCCTAGCGACCCATGGCGGTGCTCCAAGCGCTGGTGGCCGATCAGAATCGATGCCCAGGTGATCAAGGAAAAGCTACGCTGGACCCAGAGGCTCCGACACACAGAGCGGCTCGATGGCGCATCATGATTTTCCTGCACCCAACCCATTCGCAGCGGGCGATAAAAAATGGGGCTTATTGCTCGACGGCGACAGGCTTCACCTGCAGCTGCTGAAGTGCCAACCCAAATAAAATCAGTCCCAATCCAATAAACGTAGAGAAAAGCAGAGGCTCATCAACCACTAAATAAAGCAGCATCAAAGAAACCGGAGGCGAAAGAAAAATCAGGGTCGAAACTTTCGCTGCGCGCGAAACCTTATGAACGGCCATTTGCCACAGGACAAACGCGATTCCCATTTCGAACAGCCCAACATAGACCCCCGCACCAACACCTTTCCAGCCATGCCATTGAAGCCCAGGCCCCATAAGCAATAAAACGGTTAACACCGGTAGTCCAACGGTGAAGTTCTGCCACTGCCCGACGATAGGCTTGCGACGGTCACGTGCATTAAGTAACCAGTAAAGCGCCCATAACAAGGTCGATGAAAGCGCGAACAGCACGCCAATAGGGTCCGCAAACGACACATTGAGTACCGCGCCCCGCGTAGCAATTACCCATACGCCCGCATAGGCCACCACACCTGCCAAAATATCCACCCGGGTTAACCGCTGCCCAAGTATGGGAACCGCTAGAAATGCCATCGCTAGCGCCCACGTATAATTAAGCGCCATCGCTTCCTGGCCAGGCAGGCGATCATAAGCAGCAAACAGCACCAGGTAGTAAGCTACGGGATTCATGATCCCCGCCCATAAGGCGGTTTTCCATCCGCTGGTTAACGCCTGCCTCATAGCGCCTTGTTTAAGCACCAGAGCGCCCATTAAAAGCCAGGAAACCAACGCAGCAAGCCACATTAATTCAACCGGCCCCATCAAACCCAGGCCGACTTTAAAAGCAGTCGCCACCGTTGACCACAGCGCCACAGCACCTAGCCCATAAAGAATAGCCTGACGATCCTGGTTCATCGGTCGATATGCCCCAGGTCACGGTGCGGTTCGATCTGGTCGCGAACGCGCTGTTTCAGCACTTTGCTGTCCGGGAAGCCGCTATCACGCTTGCGCTCCCAAATTAATGTGTCATCACACCAAATTTCAAAGGTACCGCCATGCGCAGGTGCAAGGGCCACCTCATCTAAATCCTCCCCGAAAGTGGAGAGTAGCTCCTGAGCGTACCAAGCACTGCGTAAAAGCCATTGGCATTGCGTGCAATAGCGAATCTGGATCCGTGACACTTTCGGTCTCCTTACCCATATAATGGTGGCATTCTGTCGCTGCATTTTGTCATTCCAGGAGTATAACCGCCAAGGAGCTGTAATGGCTGGACCCAACATTTCTCAAGCGCGTGTTTTTGAGTGGCTGACGGGCGATGAGGACAGTCGACTCTGTGCTGATATTCCGGAGCAGGCCTGCGCCGAACAACCACGTAATTTTTTTCTGCACCTATGGGCCTCCCTGGGGAATAAGCTTGCAGACGAGCTATCCAGCGCACGCTTGGTGCTTCCCTGGCTAATGGGGATTATCGGCGCGCCCATCTGGATGGTGGGGCTATTGGTGCCTATTCGTGAGTCTGGTGCCCTGTTACCTCAGATATTCGTGGCGGGCTTTATTCGTCTAAAACCTAAACGTAAAGGCGTCTGGGTGTTAGGCGCGGCCCTTCAGGCAATTGCTGCGCTTGCGCTGGCCGCATTAGCGCTAACGGGCAGTGGCAGTATGGGCGGCGCTGCGGTGTTAGGCGTACTGATACTGCTTTCATTAGCACGTGGGCTTTCGTCGATTGCTAGCAAAGATGTCATGGGTAAAACCATTGCCAAACGCCGCCGTGGCTCCTTGATGGGGTGGAGCGGTAGCATAGCGGGCGGCGCAACCCTGGCGGCGGGTGGCGTGCTTATGTTGCTGGGTAATCAACCAGGCAACCTAGCTCTGGCTGTACTTTTAAGTGTTGCCGCCTTCAGTTGGCTACTAAACGCGCTCTGTGTTGCACGTATTAAAGAAGTGCCAGGAGCAGTGGAAGGCGGAGAGAGCGCTTGGGACAGCATTAAGCTTGGCTTATCGCTCTTAAAAAAGGATCGTACGTTTCTACATTTCAATGTTGCCAGAGCATTGCTGCTCTCCAGCGCACTGGCGCTACCCTACATTGCGCTACTCGGCCAGCAGCAAAGCGGTACTAATTTAGGCGGGCTAGGCCTGCTTGTTGTGGTATCGGGTCTTGCAGCAATGGTGGGAAGCCCTATCTGGGGTAAATTAGCCGACCAATCCAGTCGCCGTGTAATGCGTAATGCGGCTATTGGCACCGTTACTTGCTGTTTACTGGGCGCTGGCTTGGCCTGGCTACCCGGCACCTGGGCTCAGAGTGTTTGGCCATATGCCTTGGTGTATGCGTTGCTGGTGATCGTCCACCACGGTGTCCGCTTGGGACGCAAAACCTATATTGTAGATATGGCGAGTCAGGATGACCGGGCTCTGTATGTTGCTCTTTCCAATACCTTAACCGGCCTGCTCATGCTCGTTGTCGGCGGCGTTATTGGCGGGCTGGCCCAATGGCTAGGTAGTGCGGCGTTGCTGTTGCTTTTGGCGCTTACGGCGGCTGGGGCGGTGCTTAGTGCGCTGAAACTGCCAGAAGTGGAATAACAAACATGATTGCAACGCAACGCTCTCCACAACGCCCGTTTTTGATGAAACAGGCCACCTGGTGTATTTCATCGGCGTACAAAAAGATGTTACTGAGCGCGTGGAGGCACAACTGGCTTTGGCTGAATGACAAAGCAGTGATAACACCGCTCATCAAGCACAGGACTCATTAATTAACAGCTAGCTCTTGACCTTAAGCCCATGTAGCGTTATATAGCGGCTAGGCGCTGCTACAGCGTTTGGCGCTTCTTTCAAAAGAAGCCATCGTGACGCCGGCCTGCCGGCTTGGGTTGGAGGGCATACCATGAGCCGTGACCCCTTAAATCGTGAGAACTACTCAGCAGAAAACCTTGAAGCTGACGAATTCGATAATCTTGATGCCGTAAACGATGATCAATACGGCAAGCATAAACCAAGCAAAGCCGACTCGTTACGCGCCCGCCGACAGGTAGAAGCATGGCTTGAAGAGCGTCGTTTACAGCGTGCCATTGAAGATGATTGGGATGCGTAAATAGCTCCTTTAAGTGGGCAGCGAGCCAGTTGCCCTCTTCGTCACCATCCAACGCATCACAAAACCCACGCTTTCTTTTTATAGCCATTGGATGTTGCCCGGAGGCATCTTCTGGCCTTTCCAAGCACAGAGCACTATCATCTGAGGCTACTCAGCACTTTGCTGTCTCATTCATCAACCTAACGGATTTCCATGGCGCAATACGTATTCACCATGAACCGGGTTGGCAAAGTTGTGCCACCCAAAAAACAAATTCTCAAGGATATTTCGCTATCGTTTTTCCCGGG
Organism: Halomonas sp. TP35; assembly: GCF_052375975.1. NCBI lineage: Bacteria > Pseudomonadati > Pseudomonadota > Gammaproteobacteria > Oceanospirillales > Halomonadaceae > Halomonas > Halomonas sp. TP35. The sequence goes on along the minus strand of NZ_JBQSUZ010000019.1, from coordinate 31,937 downwards.
CGCTAAAATCGGCGTTTTGGGTTTAAACGGTTCCGGTAAATCCACACTGCTGCGCATTATGGCGGGTGTCGATAAAGAGTTTGAGGGTGAAGCTCGTCCGATGCCGGGTATCAATGTGGGTTATCTCCCCCAAGAGCCGCAGCTTGATGATGAGAAGAATGTCCGCGACACCGTTGAAGAAGCACTAGGCGCTATCAAGGAAGCGCAGGAGAAGCTGGACGCTGTTTATGCGGCCTACGCCGAGCCTGATGCCGACTTCGATGCACTGGCAAGCGAGCAAGCACGCCTTGAAAACATCATTGAAGCCGCCGATGCCCACAACCTTGAGCGTAAGCTTGAAGTCGCTGCCGAAGCGCTTCGCTTGCCACCGTGGGATGCCAAAGTAGGCAACCTTTCAGGTGGTGAACGGCGCCGTGTCGCGCTTTGTCGCCTACTGCTTTCAAGCCCGGACATGCTGCTTCTGGATGAGCCAACCAACCACCTGGACGCCGAATCGGTTGCCTGGCTGGAGCGCTTCCTGCATGACTATAACGGCACCGTTGTGGCGATTACCCACGACCGTTACTTCCTGGACAACGTAGCGGGCTGGATTCTGGAGCTCGACCGTGGCCAAGGCATCCCGTTTGAAGGCAACTACTCTCAGTGGCTAGAGCAAAAAGAGCACCGCCTGACCCAGGAAGCCAAGCAGGAAGCATCGCGGCAAAAAGCCATCAAGCAAGAGCTTGAGTGGGTGCGTAGTAACGCTAAAGGTCGTCAGGCCAAAAGCAAAGCGCGCCTTAACCGCTTTGAAGAAATGCAGTCCGGCGACTTCCAGAAACGCAATGAAACCAACGAGATCTATATTCCGCCTGGCCCGCGCCTGGGTGATAAGGTCATCGAGTTTCATAATGTCTCCAAGCGCTTTGAAGACACGCTGCTGTATGAAGACCTTTCCTTCACTATTCCCCAAGGTGCGATTGTCGGCATCGTCGGCGGAAACGGTGCGGGTAAATCGACCCTGTTTAAACTCATCACCGGTAAAGAGCAACCAGACACGGGTGAAGCGGTCATCGGGGACACGGTTGAGATCGCTTATGTTGAGCAGCTACGTGATGCACTTGATGACAAGCAGACGGTTTGGCAGGCGGTGTCTGGCGAGCAGGACATTCTCAACATCAACGGCTACGAAGTGTCTTCACGTGCCTACGTTGGTCGCTTTAACTTTAAAGGCAATGACCAGCAGAAGCGCCTAGATGAGCTGTCCGGCGGTGAGCGTGGACGCTTGCAGCTTGCCCAAACGCTCAAACAGGGCGCCAACGTACTCCTGCTGGATGAACCTTCTAACGACCTTGATATTGAGACACTGCGTGCGCTTGAAGAAGCCCTTCTTGCCTTCCCAGGCTGCGCCATGGTGATTTCTCATGATCGCTGGTTCCTGGACCGTATTGCCACGCACATTCTGGCGTTTGAAGGTGATTCTGAAGTCGTCTTCTTCGACGGTAACTATACCGACTATGAAGAAGATCATAAAAAGCGGGTAGGTAACGATACGCCCAAGCGCATGAAGTACAAGCGTATTGATGCCTGATTTTTAGCGTTCCATACCCGGTAACAGTACGGCTGACCCGTATGCAAAAAGCCCCAAACGGGGCTTTTTGTTTAGCTGGTTCTATCCAAAGTCTTTATGACAAGTCTTTATGAAAGGTCTCTATGAGCAGCCCTTATGCTAACGGCGTCGCCCTGTAAATAGCGATACCACAAACAGGATGAGAAACAGAACGAATAGAATTTGCGCGATGGTTGATGCAACCCCCGCGATTCCCGAAAACCCAAGCACACCGGCGATAATCGCAATAATCAAGAATAGCATCGCATTGCCTAGCATCGTCTTTCTCCTTTTCCCTGGTGACGCTTTTCTGCTTTAGAAAACGTACGCTACCTTACGTACGATTAGCATTGACCTGATTAAGCGTTGGCGATAACTCGCCATTCGTCAAGAGATTAAGGAGAATTTGCTTTCCTTGCTGACGCTTTTCATCCGCGATGCCGGTATTCAGCAATAGCACGTCAGAAATAGCACATCAGAAATAGTAGGCACCTTTAGTGGCACTTTGAGCGACAAACCGTAACCCCCATTTAATCGGCGCGGGGAAACGCAGGCCACCCGACTCTATCGCTAAATGCGCCTGGTGCGCTTCATCGGCAGCCATTTGGCGAAGCAGCGCGAGCGAGCGCTGATCATCTGCCATCAGTCTGGCCTGTTACTCTTCAAAGTGTTTGCCCGAAAGCTCACAGGTAGCGGCAATCATGCCCAGGCTTAGACGCTCACTGGTGATCCCAGAGACAGCCCCAACCCCAAATGCAGCGGCATAAAAAAAGAGCGTAAAGTAGCTGGTGCGACTATTCAGTTGCGCCAGCCGCTCTTCACACCAGGCCAAGTGATCAAATGCCTCCGCAGCGGATTTCTCCATTTGCACACGCGCATGGGGGAGCGCTGCGGTAATACTCTGGCCCTGATACAGCGCCTGATTCGATACACCAATCACATGATTAACACGCATCAGGCCTGCGGCATGACGTCGTTGGTGGCCATCAAATGCCCTATCCTCAAGCTTACTGGCGGGATGGTTACGCTGTGATGTAGCGGCGCGAGGCATCAGCGACCGTAACGCTGTATCAAACTGATGAATTAAGCAATCAGACCGACTAAGCTGGCGCTTCATGGCTTACTCCGCTTAACAGCAAACTGTCTTAAAAACTGTTTTAAAGGTAGCTTGAAGATATTTCGAAGGCCGTCTGTTAGCCCGCAGGCCACGTAAACTGACGACCACCTAATAAATGCATATGTATATGGTAGACCGTCTGACCGCCCTTTTCGTTGCAATTCATCACGACACGATAACCGTCTTCGGCAAAGCCCTGCTGCTTGGCAAGCCTGGCAGCAGTGAACTGCAAACGGCCGACCAGTTCAAGATCATCTGCTTCAATGTCGTTTAAGGTGGCGATGTGCTTTTTGGGAATAATTAGCTGATGAGTGGGCGCCATAGGGCTAATGTCGTTAAAGGCGAGAACGTGCTCGTCTTCATAAACGATATCAGCCGGGATTTCACGATTGATGATTTTACAGAATAAACACTCCATACCCACTCCTTGTTATCATTGCAGCTTGTCGCCCGGCATTTGCAAACGCGGTTAACGAAAGCGGCGCTGGGATAATAAATGGCGCACCAGGGGTGCCAAAATCAGCTCCATGGCTAATGACATGCGCGCGCCAGGCACGACCAGCGTATGTGGCCGCGTCATAAAGGCATCCTTGATCATTGCAAGAAGCCAGGGAAAATCAACGGTTGATGGATCACGAAATCGTATCACCACAAACGATTCGGCATCCGTGGGGATATCCTGCACTTCAAAGGGGTTGGACGTATCGACGGTAGGCACCCGTTGAAAGTTGATATGGGTGCGGGAGAATTGCGGCTGAATATAGCGCACGTAATCGTTCATGCGGCCCAGAATCGTATCGATCACCGCTTCCTGGGAGTAGCCACGCAGCTTGGTATCACGGTCAATTTTCTGAATCCATTCAAGATTCATGGTCGGCGCAACGCCTACCAACAGATCCACATGGCGAGCAATGTCGTACTCCTGGGTTACCAACCCACCATGTAAGCCTTCATAGAACAACAGGTCGGTACCACATGGGAGCGACTGCCACTCCGTAAAGGTGCCTACGCGGCACCCTGCTTCGATTTTCTGCTTGTCTTCCGCGTGGATATAGTGCCGAAACGTGCCCGTACCGTGTTCGCCATACTCGACAAATACCCCTTCAAGGCGGTCAAGCAGGTTGGCTTCTACTGCAAAATGCGAAAGCTCATGCTTACGCTCGGGCTCTTCACGAAACATGCGGTGAAGATCATCACGTGTATAGCGGTGAAAAGCGTCACCATCCACCATGGCCGCATGTACATCTTCGCGTAGAAACATGCGCTCAAAGCTTCGTCTGACGGTCGTTGTGCCCGCACCCGAAGAGCCCGTCACGGCGATAATGGGATATTCCCGCGACATTAAGCACTCCTCGCTTGGGCCAAGGCCTGCTTGATGGGCTCAGGTATCGCCACCGGCCGCCCAGTATTGACGTCGATGAGTAACTGGTTAACGCGGGCGGTCGCCACGATATGTTCGCCGTCGCGCTGCAAAATACGCTGGTAAACGGTTAATGCCTTGCCCTGCGGCTCAGGCACAGCCGTTTCAATGATCAACGCATCAGGCCAACGCGCTTCACGTTGATACTGCACGGCCAAGTCGGCCACCACGCTTGGATAGCCGTGCATGTCCCATTCCGATAGCGCCAGGGCGGAAAAAGCGTGAACGCGGGCTTCATGTAGCAGCGAAACCACTGTGTCATGCCCCAAATGCCGACCGTAGTTCATATCGGTTACCCGCACCGTTAAGGGGTGACGATGAATAACCGCGTTGGCGGGAAAATCCAGCGTTACACGTTCCATACCTGTTTCCTTTCGGTGGTGATAAGTGGCCCGCCCCTTGCGCTACGGTATCAACGCGCTTATTACGCTTTTTCTCGCGCAATAGCACGGTAAGCGATATCACGGCGATATTCAGCGCCCTCCCAGCGAATCTCATTGACGCCTTTGTAAGCCTGCTGCTGTGCGCTAAATACACTCTCGCCCAGTGCCGTCACACACAGTACACGACCGCCGGAGGTCGTTACCTCGTTGTTCGCGTTCAGCGCGGTGCCCGCATGAAACACCTTGCTGTGCTGCTCGGCTTTTGCCAAACCATCAATGACATCGCCTTTACGGTAGCTGGCTGGATAACCGCCCGCCGCCATGACCACCCCCACCGCGGCACGTGAATCCCAATGGCACGTTTTGCCAGCCAACTGCCCTTGGGCACCGGCAAGGCAAAGCTCAGCAAGATCAGACGTCAGGCGCATCATGATGGGCTGAGTTTCGGGATCACCAAAGCGGCAGTTATATTCAATCACTTTGGGTTGCCCGGTCTGATCGATCATCAACCCGGCATACAAAAATCCGGTATAGGCATTGCCTTCAGCGGCCATCCCTTTAACCGTGGGCACGATGACCTGCTCCATGATGCGGGCATCAACGTCTGGCGTCACGACCGGTGCAGGTGAGTAAGCGCCCATGCCGCCGGTATTGGGGCCTGTGTCGCCATCGTAGGCGCGCTTGTGGTCTTGGCTTGTGGCCATGGGAACGATGTTTTCGCCATCGACCATGACGATAAAGCTCGCTTCTTCGCCTTCAAGAAACTCTTCAATGACAACGCGAGCACCGGCATCGCCAAAGGCATTGGCTTCGAGCATATCGCGAATGGCGGCTTCAGCCTCCTCTTCGCTCATGGCAACGATCACGCCCTTACCTGCCGCCAAGCCATCTGCCTTGATGACGATAGGCGCACCGACCTTGTGTAAATATGCCAACGCAGGCGTTACCGCGGTAAACGTCTGATAAGCCGCCGTTGGAATAGCGTGGCGCGCCAGGAAGTCCTTGGTAAATGATTTGGAGCCTTCAAGCTGGGCCGCGGCTTGGGTGGGGCCAAAGATGGTCAGGCCAGCCGCTTGAAAGCGGTCAACGACGCCTTCGACCAGAGGCGCTTCTGGACCGACGACGGTCAAGCCAATACGCTCTTTGAGCGCAAATGCTTCTAACCCGGCCAAGTCGGTGGCCGCAATATCGATATTGGTCAGCTTGTCTTCGGTAGCCGTACCGGCATTGCCGGGCGCTACGAATACCTGCTCAACATTATCAGATTGCGCTAATTTCCACGCCAACGCATGTTCGCGGCCGCCGCCACCTATCATCAAAACCTTCATGTTCTTCCTTCTCGAACGGGAGAGCGATTATGCGCCGCATTATGCCACAAGGTGACCACTCGTGGCGTTAGGAGGATTTATCCTCATCCTTGTCGCTGGTGGAGGGCGGCTGGTTCAAGGTGTTTTGCCAAAAGCGCATATTTTCTTCGGCCAGCTCACGCATAAACTCCATCGGCGTATGGCGCATGGCCTGCTGCCATTGGCTTTGTAAACGCTTTTGCTGCTCCAGCATAAGCTGCGTGCCTTGCTCCAGATAACGCGCCAGCGGTAAAGGTGACGACATATCGTAAACCCGGATGAGCTGCGCCAGCAGGTCGTTAGAGAATACTTCGGCTTCGTTATCCGATTGTTCTTGCTCAATAATGATGGAGAGCAGAATGGTACGCGTCAGGTCTTCCCCGCTTTTGGCATCCTCAACCCGAAACGGCGCTTCTTCAATAATAAGATGGCGCAGATCTTCAAGCGTGACATAACGGCTTTGCTGAGTGTCGTACAACCGGCGATTGGCATACTTACGAATTACGCGCACAGCGCATCTCCTTAAACGCGATAGGGGTTGTTCCCCAATGCTATTATTGTGCCTGCACCACGCGCCCATGCAAGCCATGTGAGTAGAATATTGCGCAACAGCGTGCCCACCCTTCGACCAATAGATGCCGATTATGAATTTGATCTTGCTTCACCCCAGCGACCTCGACCACCAGGGTCATGCTCGTATAACAGACGCACGCAGATTAGCGCATTTACGCGATATCCATCGCGCCGCCCTCGGTGACCGGTTAACGGTGGGTGTTCAGGGTGGCTTAATGGGAAAAGCACAGCTGGTCGAATTAACCACTGAGCTTGCCGTATTTGCCCTTGACCCGTTAGCAGACGTGCCTCCCCCCGCTCTTCCCGTGCATTTAGTACTCGCGCTACCTCGGCCACGCATGCTGGCGCGAACGCTTGAGCATGTGACAGCGTTAGGGGTGAAGGAAATTACGCTACTGCATACCAAGCGCGTAGAGAAAAGCTATTGGCAATCACCAGAGCTTCTTCCCGAGAAAATTCATCAGCACCTGGTGCTGGGTCTGGAGCAAGCCCGTGATACCCAACTACCGAGCGTGACACTGACCAAAGGCTTCCGGCCCTTTCTTGAAGAGCAACTGCCTGCTTTACTTCGCGGTCGCCGTGGCCTTGTGGCTCATCCGGGCATGCCGATGGCCTGCCCACGTGGCATCAGCGACAATACGCTGCTGTTGGTCGGCCCAGAAGGTGGGTTTATTCCATGGGAAGTTGAGAAACTGCTGGAAGCTGGCTGTGAAGGGATGCATCTTGGGCCGCGCATTTTACGCGTTGAAACAGCCGTCACAGCGTTGCTGTCACGGCTGTTCTAAAACTCAATACCTAGGATTGCTGGTCTTCTGGGTCGTGAGGCACCACCTCAGCATCTTCACTGCAGGATGGCTCCTGCTGGAATGTTTCGCGCACGTCCAGCAAGCCTAAATGGCTGATGGTTCGCCGGCCAAGCAACAGCGGATAATGCATTTCTTCGCGATCACGCAGGCTAAATTGCTCTTCGTAAACCGTATCGCCCATGCACACATTCATTAATACAACGGGGCGCTCATCACGTCCGCCCGCACCGCGCACTGCCAACTCACGATAGAGCGGCCGTTCAAGACGGTCGCTAAACACTTCGTCGTTCTGCTGGTCTTTTAGCTTTAAGCGAAAGCGCACCCACTCCTCGCCCTCTTTCTCAAACACTTCGATATCACGCGCATCCAGAGATGACGTCAGGGCACCACTATCAAGCTTGGCCTTCACCATAATGCCCCAGGGCTCTATGGTGGCATTTTCAACCCAACCAAACACTTTATCATCAGCGCTTGCCACTGCGCTGGCGGCTAATGCACTTACCAGTACACTACTTAACAGCGTTTTTCCCACAAATCCCATAGCATCATCCTTGGTGAAATAAGTGATTAATCATTAACTACGCACCTAGCGCAGCCTTTCAAGCAGCGCCTGAGTAGCGAAGCCATCCGGCGTTAGTCCTTGGCTGCGTTGAAAGTCACGCACGCCTTGGCGTGTATTGGGTCCCATCACACCGTCAGCCCCGCCTACCGAATAGCCTGCTTCATTCAAGCGCCGCTGGAGTTCTTTGACATCGTCGCGGGTTAAAGGTGTCTGCCCTCGTGGCCATGCCTGGCGTATTCCCTCACGTCCGGCAATTTTATCAGCCAGCGTCGCCACGGCCAGGGCGTAGCTGGTGGCGTTGTTATAGCGCAAAATCGCTCGAAAATTAGCGCCTATCAAAAAGGCAGGCCCTTCAGCCCCGGCCGGAATGACGATGGCCGCGCTCTCGAAATTGGGCAGCTCACCCTGCAGGGCGCGTACACCTTGACTCGCCCACTCGGCGCTACTGCGGCGCTCGGTCTGTGAATAATCAAACGATGCAGGAAGCGCTAACTCAACCCCCCAAGGTTCGCCTGTTTGCCAGCCTGCCCGCGCCAGATAGTTGGCGGTGGAGGCCATCACATCGGGGATACTGCCCCAGATATCACGGCGGCCATTGTTATCACCATCCACGGCATAAGCTTCAAAGCTACTGGGGATAAACTGGGTATGCCCCATAGCACCCGCCCAGGAGCCTTTCATTTGCTCGGCGGCGATATCGCCCTGGTCAATAATACGTAACGCCGCAAGCAGTTCACCGCGTGCGAAATCCCGGCGACGCCCATCGTATGCCAGGGTGGCGAGCGCCTCAAGGGTTGAGAAATCACCAAAATTGCTTCCGTAATTGCTCTCGATGCCCCAAATCGCCACGATGATTTCTGAGGGTACGCCGTAGCGTTGCTGCATTTCTAATGCCGTCTGGCGATGGGCGTCAAGCTTCTCACGGCCTGCATTGACGCGCGTATCGGAGGCGGCGGAATCGAGATACTCCCAAATAGGCCGCACGAACTCCGGCTGGTAGCGGTCCAGTTCAATCACCCGTTCACGGTAGCGCACATTATCCAGCGCGGTGGCTAGCGTTGACTCACTGATCCCTTGGGCAGCTGCATAACGGCGGAACTCGTTTCGCCACTGCTCAAAGTTGGCATAGCGTAGTTCTTCGGCACCACGGGCATCCACTTCTGTCATCAACTGCGGGTTAGCGTAGAGGCTTCCGCTAAACATTACCGTTAGCACCCCGGCGGTAACTACAAGTGATGCATGACAAAAAGCGCGACGTAATGGCAAATTAAGCTTGAGCAACATGGTGTCTATTCCTAGGCTGTCCTTGGCATGCCTGATGATGGCCTGGAAAACAGGCAGATACCAGGATTTGTACGAAAACAACGTGTGCTTAGCAGTTTTGGTGCAAACCCAGGCCTATCAACCTTTTACCAGGTAAAGTCACGGCGCTGACATTTCCTGCTGATACATTGTGATATAAAAAAACCACCGTGCAGGTGGTTTCTTAACGATTAATTATTTGTTAACCGGTAAATTAGTGAAATAAATCAATCAGGGTCCGTCGCTCGTGGCTGACGCTTAGCGTTTTCATCCGTTTCCATACCGCTTTTTAATTCATGGGTTAACGGGTCGTAGTTGGGGCGAAGCTCATCCTTGACCGTACCACTCCAAAGTCGAGAGCCCACAAAGTAACCCGCCCGTCCTATCACATGCGCCGCAACGGGGGCTGTCATCAGGATAAACACAATGATCGCAAAGGAACGAGCGACCACACCTACCTCAGAAAAGTGCATCGCCGATGCCAACATGATCAAAATAACGCCTAATGCCGCCGCTTTGGTAGTGGCATGCATACGCGTTAGTAGATCCGGCAAACGTAACAAGCCAACAGCCGCCAAGAGCATAAATAAAGAGCCTGTCAGCAATAGTGCACCTTTAATCGCTTCAATCATCGCGTGGCCCTCCCCGTTCCAAAAAGCGTGCAAAGCCAATCGCGGCCAGAAAGCCCATTAGCGCAATAACGATAGCAGCATCCAGAAAGCTGGCTACCCCGGATTGAATGGCGTAAACGCCTACCAACCCGACCACCGTGGTAGAGAACAGTTCAAGCGCCACCACTCGGTCAGGCAGGCTTGGCCCGCGCACCACACGCACAAACGTCAAGATTAGCGCCAGCCCCATAATGATCTGGCTGATTAAGAGAACCGTATCCATTAGCGAAATAACTCCAGGGCTCGATGCTCCATTTCTTTTAAGTTGCGCCTTAGCTCTTCTTCGTCATCCAGGAACATGGCATGGATATAAAGCACCTTGCGATCATCAGAGACGTCCAGGCTCAGCGTTCCCGGTGTTAAAGAGATCAGATTAGCCACCAGGGTAATTTCCATTTCAGTACGTGCGGAAAGCGGCATGGCAATGACGCCTGGCTGCATGTGCCAAGGCGGCGTCACTATATCAAACGCAACACGCAGGTTGGCTTGAACAAGCTCCTTTAGAAAAAAACCCAGAAAGCCAATAATGCGCGGAATTCTGGCCGGATAGCCTTTTAATGCGCTTACTTGCGGCTCAATCAGCACCAGCGCGATATAGCCGAAAATCATGCCTACCAGCAGGTTCAAGCCTGTGAAGTCGCCGCTCAGCAGTACCCATGCTAATCCTAACAGCAGGTTCCAAATAGCACCGGTCATGGCGCGTCCCCCCCGCTTATTATTTCTACCTGCAACTCACTTGGTATAAGTAGCGCATCCTCAGCACTCGCGGATACGCCCAACACCGCATCAATATAGCCTCTGGGGGCCAGCAATTGATCACCAATGGTGGTCATCACATGCATGATGGGTTCCGCTAAAATCCCGATGAGCACTGAAAACAGAGCCAGCACCACCACGGGCAAATACATCATCCACAGGCTGGGTTTAATAAGCCGCCCATCATCCCCAGAGGGTGTATTCGATTCAGGCACCTGGTTATCTTCTGGCAAGGATTTCCAGAAGACTTCGTTCCATATCTTCACCATGGAGTAGAGCGTTAATAACCCTACTCCCAAGGCAATGGCAGTAACCACATACGCCTCGGCTTCAATACCAGCCCGCACAATCACGAACTTGGCGAAGAACCCGGATAACGGAGGAACCCCAGCGAGGGAAAATGCTGAGATAAAAAACGCAACCGCAAGCCAAGGGCGTTCTTTATAAAGCCCACCCATCTTTTTTAGCTGGTACGTGCCCTGTAAGCGGTGAGTGATACCGCTAATCAAAAACAGGTTCGTCTTGACAATAATATTGTGCATGATGGCAAACACGCCGCCAGCAATCGCTAATGGTGTATACAGCGCCAAACCCAGAATCATATAGCCGATCTGGCTGACAATATGAAACGACAAAATACGCCGAAACTCATATTGAGCGGCCGCACCCAGCACCCCGGTCACCATGGTAAGCACCGCTCCCCACAACATTATTTCCTGTAGGTAGCCCATCGTCTGGTCAAAGATCAAGGTAAACACACGGAACAGTGAGTACACGCCTACCTTGGTGAGAAGGCCTGCGAACAGCGCTGAAACGGCAACCGGCGGCGTATGGTAAGACGCAGGCAGCCAGAAAAAGAGCGGGAAGGCTGCCGCCTTGATCCCAAAGGCCACCATAAACATCACCGCGAGCACCTCGACCATCCCGTTATGCTCAACAGCATTCATGCGCAGTGCGATATCGGCCATGTTAAGCGTACCGACCGTGCCGTACAGCAGCCCCACCGCTGTCAGAAAGATCACCGACGCCAGCAGGTTAAGCGTTACGTACTTTATTGCCCCTTCCATCTGGGCCCGCTCGCCGCCCAAAATCAGTAGCGCAAAAGAGGCCACCAGCATGACCTCAAACCAAACATAAAGGTTGAAGATATCACCGGTTAAAAAGGCTCCTGCCACCCCAGCTAGCAACAAGTGCATTAACGGATAATAGCCAAATTTCTCATGGCCACGGCCAGTCGTCGCTAGCGAATAAATCCCCATGGCGAGGCCGATGATACCGGTCATCAGCACCATCACCGCACTTAACATATCGGCGATGAGCGTAATCCCAAACGGTGCAGGCCAGCTGCCCATTTGCATGGTGACATAGCCTTCGGAAAGGGTTGTCGTAAACAACCAGAGACTAACTATCAGAAATGCTATATTTCCAGCAACGGCGATAAAGCGCTGCATTGGCCTTGAACGCCAAAACAGTAGTGAAATAGCCCCTGAAAGTAAGGGTAAAAGGACGGGAAGAGCAACTTCAGGCCTCACGTATCAGTATCCTTCATCTTATCCATGTCATCAGCCTTCACCACTTCATAGGCACGACGAATCAATACAACAGCAAAGGCCAGTACACCAAATGCGATAACGATAGCCGTCAGTACAACGGCTTGGGGCAACGGGTCAGCGACATCGCCCATAGGCTGAACCATACCTTCTGGAATCAGCGGTGGCGCGCCCCGCGTCATCCCGGCAGTAGTAAAGATCAATAAGTTAGCAGCGTTGGAAAGCAGCAGTAGCCCAATAACCAGCTTTACAATGGAGCGTCGCAGCATCATAAAAATAGCGGTGGCGTACATAATCCCAATCGCTAGCGCCATTACCGGTTCCATGCGTATCCTCCTGTTACGTTAAGGCTCATCCTTATCCACCTCCATCAACGCCATCACCATGCCAATCACCGCCCCCAACACCGCCAAGTAAACGCCAATATCAAAAATCAGCGGGGTTGAGGCTTTAAAATCAATAACCGGAATGGTCCACCACTGCGCGGTTAAAAACGGCTGACCCATAAACCAGGCAGGTACAACAGAAATCATGCCTAACAACAGCCCCACGCCAATCAAGTCGCGAGGGTCGACCATCCGTAATACCTCTTTTGTGGCACTGACGCCAAACGCCAGCAGATACAAGGTAAACGCCCCCGCCGCCACTAACCCTGCAATAAACCCACCGCCGGGCTCGTCGTGTCCACGAAGCAGCAAAAATATCGAAAACATAAGCTGTAGCGGCATTAGAAAGCGGGCCGCCGTGTTTAAAATAATCGTTCCCGATTTAACCATCGTACGGCTCCCTGCTATCAGTATTCCCGCTGTCATTGGTGGGCTTAGCGCTTTCTGGCTCGTGGCGCAGCTTCAGCATAGCGATAACGCCAATGGCGGCTAGCGCCAGTACAAACATCTCGCCCAACGTATCCAGCGCCCGGTAATCCACCAAAATTACGTTGACGATGTTGCGGCCAAAAGCGAGCGGTGCGCTGTTTTCAACCATATAGGTAGAAATGGACTCGAACTGGTTAATACTCCAGGCAGTCATGATCAGAAGGAAAATCAAGATGCCCATCATCGCAGCTACCGAACCATCGCGAATACGCTCCAGGCTGGTCGAAAGATGCGAGAAGCGAGGCAGCCTGAACAGTACCAGCACCAGTAAAATAACCGTGAGCGTTTCAACCAGAAGCTGGGTGATCCCAAGGTCAGGGGCGCTGAAAAGAATAAAGACCAGCGCGATTGAGAACCCCATAATACCCACTGACACGACGGCGCCCAGCCGGGAGCGAGTGATCGTTGCATACAGGGCACCCATCACCATTGTGCCGACGACGATAGCCTCATGAAACCGTACATCAAGTTCAAAGGCTAACAGCGGAGAGTGGCGTACCAGAATGGAGTTGCCCAACAGCGTAATCAGCACGACCAGCATGACCAAAATATAGTTGCGCATATAGCCATTTTGCAGCACGCGGGTTTGCCATTCCGCAAACCGTACCAGGCCATTTAACAAGCCTTCATAGCCCGCTTCTGGGCCGTAGCGCATAAGAGGGGCCAGCAGCGTAAGCTTGCCTCGTACGCAGTCCCAGTACTTGAACAGCAAAAAGCCCAATCCTAGGCTAACAACGGACATTATCAGCGCCGCATTAACGCCGTACCAAAGTGACAGCGCCACTTCTCTCGGCTGCCCCGCCACCGCACTTGCCGCTGACGTTAAAAGAGCATCAACGCCAAACATGGCGGGCGCCAGGCCAAAAACCAGCGAGCCTACGCTTAGCAGTGCGGGTCCCATTAACATGCCGAAAGGTGCTTCATGCGGCGTTTTTGGGGTTTCGTGACGCTTGCCGTAGAAAGGCCGTAGCGCAACAATCGCCGCCACGGCGATAGTCATAATCGCGCTGACAAATGCGAACACGACTAGCAAGCCTTGAAAATCCCCTGCGCCCAGCACCGCTTCAAACTTAAGCTCTTTGCCAATAAAGCCAAGCAACGGCGGCACCCCAGCAAGTGATAGCGCCGCTATCAATGCAATGGTGGCCGTCACCGGCATCAAAGACCTTAACCCGCCCATTGCGGTGACATCCTTGGTGCCCGTCTCATGATCGAGAATACCGGCCACCATGAACAACGCCCCCTTGTAGAGGGAGTGTGCGAGCAAAAAAGTTACGAATGCTGTCATGGCGTACTCGGTACCAATGCCCAACAGCATCGTCAACGTGCCGAGCGCCATGATGGTTGAGTAAGCCAGCAGCTTTTTTATGTTCGTATGATGAATAGCCATGAAGGCGCCCAGCAGCAGCGTGATAGCGCCCACCACAGAGAGAATGCTTATCCAAAGTGCCGTCCCGCCCAGTTCAGGTTGAAGCCTTGCCATAAGGTAAATACCGGCCTTAACCATGGTGGCGGAGTGCAAATAAGCCGAGACGGGTGTAGGTGCTGCCATGGCGTTGGGCAGCCAGAAATGAAAGGGAAACTGAGCTGACTTGGTGAAAGCCCCCAGCAGCAAACAGATGAGCATGGGCGTATAAAGGGCATGCTCTCGCAGGTCGGTTTCCATTGCGCGAATATCGGTTAACGACCACTGGTCGCTGGCGATGCCCAGCAAGATAAGCCCGGCCATTAACGCAAGCCCACCCGCAAAGGTGACAAAAAGTCCTTGGCGAGCCGACTTACGGGCCTGCATATCGGTATGGTTAAACCCGATCAGCAGGTACGAAGTAACGCTGGTTAACTCCCAAAAAATAAACAGCGTGATCAGCCCATCGGCCAACACTAGCCCCAGCATGGACACCATAAAAGCCATCAGCGCGATATGAAACCGCGCGATATCCGGGTGGCCTTTTAAGTAGCTCCCCGCATACACCAACACGCATGCGCCAATAACGCTGATTAATAAGCCGAACAGTAAGGACAAACCATCCAGCATAAAGGTGAGGCTGATACCTAACGAAGGTACCCATTGCCACTCCATTAGCAGCGGGCCGTCATTGATGACCGTGGGTGCTTGAGAAAATAGCCACGCAGCGATGAGCGCAGGAAAAAGGGCCAATACCAAACTCGTACGGTCTGCAAACCAGCGCTGCATAAGTGGTGCCAACGCGGCTAATACAAACCCCATCAAAACGGCGAATTGCATCTAGCGATATCTCCTGTGTATCTGCCCCATGATGAAGCGGGTTCGTTGAGCGTCAATTCCTCTCGCGGTGAGTAGTGGTCACCATCCCTGTGCACTGCTCTTTAACTGCTCTCTCTTAACTGCTCTGTTTTAAGAACCCTGTCTTAAGCGCTCGGACCAGATTTTAACGAGCACGCTGAAAGCCTTAGAGCTAACAGCGCTTCTTTTAAACACGCGAGGTGATCATAAAGTCGTAGACTCTATAACAGGCCACTGCGTGTTACCAGGCAATCATTCAAAATCAAATAGATAGTGTGCTTATCGTTACCTCATCGCCATTTATAACGCCTTGATTATCGGTTCATTACGCCTGTTGAAGCCAACCTAAAAGCTCGTTATTTACGATGTCCAGCAGCGCCTTTATGTGATCATTACGATCGTTTAAGCAGGGAATGTAACTAAACGTTTCGCCGCCTGCTTCTATAAAGCTATCGCGGATCTCCTCCTTGATTTCTTCTAACGTTTCTACACAGTCGGAGGAGAAAGCAGGCGATAAAATCGCAATATGTTTATGGCCCTGCTTGGCAAGCGCGGCTACGTGCTCGACCGTTGCAGGCCCCACCCACTTTTCAGGACCAAACTGTGATTGAAAGGCGGTATCCACTTCCTCTTGGCTAAAGCCTAGCGTTTCGCGCAGGAGCCGTGTGGTTTTCTGGCACTGGCAATAGTAGGGGTCGCCTTCCATCAAATAGCGCTCTGGCACGCCGTGGTAACTGGCGACTAATTTGGTGGGCCGCGTTTCAAGTTCGGCGTAAACATCTGTTACTGAATTCGCCAGTGCCTGTAGATAAGCAGGGTGATCAAAATAGGCGGGCACCGTGCGAATAGAGGGTTGCCACTTCATCTTCATTAAGGCACGAAACGCCTCGTCATTAGCGGTCGCAGTGGTCGGTGAGGCGTACTGCGGGTAGAGCGGAAAGAAAACAATCTTCTCACAGCCCTTTTCTTTCATCCGCGTTAATACGCTGCGCGTTGAAGGATTGCCGTAGCGCATACAGAAATCAACTTCAACGTTGTCGCCGTATAAGGCCTTAAGCTGCTCCGTAAGTTTTTCGGTTTGCGCCCGCGTGATCGTGAGTAGCGGGCTTTCGTTTTGCTCGGTGTTCCAAATGCTTTTATACGCTTTACCCGACGAAAAAGGCCGTTTGGATAAAATAATCAGTTGAAGAATCGGCTGCCACTTCCAATCGGGATAATCCACGACCCGCTTGTCGGAGAGAAACTCTCTTAAATAACGTCGCATCGACCAATAATCGGTGGCATCGGGTGTACCCAGGTTAGCCAGCACCACACCTACTTTTGCCCGAGGCACGGCCGGATGATCACTGGACGCATGGGCCAAGCGGCCTTCGCCCAGCTGGTCCATCACAATGCTATCGGTCATTACGCTTACTCCAAAGACAGCTTCTAATTATCAAAAATCTTAACACTTTTCGATAAGGCGCGGCATAAAGTTATACTATCAACACCATTTGTATAACCACCGGTAAAGCGGCACTCCGCCGCCCGCGCCATATTTCAAATACGCTTTAAGCGCATAGCGGCAAAATACTCAAAAAAATAGAGGCAAGGTGGTCAGAAGCAAAGCGCCTGGGAAGCACGCCGAATAGAAGCAAGTTAAGCGATTCAAGCAATGCGCTGACCAGGATGCAGCCGGGCCACGATATAAAGCGCTGGGCGACCGGCGGCTGGTAGGGCTTTTGCATACCGAGCCTGCGAGAAGTGATGAATGCAGGCTGCTGTTTCTTTGCCTGTCACCGTATTAGGGTTTAGGCGAGGGTGGGAAAAACGTTACGCTAACTGTTGTGTGCATTCAGTCAATGCACAGAGTGATTCATCAACCGCTTTTTTAAAAAACCAGTGGCATTCGTGAGGCTAGCGGCTCGCTGTAATGCGCGTCACGACCAATGACTTCGTCCTGAGGCACGTGTTGAACCAGATACGCGCGATGAATACCCGCACGTTTTAGCTCCAAATACACATCATCTAACGAGCGAAACAGCATGGGCTTACTACGTTGGGTGAGCATATGCCGCGCGCCTTCTACATCTTCAAGTTCAAGCTGATAAAAACCACTACCCGAATGCGTAATAACGCGAATTTCGAAATTATCGTGGCTATCGACGAACTGTTTGAGCGCTTTCAGTTCCATGATTCCCTCCTGTTATTGGATACAATAATAGGACCCAGTATGACTGCGTCCTATTACATTCCTGTTACCTTACATTGGCACTTATTGACCAAGAGGGCAACTTTTCAGGAGGCTTTCAGGCCATCAGTGTATTAACACAGCCAAGCTACTGATATTCAGAAGGATCAATCGCCTTACCAAGCGAGTTACGATCAATCCAGTTACCGCCCTTAGTCTCTTTGTAGCGAAATACCACGTTATCGCCGATAGCGACCGGAAGCTCAGCATCTTCTGTTTGGTAGCTGTACTTCTCACCATCAACGACCAGCTGATAGCGATAAAGGTCTGGCATACCCAGCCACTCTTTAAAAGGCCCTTCGCGCTCTAATTCCTGAAGTTCTCCGCGCCCTTGAAGCTTGGGAAGACGCTGACGATTACCACGCCGAAAACCACCTGCCATGAATTACTCCCGTTCGTTCTTTTTCCGTATGCTCAATATATCAAGGGCGTGATGCTGGTCACACCCTCACTCTAGTCACCAAAGGCTGCGCCATAGCTGTCGGGAGCCAGGTCTTCAAAACGGGTATATTTGCCGATAAACGCCATATGCACCGTTCCGATAGGCCCGTTACGCTGCTTACCGATAATGAGTTCAGCCAAGCCCTGATTATCTGGATTGTCCTGGTTATACACCTCATCACGATAGACGAAGGCAATAACGTCCGCATCCTGCTCGATGGCGCCTGATTCCCGCAAGTCTGACATGACCGGGCGCTTGTTGGGGCGCTGCTCCAGCGAGCGGTTAAGCTGAGAAAGCGCCACTACCGGACATTTAAATTCTTTCGCCAAGCCTTTTAGCGAGCGCGAAATTTCCGATATTTCCCCCGTGCGGTTTTCAGAAAAACCAGGGATCTGCATCAACTGAAGGTAGTCGATCATGATCAGCGCCATATTGCCGTGCTCACGCACGACACGGCGCAAACGCGAGCGCATTTCATTAGGTGAAAGCGCAGCGGTGTCATCAATGAAGAGCTGCTTGTCTTTAAGCAGATTGACCGCCGACGTTAGGCGCGGCCAATCCTCATCCTCCAACTGCCCCGAACGCACGCGGGTTTGATCGATGCGCCCAAGCGATGACAGCACCCTGAGCATCAGCGATTCAGCGGGCATCTCCATGGAGAACACCATCACGGGCTTATCGCTGGCGATAACCGCGTGTTCTACCAGGTTCATCGCAAACGTGGTTTTACCCATAGAAGGGCGTCCGGCGATGATGACCAAGTCCGATGGCTGCAGACCTGAGGTCATTTCATCCAGATCACGAAAGCCGGTCGATAGCCCCGTCATTTCGCCTTTCAGGTTGAAGAGTTCATCAATGCGATCAACCGCTTTGGTCAGAAGCTCGCTCATGCCAATCGGACCACCCGTTTTAGGGCGCTCCTCGGCAATCTGAAAAACCAACCGCTCAGCTTCGTTAAGCAGCTCATCGGCGGGCCGCCCTTGGGGGGCAAAGGCGCCTTCTGCAATCTGATTCGCCGCTCGAATCAGCTTTCTAAGCGTTGCCCGCTCACGCACAATATCCGAATAGGCGCGAATATTGCTCGCCGAAGGTGTATTGCGGGCAAGCTCCGCCAGGAAAGCCAAGCCCCCCACGGTATCCAGGTGATCTCGCTCTTCAAGCGCTTCTGACAAGGTGATGACATCAAGGGGTTGTCCAGATTCCGCCAGATGAATCATGACGTTAAACACCAAACGGTGCTCATAACGATAAAAGTCATCGGCTACCAGGCGCTCGGAAACCGTATCCCACGCCTGATTATCCAGCATTAGCCCGCCTAACACCGACTGCTCCGCCTCCAGCGAATGCGGCGGCAGCTTCAGCGCTGCCGTTTCCTGATCAGCAGAAGGCTGGTCCATAGCGAGCTCCTTTCAATAGTGCAGCATAGCCGACAAAGACCACTATCTTAATCGGACAAACCGTTAGCAACCACCGGTAGGTCATCGCATAAAGGGTTATTTCTAAACGCTCGGGGCTTTCAATAAACCACTAGCCGCTTGGAAATAGACCTTCTTTAAATAGCACAGGGCTTAAATAACACAGGGCTTAAATAGCAAAGGGCGCGGGAAATCCCGCGCCCTTTTGGCGTAAATAGCAGCTGCAAAGTTTACTCTGCGACGACTACCACGCGAACAACGGCGTCCACTTCTGCATGCAAGTGGAGGTCGATGTCGTATTCGCCAGTTTGACGAATCGGGCCTTGCGGCATACGCACTTCGCTCTTGGCAACATCGATGCCAGCAGAGGAAATAGCGTCGGCCAGATCACGCGGACCGATAGAACCAAACAGCTTGCCTTCGTCGCCAGCTTTAGACACAAGCGAAAGCTCAATGTCGTTCAGCTGCTCAGCGCGCGCTTCGGCTTCTGCTTTACGCTCAGCCGCTTGAGCTTCAAGCTCAGCACGCTGCGCCTGGAACGCTTCAACGTTCTCTTTGGTGGCTGGTACGGCTAAGCCGTAAGGCACCAAGTAGTTACGACCATAACCAGGCTTAACAGTGACCTTGTCACCCAGGCCGCCCAGCTTACCAATGTTGTCGAGCAGAATGACTTCCATCTCGTAAACCTCTTGTCAATTGCCGCGGGCAAGGCGTGCGCGAATGTTCGCGAATGTATCAATAAGCCCCAACAGCAGCACAATGAGAATCGTGGGCCAGGTCGTGATCAGCAGCACATAAAATGCCACCAGCCACAGCCCGTTCATCCCCTTTAATCCAATATAACCATGCACTAACGCAATGCCGGCAACGAGTAGTGGTATCCAGCCAAGTACTGCTAACGCATGCCCCCCAAGCATCATGCCGACCACACAAAGCACCGCTAACACGGCAAGCTCTTTAGGTGCGAGTCGTAACGCATGAAACTCTTCACGAAACCCGCCCGGGTTATATAACCCCGCTTGCCAGCTTCGCGCCAAGGCTAAACATGCAATCGACGCAATCAGAACCACAAGCCCCGTGACGCCCCCTACCACAATGGCAGCCAGCATTTGGGTATCGTACCCCTGATTAGCCAACTCTGTGAGCATACGATCAACGTCCGGAGAGCCTTGTCGTAGTTGCTCAAGCATTGGCCCCATGTCGCCAGGCAAGCTAAAGATGCCGAACTGTACCATTGCTGCAGCCACTAATGTGCCCGCCAGCAACGCTTCACTCCAACGCATCCGTTCACGCAGGACAACCGCCATCAGTGTTACCAGCAATACGCTGGCCAGCGGAATAACATCGCCTTGCGACCACCAAAAACCGGCGGGTAGCGCCGCTGCGATAATAACCGGTAGCGCAGGTGCAAAACCTTTACGTAGGGTTACCAAAGCAGCAATAGCAGCACCTAACCAAAACAGCCACGGCACTAACGTGGCCAGCGCTGCCCCGCCTACGGCGTAAGGCAGCCCTCGCATTAGCCATCTTGCCAGTGCCAGCATCACGTTAAACGCTTACTGGTGGCTATCGGAGTAGGGCAGCAGCGCCAGGTAGCGCGAACGCTTGATAGCAGTCGCCAGCTGACGCTGGTAGCGTGCTTTAGTGCCGGTGATACGGCTCGGAACGATCTTGCCAGTTTCGGTGATGTAGGCTTTCAGGGTGTCCAGATCTTTATAGTCGATCTGCTTGACGCCTTCAGCAGTGAAGCGGCAAAACTTACGGCGACGGAAAAAACGTGCCATGGATTAGCTCCTTAAAACGTGCAGTGGATAGAATCAGGCAGTTTCGACGTCTGAATCAGACTCGGACTCATCAGCGCGCGACTTGTCTTCGCGACGCGGACGCTTCTCTTCTGCCGGCTTCATCATCGGAGAAGCTTCAGTAACCGCTTCCTTGCAGCGTACAACCAGGCTGCGGATGATGGCATCGTTGAAGCGGAAGATGTTCTCGATTTCTTCGAGCGTCTCGCCAGTACATTCAACGTTCATCAGCACGTAGTGGGCTTTGTGAATCTTGTTGATCGGGTAAGCCAGGTGACGACGGCCCCAATCTTCAAGGCGATGTACAGTACCAGCGTTTTCGGTAACGATGCTGGTGTAGCGCTCGACCATAGCCGGCACTTGCTCGCTCTGATCCGGGTGGACCATAAACACGATTTCATAATGACGCATGAGATCTCCTTGCGGTTTGACAGCTTCCGGTGTGTGCCCCGCGCAAGCGAGAACGACGACAGGGAAGCAAGGAGTTACTGAAATGCACTCAACTTACCGCCAAACGGCAATTAAGGCATTAAGCAGAACTGGTGTTCAACTAACGTATTGGTATTTAACCAACGTAAACATCTGCGCCCGCCTGTAGACAAACGGGCGCAGGTATTCTAGTGGGCACAGGGTTAACTTGCAAGCTGGCGTTGTCGTACTGCCTCAAACAAACAAATCCCGGTAGCCACAGAGACATTAAGGCTTGAAACCTGCCCAGCCATGGGTAGCTTGACCAGATTATCGCAGGCTTCCCGCGTTAAACGTCGCATGCCCTTCCCTTCTGCTCCCATTACTAGCGCAGTAGGGCCGGTCAAATCAATCTCAAATACGCTGGCTTGGGCCTCACCTGCTGTACCGGTAATCCATACGCCTGCATCTTTAAGCTTGGCAAGCGTACGCGCCATGTTGGTGACCTGATAAACCGGCACTACCTCGGCAGCACCGCAAGCCACTTTACGCACGGTTGCATTTAGCGGTGCGGCCTTGTCTTTTGCCACAATAACGCCATGTGCCCCCGCGGCATCGGCGCTGCGCAAGCAGGCACCAAAGTTATGCACGTCTGTCACGCCATCCAGCACTAGCAAAAGCGGCGGCGTTGGCGCCTGCCAGGCACGCAGCTTTAACCACAAGGACTCTTCGCCTTCAGGCGTAAGTGGCGGACAGAACGCTACCACCCCCTGATGCGCGGCCCCTTGGGTCAACTGGTCCAGCAGGTCACGCGGCTGCTCTTTAATTCGCGCACCACGCGCTTGCGCCTGAGCAACCACTTCGGCCAAACGGCTACCGGCTCCTTGCTGAACCCATAGCTCGCGCGGTGTTTCACCGCGCTCCAACAAACTTTGCAAGGCGTGGATACCATAGACCTGGTCCAGCCCATCCGGCGTACGTACCGTAGCACGTGCACCACGTCGAGACGACGCCGATTTCATACTTAACTTCTCCTGGGCGCTGACTGACGCGTACGTCGCGGGCCACGACGCGTAGATGGCTTATCTTTCTTGGGCGCAGCGTCGCTCTTGGGAGCGGCCGCTTCATTAGTGTCGCCACTGCGGCGTTTACGCGGCTGGCGGCGCGGGCGAGGCTTATCGTCGGTCAAACTGAAATCAATTTTCCGGTCATCCATATCGACGCGCGCCACTTGCACCGTCAAGCCATCACCCAAGCGATAGGTGGTTCCGGTACGTTCGCCTTTCAGGCGATGCTTCTCAGCCTCGTAGTGATAATAATCCGACGGCAGCGACGTCACATGCACCAGGCCTTCGACATAGAACGCATCCAGACGCACAAACAAGCCAAACTGGGTAACCGATGCAATCGTGCCTTCAAAGGTTTCGCCCAGCTTGTCAGACATAAACTCGCACTTCAGCCAGCTTTCTACATCACGGGTCGCTTCATCGGCGCGACGCTCGGTCATTGAGCAGTGTTCGCCAAGTTCAAGCATCTGCTCAAACGTATAAGGGCACCATTTGCTCGGCGGATCGACCGGCGCTCCGTCAACGCGCACGACGGTATTGGTTTGACGCGGCCCCCGGATGACCGAACGAATGGCGCGGTGCACGAGCAGATCAGGGTAGCGACGAATCGGCGACGTAAAGTGCGCATACGCCTGATATGCCAAGCCGAAGTGACCTTCATTCTGCGGTGAGTACACCGCCTGGTTCATGGAGCGCAGCATGACCGTCTGGATAATATCGGCATCAGGGCGATCAATAATTGCCTCACGTAGCGCCTGATAATCCTGCGGGGTAGGCATATCGCCTCCACCCACTGAAAGGCCCAACTCGTTCAGGAACAAGCGCAGCTTATCCAATCGCTCAGGCGTTGGCCGCTCATGAATACGGTACAGCGCGGGCAGGTCGTGCTTATCAAGAAAACGTGCGGTCGCAACGTTCGCGGCCAGCATGCACTCTTCAATTAACTTGTGCGCATCGTTACGCTTACGCGGCACAATTTTTTCAATCTTGCGCTCGTCGTTGAAGATGATCGCCGTTTCAGTGGTATCAAAATCAATCGCGCCACGCTCTTCACGAGCCCGGCGTAGCAAGTGATAAAGCTCATGCAGGTTTTGCAGCGGCTTCACCAGGTCGCGGTGTTCCTCACGTAGCGCATTGCCCTCTTCGCTCTCGTTATCGAGCATCGCCGCCACTTTGTTATAGGTGAGGCGAGCATGAGAGTTCATCACGGCTTCATAGAAGGAGTAGCGACTGATCGCACCGGTCTTGGAAATATTCATCTCGCAGACCATGACCAAGCGATCCACGTTCGGATTGAGCGAGCAAAGACCGTTGGATAAAAGCTCCGGCAGCATGGGCACCACCTGCCCCGGGAAATACACCGAGTTGCCCCGCGTGCGGGCTTCATTGTCCAGCGCCGTCCCCGGACGCACATAGTGAGAGACATCCGCAATCGCGACTAATAGCTTCCAACTGCCTGATTTGGTTTGCCACGCGCACACGGCATCATCAAAGTCCTTGGCAGACTCATCATCAATCGTCACCAGCGGTGTATCTCGCAGGTCAACGCGATGCTTTTTATCTTCCTCCAGCACTTCCGCTGAAATGCCGCTGGTTTGATCCAGCACCTCAGGCGGAAATTCAGCAGGAATATCGTAGCTACGAATCGCGATATCGATTTCCATGCCGGGGTCCATACGCTCCCCCAACACTTCAATCACTTCACCCACAGGCTGCACGCGGGTAGCCGGCTGCTGAACAATTCTGGCCGAAATCACCTGGCCATCCTTCGCCCCAGCGCTGGCACTGTGAGGAATAATAACTTCCTGAGTAATACGTGGGTTCTCAGGAATCAGTATGCCAAATTCCGGCGTATTGCTGCGATATACACCCACCATTGTTTGCGTATTACGGGCGATTACATCGGCAATGGTCGCTTCGTCGCGGCCACGGCGGTCTGTGCCGCTGATACGGACCAATACATGGTCACCGCTGAACACGCGACGCATCTGGCGAGGAGGTAACAACAGATCCGGTTTTTTACCATCATCACGAATCAAGAAGCCAAAACCGTCCCGGTGCCCCAGTACGCTGCCCTTGATCAAATCAAGTTTATCAATTAATGCATAAGCGCCGCGACGGTCACGCAACACTTGACCATCACGCTCCATGGCCGCCATCCGGCGACGAACGGCTTCAAGGTGATCTTCGTCCTCGATGCCCAGCATGCGGCTCATATTTTCATGGGTAATCGGTTTGCCGTACGTTTCCAACGCCGCTAACAGATACTCACGACTAGGCGCCGGATTATCATATTTTTGCGCCTCGCGCTCGGCGTGCGGATCATCACTCAACGTCCAATACTTCATGCGATCGACATCCTTAATTGCATTTGCGGGAGGCGGACAAAAACAGCAGCGGATAGTCGCTGCAGGTAGGGATAGTCAGCGACTGCGTTAATAGGCAGTAAGCTGAAAAACGTCATATTTTGTTTGGTCATGGGGCCAGTATAGCGCTGCATGTTCCATGACCCAACCACCTTAAGCAGCAATTGTGCGATTTGCGCCATAAAATTATCTTTCAGGTCTTGCATTTAACCAGCACCCCGGTATCATACGCGCCACTTGCCCAGATGGCGGAATTGGTAGACGCGCTAGCTTCAGGTGCTAGTGTCCGTATGGACGTGGAGGTTCAAGTCCTCTTCTGGGCACCATGCTTTCTCATGTTATCCTCTTTTCATGAATAGCGGGTGCAGCGGCAAGTTGATGTGGTTGATGCTTGATATGTATTCGCCCAGGTGGCGGAATTGGTAGACGCGCTAGCTTCAGGTGCTAGTGTCCGTATGGACGTGGAGGTTCAAGTCCTCTCCTGGGCACCATATGAATACAATCAGCAAAACACCCGCAGTACAAATGATGCGCCCAGGTGGCGGAATTGGTAGACGCGCTAGCTTCAGGTGCTAGTGTCCGTATGGACGTGGAGGTTCAAGTCCTCTCCTGGGCACCATTAAGCTGGTCCCGTCCGCATCATTGAACATCGCCTTTTGTGTTATACCTTCCCTGCTTTTCTCTTTTTTATTTCGCTATTCAAAGAGCGAGCGCCAGTACTGACCTAAACACCTGCCCTGTTAGTCTGTATAGCGCTGCAAACTCGTTATGCAATGGCATTGAACAACTCAGGTGCAGCCAGGCTTTACTTGATCTGGTAACGCACGTCGATGGTGTACACCCTACTCTGCCAGCTAATACCAGCGGGAGCACGAGGGAAAGGCATAGCGCTTTCCACTAAACGGCCACCCGCCTGGTTTAATTCTCGCACGCGGGATAATCCTACCAACTGATGGCTTAACACGTTGCCATTGCGATCCAGCGTGAACTCAACCGTAATCACCTCCTCTATGCGGCGAGCCCCCATCACTCTGGGCGTCTGCTTGTTTTCAAGCAAGTGCTGACGAACCAATAAATCATACCGGTTATCGACATCCGCACTGTTAGCCTGAGCAATCCCCGTTTCTTCCATGACCACCCCCTCGGCTGAAGAACCATCTTCGCCGGCGTGGCCAGCCACTGCCTCCACCATTTCGTTTTCAGCCTGAGTATTATCGACGGCCTTCTGATTGACCAAAGGCTGTTCGACTTGCTCAAGCTGCGCGGTCGGCTCTGCTTGTTTAACCGGATCAGGCCGCTCAGCCACGACAGGATCGGGTACGGGTTCTGGTACGGGTTCTGGTACGGGCTTATCAGTCTTGGCCACTGGGCTTCTGCGTTCAACAGGAGGGGCCGCCTTATCTTCTGCTGGCTCTGGAAGCTCTGACAAAGGCTCATCGACAACCTCTTGGAGAGCTTCCTTAGGGGCCGAGTCCGACGTTGTGACTGAAGGTACTTTCGCTTGAGCCGTGTCGGGCTGGGTAGCATCACTCTTTTGCTCCCCCCCCGCCATGGCGGCCTGCAGCCCTACGCTCATGGAAACGCTTTCGGTAGCTTTGGTCGCCACGACAGAATCTGCATCCTGCTTTAACCAGAAAACGCCCACTATTAAGTGCAAAAAGACAGATAAGCCTACATAAAAACCAATGCGTTGCGACATCAACCTTGGCATTTCTATCCTTCTCCAGAACGCTGCAAGGCCAGGTTTGCCACTTCAAGATCCAGCTTTTGGAGAATAGAAAAAAGGGTCACCACCCTTTCCATTGGCGCTTCCCGGTCACTCTGAACCACAATTTCCAGTTGCTCGCCATGCGCCGTTTTCAACATCGTCAGCTGTTCGTACAAACTATTATTACTTTCAATCTCCTGGTCATCCAAAAGCCACGCCGGGCCTTCGGATTTAACAGCAAGGATTGCTAGATGCTTATCACTAGAGGACAGGCTTGTTGATTCATCTGCTGCCGGCAGGTTAACTTCCATAACCTGCAAAGGCACATTAATCATTAACATCATGAAAGCAATAAGAACGAAAATAACGTCTATCATAGGAGTCATGATATCTTGCAGCGCCATGCGCTGCTCTTCATCATCCAGCTCAATCATGACACCCTGACCCCAACTGCAAGTTATGCGAGATATAGTTCATAACCTCGGTGGCCTCAGCGAGATGACGTCGAATATAAGACCCGATAAGCGCATGAAAAAGAATACACACGACGGCAATCACCATACCAGCAGCCGTCGTCGACAACGCTTGCCAAAGCCCATCGGCCACAGTAGCAGGCTCCACAGGCCCCTGACTCAACCCAATGTCATAAAAAGAGCGCATAAGGCCAACAATCGTGCCTAATAAACCAAGCATGGGCGCTAAAGCCGCGATCGTCACCAGCCCCGACATTCGACGCCTTAACAAATTAGCATACCGCATCAGCGCAATTTTAACGGCTTCATCACGAAGCTGCTTATCGCCTCCCTGGTGCAGCCTTAATTCATCAATAGCATCCTGATAACCCCGCTCGTTTATTTCAAGAATACGGAGAGCCATATTCAAATCACGCCGCTTTAATGCTAGCGTCATCTCTTTATAATGGTGCCTATCAAGACCGCGCTTACGAAAAACGTAGAAGCACCGCTCCATGACCAATGCCAAGGCAGCAACCGAACAAAGTATCAAGGGTATAAATGTTAGGACAACCCACTTATCAGCTTGCATAGCTACTTAAAACCTCTTGACGATTTAGTTCGATCATTTTATCTTCAAAAGCACTTAAACGTTTATAAACAGAAATAAGCTCCACAATACTTGCCCAGCTAAAAACCAGATAATGCAATGCGCCTTCAACTTTATTAAATGCTCTAAGAATCTGCTGTAAAACACCTAATGTAATAGCACCAGATACAATCGTTGGCACCATTATAATATAAGGCATGAGTGTAGATAGCTGTAAATATGAGTGTTTAACCAAGTCAAAATAGAGGTAATGACGATACATAGTCACGTAATTATATCGTACCGAATGAAACAAGCTACTAATGGATTCAGGCCGAGCCCTTTTTGCGTCGTCTTCTCCAAAAACAAGCTCTTTTCTTAAGGCAGCTTCCGTTCTCTGATTATTAAACTCTAGCCCCGGAAGCTTTATACCAACCAAAGCCATTAACACGGTTCCAAATATTGCAGAAATAATCGCAACATAGATTAATATATGATCAACCTCACCCAGCAGGGGCACCTCTTTCACTTGCTTACTTAACTCCCAAAGCAGAGGCTGAAAAGCAATAAGTGTTAAAACAGACCTCAACAAAAACGTACCTAGCCCCTGTACGAGCTGAGCAAAACGCATTGTATCCTCCTGCACACGCTGAGCCGCGCCTTCTATATGACGCACTTTATCCCAGCTCTCCATATAATAGTGGTGCATAGCTGAACGCCAACGAAAAACATAGTGACGAACAAAGAAATCCAATAGAATGGCAACCACAACAAAGATAGCTGCAATTTTTCCAAACGTTAGCATATGTAATAAAAGATCCGTGGACTCCACTGCACCTGGCTCAGCCAAGGCCTGTTGGATCGTATCGTAAAACCCTCCAAACCACTCATTGATTTTAACATCCAGATGAACCTGGTAATAAGTGGCCGACAAAATGGTAGTAGCGCCCAACCAGGACCAGACCCACCACTGCCTATTCAAAAAGAAACATCTAAACATAGTTAACAACCTAGTTAGTAGCAGGAAAACCTACAAAAACTGACTGATGCGCCATAGGCATTAATTCCGCTATAACATCGGACAATGACGCCTCAGTGATCAATGCCCCAAGATCATCAAAAGAACTCAAATAACGGGGAGATTCGTATGCTTCATAACTAAGCGCCAAA
Organism: Halomonas sp. TP35; assembly: GCF_052375975.1. NCBI lineage: Bacteria > Pseudomonadati > Pseudomonadota > Gammaproteobacteria > Oceanospirillales > Halomonadaceae > Halomonas > Halomonas sp. TP35. The sequence goes on along the minus strand of NZ_JBQSUZ010000019.1, from coordinate 3,079 downwards.
CGGCGAAGCCAAGTATTGGAGTCAGCCATCCTAACACCCTCAGCGTAATTAACATCTTCTCTTATTTGGTTAAAATTTTCGCTTTTCATCCAGTCATCCAAGCTTTCCATTACATCCTGATAAGCTGCAACCATAGATGGTACTTTCTCAGAGCTAGTGTAAAATTCAGCCTCGGATCTCGCTCTATTATCTCTATCGAGCGCTATCTCAAAACTCAATGTATAAATACCGCCCAGCTCATGCCTTAACTTTCTTTTTAAAGCCCTTTTAATAATTGGATTCAAGGTGGATACAACAAAAGCACGCTCTGGCGTCCACTGATAACTGGACTCAGATTTAATTTTCACTATGGCTCTTTGATCATCAAAAACGTCAGAGGCTAAATATCTATCTCCATCAGGAATGCTGCCATAAGAGGATAGCAATGTGCTTTCTCGATGAATGGAAGAGATATACGGAAGGACATTTTCTAAAATCTCACTTTCACTCAGCTCTCCCACAAGAAATATCGTGACGGGCTGTTTCTGTAGTTCATTGATAGCAGATACGATATCGTTAGCGGCTAACTGTTCAGCTTCATTTTCTGAAGGATGCAACTCCTCAGAGGCACTAAAAAACGCCTCTTCCAGCATACTGTCAGCGCTTCTTTCGTTAATTTGCTCAATGAGCTGATTCTGCACATCAGCCATCGCCCCGCTATCAAAACGCCAGTGATTTTGGCGAATTAAGTAGCTTTTAAACAAGCTATCTAATTGATCTCGATCAATGATGGTAGCAATGTCTAGCTCGTTCTGTTTATGCGCCCACGACCAATTAATTTTATTTTCCTGTTCCCATGCCTCAAGCCAGGTATTTACTACAGCATCTACATCGGTTTGTTCCCAAACCTGCACGGCTAACTGGGAAAGCCAAGGCGACACTTTATTGTTAAAATATCCTGCCGAAGAAAGCGCCTTCACATAGACACTGCCGCTTGGTGTTGACCTATTGAGCCAAACAACCTTGTCACCATTTTCTAATTGCCATTCAGTTATACCATCTTGAGGATACGAAACCCTATGACTAACCGGGTAAACACCACTCACCTCCCCATCAGACAAGTTCACTTCTTCATAAGCATCCAAAGACTCTGTTATTTCAAGCTCATCAGAAGAGGATGGTACAGGCTGATGCTCAGCACGCTCTATTACAGCTAAATCTCCTTGGGAGACTTCTTCTGCAAGCGCCATCACCTCTTCTACACTTGGTAGGTCAGCCTGCCTATCACCAGGCACTTGATAAAATAAAAACTGATCAGGTGAAGACAGCAGGTATCTTGCACGCGCGTTTAACTCTTCAATCGTCATCTCCTCAATCCAGCTTAGAAGACGAGCGGATTTTTCAGTATAATTTTCCTCAACCGTATTTTTGATAACCGCTTCGGCGAGCTTATCTTCCCATTTGGCAAAATCCCGCTGAGCCACCAGCTCTCTATTTCTCTGAACTGCCTGGCGAGCACTATCTTTCAGGGCTTCAAATTCACCCTCATTCAATCCATCACGGTTAAGCCTTTCAACTTCCGTTAATACCGCTTCAAGCCCATTTGCATAATCTGTTGTTTTAGCTGAAATAGCGGTGATCAATCGCTCATTATTTGACGACCTTAATGTCGAAACCATCTTAAAGTCACTGGATATGGCCAAGGGCGTGTTTCTTATTTCATTAAACAGCAGTTTTCTTATGAAGTAGTTCTGTAGGCGAGCGTACTGCCCCTCTAGCGTGGCATGAGGAGCGACGGGCGACCGAAACCCATAGGTAACGGCTGAACTGGTGCCTTGATCATCCTGCACCTTACCAATAACCAGACCAGGCTCAAGAGGTAACTCAATGTAATCACGTATTGGGGGCTCTACAAAAGCTTCTTGGCCGAAGGATTCATGTATGCTGGTGATCGTTTCATCAGTATCGACATACCCTGACACTATCAATGTCATGTTGCCCGGCACATAAAACTTTTTATAGAAAGCTGTAATTTGTTCAGCCGTGACAGCCTGTATATCCTCCAGCCTTCCTATGGTGGGACGGTCTACATATCGAGACCCGTTGCGAACAATTGCTTTTTTAGCATCGTTAACACGCGAGGCAACGCTTTGCCCCCGGCGCATTTCTTCAAAAATCACTTCACGCTCAACATCCCAGTCAGTGCCAAGCATTTTAGCGCCGAACGCCAGGTCATTAAGCAGAATAATTGATTCACGTATATCCAATGCATCGTCTGGACGCGTTCGAATCATAAATTGCGTTTCAGTTTGACGGGTAACAGCATTCACTTGCTTGCCTGTTTCCCAGCCAATACTATCCAGAAATGCAAAAACATCCGGCTCATGAGCTCTATTTGAACGAAACACCATATGCTCAACAATATGCGCCATACCACGCTGCTCATCGTCGACAGAACCCGCATTAACGATTAAGCGTAAATTAAAAGGCTCATCAGGGTTATCACTACCGTGAATGATATAGCGAAACCCATTTTCAAGACGCCCCTGTTCAATCGACTCATCCCACTGCAGCTCTTGTGCTTTAGCAATATTACCCAGCACAAACAGACTAAAAACAATCAACACAGCTGAGCAAAGCTTGCTCCCACTCTTATAACGCTCTCTGCAAAACATTACACCCGCCTTAAAGATAGAAAGACCCGACGCTCAGTCATGGTTAATTATTCTTTTGATCACTCATTCCCTCCGACCAGACGAAACATGAGTAGTCAGAGTGATGCGCCCTACCGCAAATTTTCGGGCAGTTGACGCCCACATTACGAAGCTAATCATTCATCGCACAATAAAGTAAATGATCATGATTTTCATTAGCATTATCATATTAACATGTTATGATTTATTGGCAAACAGCGATTAACTGTATATATATCAAGGAGTCTGATACGAATGAGAAAAGCTGCTTTGGGGTGCACTTTTCTATCAGCGGTTAGCTCGAGTGCCGTACTGAGTGACGAAAAGATTGACCTTGGAGAAATCGAAATTACTGAACAGGCCTCAATCTATTCAAACATTGAGCGTGTCAGCCCTGCCTATGAAAG
>NZ_JBQSUZ010000018.1:0-66762 GCF_052375975.1 Halomonas sp. TP35 | reverse complement strand
TTAACGAAGAACCCAGCCACCCGGCTGGGTTTTTTGTGTGCGCGCTAGAAAAGTGTGGGGGGCTCCCAGCGAGACTTCAATGCGTTTGCACTAGGCGTTGGAGGCAGAGCGACAGGCATGGTTTTTTCAATACACAACTGATTCCGCTCTTCGGTGCATATTAGATTTCTTCGGCACCAATCGCGTTCAGGCAAGCAACGGCACAGTTGGCATCTATTTCACCTGCCGGGGCGCCGCCCACACCGACCAGAGTATCACCGTCACGTGCTACTACGGCGAGGCTGACGTTGTGTTCTTGGGCTGCGCAATAGCGATCATTGGGGAAAGAAGCGCTATTGCGAGAATAACGTTGCAGATTATTAGGAATTCCTTTTTAGTTATTGGAGAAATAATCATTTTGCACTAACGTAAGTTGCCGGTGCGGATGGGCTGCTATCAGCCTGATCGCCTTTCAAAGAAAGTATTCTATGCTGGAGGGAACGCTCCCTGCAATTTGCAAGGCTGGAATGCCACCCATCGTTGACACTTGTCACAAATAAACTAAGCGGGGGACCCCTTCATGTTTTTACGTACTTTTTTTGTAGGAGCTGTTGCATTGTTGTTGGCAGTCTTTCCATTCATCACGGTAAGTAAAGCCATGAGTGAAACGCAATTGCATAATGCGGCTAAACAAAACGATACCTCCCTTATCATTCGACTCTTGGCAGGGGGCGCAGAAATAGACGCACGTGATAGCAGTGGTGCGACAGCGTTGTTGCTAGCTTCCCGTGCCAACGCAGTCGAAGCGGCTAAGGTCCTCATTGAGTCTGGGGCTGATGTCAATGCAAAGGACAACATCCTCGATAGTCCCTATCTCTATGCAGGTGCGCGCGGTCATTTGGAGATACTCAGGCTAACGCTGACGCATGGGGCTGACCTGAAAAGCACTAACCGCTACGGTGGAACGGCGCTTATCCCAGCCGCGGAGCGCGGGCATGTTGAGGCGGTGCGAACTTTGATTGAGGCAGGAGTTGACGTAGATCACGTTAACAATCTTCACTGGACCGCGCTGCTGGAGGCAATCATCTTGGGCGATGGGTACGCCCGCCATCAGCAAATCGTAGAGTTGTTAGTTGAGGCAGGCGCTAATGTTAATCTGGCGGATGGTAACGGCGTGACGCCGCTGCAGCATGCAAGCGGTGCTAACTATCAAGATATCGAAGAAATCCTTGTCGCTGCCGGCGCCCGCTAATATATGGTCACCAGACCTTTGGATGAAATTTGAGCGGTGCTCATACGAGTATCTTTGGGTGCATGGGAAAACGGGGTATGTAGGTCAGCAAAATTTTTTCCGTAGTTTCAAACTCGGTAGAGCATGTAATGCCCCAGTCCTTCCTGCTTACCTATGCCGCTAATGCGAAGGCCTTAGCGGGGGTTTCTGTTTTCAACGTCGGCGAAAATCAATATCTAGCCTAGGCAAATAGAGAAGTTGATAACCCCTGTTATTTGACTAAACAGCGCCCGTAATTCCCGGGGGAAGCACTAGTCTTCCTGTGGTATAGCCTCTGGAAGTCAGTGAGGCTTCACATGGCTTTATCCAGGGGCTAGTGACGCTTGATTGGTAGCCAGAGGGGACCCACACTCTATGGCGGCCATGCTCTCGTAATTCCGCTTCAGCTGGAACGCCACTGCACGGTAGCGCTTTAATCGTATGAAGTAATGCCAGCCAGTTAAGCCAGACGAGCTTTTTTTCTAACCGCATATTTTGTAGTCGCGCTTGTGCCGCGGCCCCATGGTTCTTGGCGAGCCATGTCCGGCGTGCGGCTACGCAGCGTGAGTCGGTTGCGCTCAGAGGTGACTGCTTCATTTCCCGGTAGCTCAGCTCGATTTCCCAACGATAGCTATAAAGGTCCACGATATCAGCAGCAGGAAAGCGCAGCGGATCAGTCATCGACTGCTGACTGTCAACGCTATCTTGAGAGTTCTTCCCTTGTCAGGGGAGGGGCTAACTTTCAGTCGCATAGCCAATCATAGCCAGTGTGCCAATAGATCGGTAGTCCGTTGCGCCTTTGGCCAGCAGGCCCGCACACTGCCATGGCGCGGCTTCAACGAAGCACCGCAAACAGGGATAAGAAGAGGGCTAGTGCTATGCGGTGCTACTGAGTTTCTGGAATTTCACCTGGTACGCGGTATCTGACACTTTCGGCTTGCTGCTCTTCATAGCGTTTATTTTCATCCTCCGGCGCAACGCCAAGTACGGTTTCTTTTGAGCCATCTGGCCAAGTATACGTCGTGCATCCCGTTAGCGACGCCATTGCCATTAACGCCAGAAAAGCCACCATCCCGGTGGTGAGACGATATTGCAGCATAAAATCACTCCCTGTATTACGTTGGATTAATGAAAAGGATACTGAATTGTAATAGTGACTATAGGGCTCATGTCAGCGGGTTGTAAATCGCCTTTTGTGTTGTGCGTACGAATAACCGTTTAAAAATAAATGACTATACTGATACAGAATGATAATGCTGCATGGGATATGGGGATATTTCTTTGGTTGACGATAGGCTTGGAGGAAAAGCAGGGCGGGACTCTTGAGACAAGTTAGCCACTTATCTAACTGCTAATATAAGGTAACCATGGATAGGTTGGTTTGTATCGAAGAGGTCTTTAATAGCCGATAGGGGTACTGCCGACGATAATGTAAGGATACATGATGCACACATCGACAGAGCGCCGCTTAATATGGCTTTCACGCTTAACGTTATTGGGAACGCTGCTGACTATTGTCGTTATTTTGGTCGGTGCCTGGACGCGTTTAGTGGACGCGGGGTTAGGTTGCCCGGACTGGCCCGGCTGCTATGGTCGCTTGCTCGTTCCTGATGGTGAGCATGCTGCTCTACGCCATCCTGATGCACCCCTGGATGCTGCAAAAGCCTGGGTGGAGATGGTGCATCGTTATATAGCTACTCTTCTTGGACTATTGGTTCTAAGCGTTTTAGCGCTTGGCTGGCCACTTCGCAACACTCACCATTTCCCTTGGAGCATTAGCGTACTGCTGCTTGCCGCTATCATTATACAAGGGGCTTTTGGCGCATTTACCGTGACCCTCAAGCTTTGGCCTCAAGTGGTTACTTTACATTTGCTGGGCGGGCTAAGTGTAATGCTGCTCTTTTTCTGGCTGCATCTCAGGCTAACAAGTGTTTCTGAGAAAAAGGTCATAGGAGCAAAGTGCTTTAATATTTTTTGGGGCTTAGCCGCCGGGCTATTGATTTTGCAGCTTGGCTTGGGTGGGTGGGTAACAAGTAACTATTCAGGTATGGCTTGCCAAGGGTTCCCCGCTTGTAATGGCCAGTGGTGGCCACACATGGATCTCAGTGAAGGTTTCCATCTGACTCAAACGGTTGGTCCCAATTACTTGCATGGACAGTTGCATGCAGAAGCTCGGGTCGCGATTCACTATATGCATCGGCTAGGGGCGCTATTGTTGGGCGTATCACTCCTGATGCTTTGGTATCGATATCGCCACAACCCAAGTGTCGCTCGGGCGCTAGTATTTGTTATTGGGGTCTATGCGCTGCAGGCTGTACTTGGCATAGCCAACGTGTTGATGTGGTTGCCTTTATGGTTGGCACTTGCGCATACTGCAGGGGCCGTTTTACTCGTGATTGGCATGGTGCGAGCTTGGTGGTGCGTGTGCCTGGGTGAGCGTTAGTGCCGATTTATCCTGGAGCATGCGTCATCTTCATAAAGTTGTGGAGTTAAAAGTATTTAAATTTCGGCATTCACGTACGAGTGATAGAAAATAAGAGTTCAAATATAAAATGATGTATAATTCCTGTTTAGTTTTTGATGCACGACGGAGAGCATTATGAATTCGGTCAGCGCACTTATAGCGCTTACATTAGCGCTTGCTGTCATTGCGGCTTTATCCATGTACGCGCTTAAACTGCGCAAAGAGGTAAAACGCCGTGAAGCATTCCGCTCGGATGAAGATTTAAGAGCCCAGCAAAACAGCCTTGAAAATTTGGATTATGTAACAAGTGCATTGGTCCAAGGGCAGGTAGACATTACCGAAGGCTCATGGCGCTGTAAGGTGCTACTTGAAATTGTGGATGCCAATCTTGCAGAGCATCCTGATTTTCAAGCCTTTGCTGAGGTTTACAACCGGACGCAGCATCTTAAAACGCACTCTGCACGTGCCAATTTAACGCCCCGTGAGCGCATGAACGAAGATAAGCAGCGTTTGGAGGTTGAGCGTGATATGAAGCCCGCGGTTCTGGCTGCTGCAGAAGCTGTTATAAAATGGCGTGCACAAGGCGGGCCTGAGCTGTATAAAGGCGAAAATAAGAAGTAAGTTTGGTTTATTTTAGTTCGGCAATATGTTTTTTTGGTGCCGGATGTGGCAGTTTTGCTATGCTTGATATGTCGATGTTGGCAAGAAGTTGATATGTCGGCATTGTTGCCTTCGATTGTTAAAGCGTAATAATAGGCAGATTGTTCAATTCAGGCAGGGGAACGCCCGCGTGGTTAAAATTGAACAAGCGAAAAATGGATGCTCTCGCAATAAGAAGCATTGGATAGATTTGGCTATACGGCTAAGTCAGCATTGGATCAAGAAGGAGTCTTGTATGAAAAAGTCAACGACTGGGTTGCTAATCGGTTCCGCCTTGGTAGTGGGCCTTTCAGGCTGTGCCACTTCCGCTAACCAATCTTCTGGCCAAGCTAGTGCTAGCAGCAGTGACCGTAGCTGGTATCAGCACCCTGCTGTTTGCGGTCTGGCGGGAAGTTTGATTGGCGGTAGCATTGGCTATGCCACTAGCAGCTCATCTGATGAAGATAGCGGTGCGGCAACGGGTGCTGTCGCTGGCGCTGCCATCGGTGGCCTGCTGTGTGCTGATCGTACGCCTGAGCCGGTAGCTCCGCAGTGCCCGACATACGGTGAAGTGCCTGCTGGTGTTGCCGTTGATGCGCAAGGTTGTCCGCTGGACTCCGATAATGACGGCGTGCCGGACTATCGTGACCAATGCCCGGGTACCCCCGCTGGTGTAGAAGTAGACGCAGTAGGTTGCCCGCTAGACTCCGACGGTGACGGCGTGCCGGACTACCGTGACCAGTGCCCCAATACGCCAGCTGGCACCGAAGTAAACGCGCTGGGTTGCCCAGATAGCGTTGTTCTTCAAGACGTTAACTTCGAGTTTGATTCTGCTCAGTTGACCGATAATGCCCGTAACATCCTGAACGGTGTTGCTGAGCGTCTGGTTAATAATCCCGATGTGCGTGTAAGCATCGATGGTTATACCGATTCACGCGGTACAGCTGCTTATAACAAAGGCTTATCTCAGCGTCGTGCTGAATCTGTGACTGCTTATCTTGCCCAGCGTGGCGTAGAAGCTAACCGTATGCGTGCTGTTGGTTACGGTGAAGAGAATCCGATCGCTACGAACGAGACTGATGAAGGTCGCGCGCTGAACCGTCGCGTTGAAATTGACGAGTGGAACTAATACGCAGACTGCTTGGGCGCTAAGCGTGTAGTGCTTTTGTTGAATGTGTAGCACATTTACTGTGCGTATCGACGGGAGGCATATGCCTCCCGTTTTTATTTTCTGCGGCGCTCAAGTCTGTTAGGCTACGCGCTTGTATAACGTTGTATCACTTATTAAAACGCCACGATCATTGATAGCGAAATGTGATCCTTGGTATGGATCACCACTGCGCTCAAGGAATACTGAATGCCCATTGTGACACTACCTGACGGTAGCCGAAGAACATTTGAAGCACCACTTTCCATTATGCAGCTTGCAGAATCCATTGGCCCTGGTTTGGCTAAGGCCTGCATTGCAGGGCGGATAGATGGCGTTTTAGTCGATGCTGCGGATGTTATCGAGCATGATGCAAACGTAGCGATTATTACTGCGCGTGACCCTGATGGCGTGGAGATCATTCGTCACTCCTGCGCGCATTTGATTGGTCATGCGGTAAAGCAGCTTTATCCGGACGCTAAAATGGCGATTGGGCCGGTCATTGATAACGGCTTTTATTATGATGTCGACTTTGGTCGTTCAATTACGCCAGAAGATTTAGAGGCGATTGAAAAACGTATGCAAGCGCTAATAGAGCGCGAGTACGATGTTGTCCGTGAATATGTTGATCGCGATAAGGCAATGTCGACGTTTTCTCAGCGTGATGAAACGTATAAACAGGAAATTATTCACGATATTCCTGACGGTGCGGATATCCGGCTTTATCATCATGAAGAGTACACGGATATGTGCCGTGGCCCTCATGTGCCTAATACCCGCCATCTAAAAGCGTTTAAGTTGACGAAACTTGCTGGCGCCTATTGGCGCGGGGATGCTTCAAATCCCATGCTGACGCGTATTTATGGCACTGCCTGGGGCGATAAAAAGCAGCTGAAAGCGTATTTGAAGCGGCTTGAGGAGGCTGAAAAACGCGATCACCGTAAGCTTGCACGCCGTCTTGATCTCTTCCATATGCAGGAAGAGGCGCCAGGAATGGTGTTTTGGCATCCGAACGGTTGGGCGTTATGGCAGCAGATCGAACAGTATATGCGAGGCGTTTATAAAGACGGCGGTTACCAGGAAATTCGCTGTCCGCAAATAATGGACGTATCGTTGTGGAAAAAATCAGGACATTGGGATAATTACGCTGACGGTATGTTCTTTACCGAATCCGAGAAGCGTGAGTATGCTCTCAAACCCATGAATTGCCCTGGCCATGTGCAGGTGTTTAATTCCGGGTTGCGCAGCTACCGTGAACTTCCGGTTCGCTTTGGTGAGTTTGGCGGCTGCCATCGTAACGAGCCCTCAGGCGCTTTGCATGGCATTATGCGTGTTCGTGCGTTTACTCAAGATGATGGCCATGTGTTTTGCACCGAAGCTCAGGTTGAGCCCGAGGTCACCAGCTTTCATCGCCAAGCGCTTAAGGTCTATACCGATTTTGGGTTTGAAGATATTGCCATTAAGATAGCGCTTCGCCCTGAGAAAAGAATTGGTAGTGATGACGTTTGGGATGAGGCAGAAGATGCGTTGCGTCGTGCGTTAAAAGCGTGTGATGTCGAATGGCAGGAACTTCCTGGTGAAGGTGCGTTCTATGGCCCCAAGATTGAATACCATATGAAAGATTGCCTGGGGCGCGAGTGGCAGGTTGGCACGATGCAGGTTGATTTCATGATGCCCGAGCGTTTAGGTGCTCAATATGTGACCGAAGAGGGCGAACGTAAGCCGCCGGTTATGTTGCACCGTGCTATTGTAGGCTCAATGGAGCGCTTCATTGGTATCTTGATTGAACATTATGCGGGCGCTATGCCATTATGGTTGGCACCTCAGCAGGCGGTAGTGATGACAATTACCGATGCGCAGCGTGATTACGCTCTTGAATTAGAGCAACGTCTGCAAAAAAGTGGCTTACGAGCTAAAGCGGACTTGAGGAACGAGAAGATCGGCTTTAAAATCCGTGAGCATACGTTACAAAAAATTCCCTATCTCCTTGTGGTGGGAGATAAGGAAGTCGAAGCTGACTCAGTGGCCGTGCGAACTCGCAGCGGCGAAAACCTCGGCACAATGACAATCGATACACTTATCGAGCGTCTTGGTGCGGAGCGAGCAGCCCTGGCGACATCGTCAATTGCCTAAGGAGACGGAACGATCAAGCGAAGCAATCAGCGCGGGCGTCCAGCAGACAAACGCCCACCAATGAACGAGCGAATTACCGAAGAAGAAGTACGTTTAATCGATGCTGAAGGTGAGCAGTTGGGCGTTGTGCCTACCACCGAAGCGCTTGAGCGTGCAGAAGCTGCCGGTTTAGACCTCGTGCAAATTTCGAATGCCGATCCCATTGTCTGTAAGATTATGGATTACGGTAAATTCGTTTTTGAGACGAAGAAGCAGAAAGCGGCTCAAAAGAAAAAGCAAAAGCAGATCCAGGTTAAGGAAGTTAAATTCCGTCCTGGCACCGACGAAGGCGATTATCAGGTAAAATTGAAAAACCTGATGCGCTTTTTGGAAGGTGGTGACAAGGGTAAGGTCACTTTGCGCTTCCGTGGTCGTGAAATGGCGCACCAGGACATCGGCCGCAAGCTGATGGAAAGGATCGCGGCAGACCTGGAAGAGATCGGAGCGGTGGAATCTTTCCCGAAAATGGAAGGCCGCCAGATGATCATGATCCTTAACCCGAAAAAGAAGTGATCCAACGGCGAAGCCAACGGGCCATCGCTTATGCGATGGTCGGCCCTGGGTTTTCTAAAAAATATCGAGCGGAGTTTTCTCATGCCGAAAATCAAAAGCAACAGCGGCGCTGCGAAGCGCTTTAAAAAGACCGCTAATGGCTTCAAGCACAAGCAGTCTCACCGTAGCCACATCCTGACCAAAAAATCGACTAAGCGTAAGCGTCAGCTGCGTGGAATGAAACAGGTTCACGCTGCTGATAAAGCGCTGATCCAGCGCATGCTGCCAAACCTATAAGTCGTTTTTTTTGTCTGAGTGCTTAAAGCCTCAGCTATAAAGTCAGGAGTGTGTTATGACTCGTGTTAAGCGTGGTGTAGTTGCCCGTCGTCGCCATAAAAAAGTATTGAAGCAGGCTAAAGGTTACTACGGTGCCCGTTCGCGTGTTTTCCGTGTAGCTAAACAGGCCGTTATCAAAGCAGGTCAGTATGCTTATCGTGACCGCCGCAACCGTAAGCGTCAGTTCCGTGCGCTGTGGATTCAGCGTATTAACGCTGCTGCACGCATCAACGGTATGTCTTACAGCCGTTTTGTTGGCGGTTTGAAGAAAGCCGGCATCGAAATTGACCGTAAAGTATTGGCTGATCTGGCTGTACACGAAAAAGCCGCATTTGCTGCTATCGTGGAAAAAGCCAAGGCTGCCCAATAACGTCATAGCTGTGCAAATGCCAGCGTGAATTGACGAAGGTCATTTCAGTGTGACCCGCAGGGGAAGAGCAGCCGCTCTTCCCCTGTTTTTTTGTCACCTTCAATGTGCGACACCCTCATAAAAGGGAACCGCTTAATTCGGAGTGAAACGGATGGACCACCTTCCTACTCTGGTATCTGAAGCACGTGATGCCATTCAGGCTTCGCAAGATGTTGCTTCGCTGGATGAGTTGCGAGTTCGCTATTTAGGCAAAAAAGGCGAAGTAACGGCTTTGCTAAAAGGGTTAGGCAAGCTAACAGCCGAAGAGCGCCCGGCTGCTGGCGAGCGCATTAACCAGGCCAAGCAAACATTGGCCAATGAAATTGACGCTAAGCGGCAGCAGCTTGAAAACGCGGCGTTGAATGCGCGATTGGCTGCTGAGCGCATCGATGTTACGTTGCCGGGCCGTGGTCAGGCCAGTGGTGGCCTGCATCCAGTGACGCGCACGCTTGAGCGTATTGAAAGCTTGTTTACGCGTATTGGGTATGACGTCGCGGTAGGGCCAGAAATTGAAGATGACTATCACAATTTCGAAGCGCTCAATATTCCTGCGCACCACCCGGCACGTGGCATGGCGGATACGTTCTATTTCGATGCGACGCGTCTGCTAAGAACGCACACATCTCCCGTGCAAGTGCGGACGATGAAAGAGAGCGAGCCGCCCATTCGTATTGTGTGTCCCGGGCGTGTTTATCGTAGCGACTCTGACTTGACGCATACGCCTATGTTTCACCAAGTGGAAGGACTGCTGGTGGACGAAGGAGTTAGCTTTGCCGATCTAAAAGGCACGATCGAAGACTTTCTGCAGGCTTTTTTTGAGCGGGACGATCTTTCTGTTCGCTTCCGCCCTTCGTATTTCCCATTTACCGAGCCTTCTGCTGAAGTCGATATCCAATGCGTTATGTGCAGCGGTTCAGGCTGCCGTGTTTGCTCGCATAGTGGTTGGCTGGAAGTAATGGGTTGCGGCATGGTGCATCCTGAAGTATTCCGTCACTCGGGCATTGATACTGAACGTTATACCGGCTTTGCCTTTGGTATGGGCGCTGAGCGCTTAGCGATGCTACGTTACGGTGTAAACGACTTGCGCCTGTTCTTTGAAAATGACCTGCGCTTCTTGCGCCAATTTGCTTAAGACCGCTGCCGAACACAGGAACGATCATGAAATTCTCAGAACAGTGGCTGCGCGAATGGGTATCACCGCAGCTGGACACGCAGGCGATTGCTGATCAGATCACGATGGCCGGCTTAGAGGTCGATGCAGTTGAAGCCGTAGCCGCTGCGTTTAGCGGCGTTGTCGTTGCTGAGGTGCTTACCAAAGAGAAGCACCCGGATGCCGACAAATTAAACGTATGTACCGTTAGTGATGGCTCGGGTGAGCCGGTGCAGGTGGTGTGCGGTGCAGCAAATGTTGATATCGGCCAAAAGATTCCCTTTGCTCAGGTGGGTGGCGTGCTGCCGGGCGATTTCAAAATCAAGAAAGCCAAGCTGCGCGGTGTAGAGTCACGCGGCATGATTTGTTCAGCATCGGAGCTTGGGCTTGAGGAAGAAACCTCGCCTGGTATTCTGGTGTTGGCTGATTCTGCGCCTGTTGGCGTCGATTTTCGCGAGTATATGCACCTCAATGATATGACTATTGAAGTGGATCTTACGCCTAACCGCGGAGATTGCTTAAGTGTTAAAGGCCTTGCCCGTGAAGTGGGCGTGCTTAATCGGTTAGCCGTAACGCCGCCGGTCATAGAATCTATCCCGGCCGTAATAGATGACACCTTTGCTGTTAGCGTTGAAGCACCCGAGCAGTGTCCTCGATATGTGGGTCGCCTAATCAAGGGCATTAATGTACAAGCGGAAACACCGCTTTGGATGGTAGAGCGCCTGCGTCGTAGCGGTATCCGTTCCATTGATCCTGTGGTGGACGTTACCAATTACGTCATGCTGGAGCTTGGCCAGCCGATGCATGCGTTTGATCGCGATAATCTGAACGGTCGCATCGTTGTACGCATGGCGAAAGAGGGAGAGCAGCTAACCTTGCTGGATGGGCAAGAAGTTGCCCTGCGCCCCGGTACATTAATGATTACCGATGAGGCGGGGCCGCTCGCCATGGCAGGTGTCATGGGTGGAGAGAATTCTGGGGTTAACGAAACTACCCAGACAATTTTTCTGGAGTCGGCATTCTTTACGCCACTGGCGATTGCGGGTAAGGCGCGCTCTTACGGTTTACACACCGATGCGTCACACCGGTTTGAGCGTGGCGTGGACCCTGAGCTTGCTAAAGCGGCCATTGAGCGTGCAACACGCTTGCTGTTGGATATTTGTGGCGGCCAGCCTGGCCCTGTCACTGAATGCGTCAGTGAAGAGCATGTGCCTGCTTCTCGCACTATTTTGCTGCGTGAAGCGCGTTTGGAAAGCGCGCTCTCCAAGAAACTGGCCAATGAAGATGTCACCGACATTCTGACGCGTTTGGGTCTTGAGGTGAGTCAGCAGGCTGAAGGCTGGTCGGCTGTTGCACCCAGTTGGCGTTTCGATGTCGCGATTGAAGAAGACCTAATCGAAGAGATCGCCCGAATTCATGGCTACAATAATCTGCCCGTTCGCCGCCCGGCTGCACGGTTAGCGCTGCGCTCTGCTGATGAAGCAACGCTCACCCAAGCCCAGCTGCGTCGCCAAATGGTCGCTCGTGGTTTCCAAGAGGCGATTACTTATAGCTTTGTTGCTCCCGAGCTTCAGGCCGCTATATTGCCTGATGCCGTCTCTCCGGTACTTGCTAACCCCATTTCAGCTGATCTATCGGTGATGCGGGCCAGTCTTTTCCCGGGGCTGGTGCGGGCCATGGAGCATAACTTAAACCGTCAACAAACCCGCGTTCGCCTGTTCGAAACGGGGCTGGTATTTAATGGCGAGCTGGATCAACTGTCCCAGATTCCCATGATGGGGGCGTTAGTCTGTGGTAGTCGGGAAACGGAAGGCTGGGCAGGTTCTAAAGAGCGTATCGACTTTTACGATCTCAAAGGGGATCTTGAAAGCCTTCTAGCCTTGGGTGGCAATCTTGATGCGTGGCGCTTTGAGCCAGCCGAGCATCCGGCGCTTCACCCCGGCCAGAGTGCTGAAATACAGTACAACGGCGAGCATGCCGGCTGGATTGGAACTTTGCACCCGCAAGTGCGCGCAAAGCTGGGCCTTAAAGTGGATGCGGTACTCTTTGAAGTACGCCTGGATACGTTAAGCCAAGGGCAGATTCCGGCCTTTGAAGCGTTATCACGTTATCCTGAAGTGCGACGCGATCTGGCGTTTATCGTAAAACAAGCGGTGCCCGTTCAGGCTCTACTGGATTGCGCTAAAGAAAAAGCCGGTGATTACTTAAAAGACATTACGCTATTTGATGTCTATGCTGGTAAAGGCGTGGCGGACGACCATAAGAGTATTGCGTTAGGCTTGACCTGGCAGCATCCTTCACGCACGCTAAACGATGAAGAAATCAACCAGTTGGTAGATTCCATCGTGACACAAGTGCGTGTCCAGTTGGAGGCTGAGCTACGCGGCTGACAATAATATGCCACGACACGGCGCTTATCACGTTCTTGGCAATGCGTTTGCTACAAGGAGGGTCCTATGGGTGCGTTGACCAAAGCAGAGCTGGCAGAGCATTTACATACTGAGCTGGCACTGTCTAAACGAGAAGCAAAAACCATGGTCGAAGCTTTTTTCGAAGAGATTCGAGCCTGCTTACGAGAAAATGAACAGGTTAAGCTGTCTGGGTTTGGTAACTTTGATTTGCGTGATAAGCGTGAACGGCCGGGCCGTAACCCAAAAACCGGTGAAGAAATACCTATTTCTGCCCGCCGTGTAGTGACCTTTCGACCAGGTCAAAAATTAAAGCAGCAAGTCGAGCACTATGTGAAAACCAAATAGTCCTTGATGTTAATGGCCTATCCATAGAGTCGTTTTCGCTATATAACGGAGTGCTTTTGGGCGCTCCGTTTTTTTATGCGTCACAGTGTGTACCGTCTTGTCTGTTCATTTTCGAAATGTGCCGTATAAATGAAATATGTTAATATTCCTGCAAATTCAACGGCTATTTATCAACGCCGTGACACTTAATAGGGGATAGCAACAATGCCTCAACTGAACATATTGGTTGGCACCATGTATGGCGGTGCGTTAGATGTGGCTGAGCAGGTAAAACCATTATTCGAGCAAGCGGGCTTTGCCGTTAATATTGTTGAGCAGCCGACGCTTGATGATCTAACGAGCGATGAAGATCTTTCATTATTCGTGCTCTCTACCACTGGCAGTGGTGACTTTCCCGGTAATTTTGTGCCCTTTGTGCGCAGCTTAAAAGATAAAAGCCCAGCACTTACGACATTACGCTACGGCATGATTGCGTTAGGCGACAGCTCCTACGGTGATACTTACTGTGGTGCGGGTAGGGCGCTTGATGCGTTACTCGAAGACCATGGGGCACGCCGTTTGGGTGACCGGTTGGAAATTGATGCCATGGAAACATTTATGGCAGATGATGCCGCAGTGCCGTGGGTCGAGACGTGGATTGAAGAGCAGCAGTTAAAGGTAGCCTAAGCAATGCAACCGATGCCTTTTTCAGCAGAGCGCGTTAGTGTTGCGCTTGGTTTATGCGTGGTGATGTTGGCGTCTTTGCCGCGTTTTATGGTGGGCGGGCACAGCACCCGTCAGACGCTTATCGTGATGGGTGTCGTATTGGTCGCTGGCGCGGCGGTAGCGCAATGGCGTTTACTGCCGCATGATGCGCGCAAGCAATTACCTCGGCTTTGCCTGCGGTTGGTGCTCATGCTGTTAGCGGGTGCTTTAGTCATGGGGGCTTGGCACGCGCTTTTTACCACATGGATCAGCTGGGAAGTCTTTATCTCTCATGCCGCTACCTGTGGTCTTTTAATGCATGCGATAAGTTTATGGTGGCGCCCTAAACGCCATAAATAGCCCATTTAGGTCCAAAACCCTTGGATAAAATCGATAGTATACTCACCCAGTAGGTTCCATTGCTGCTCCGTTTCAACGCCTTCGGCGACCACCTCCATACCTGGCTCACGAGCAAGGCTTGCAATCGCCGCAACGATAGCGCGGCTGTTGTGCTCCTGCGGATGCAAGGCCTCAATAAAACTGCGATCTATTTTTAGGCTTTGGGCCGGAATATAATGCAAGTAGCTCAGTGATGAGTAGGGCCTTACTGAGCAATATTTGATGCGGCGTGGTATGCGCGGGTGATGTCATAAATTCGGCGATCGGCCGCATAAGAATCGAGGGCGTGCTGAAATTGATCATCAAGGCGTCATGCTCTGTCCAGACACCTAACGCTTGGTGGTTCTCCACAATGACAATAGAGCTGCAGAGGCGCTTCGCCATACATTTTGCCGCTTGGCAAAGCGGGATGTCGGGTGTGCAGTGCAAAATGCTGGTTTGCATAATGCGTGAAATAGGTAAGTCTTGCTGAATAGTCATGAGTATCGTTACGATAGCCGGTAAAGGTTGCTAAGTGGCAGGTAGCCTATCGTAATGAGCAAGTAATTCTTTGTCCGAGGTCTAAAAGTAATAAATTAGTCACTTATTCCCTTGTAATTAACCGCTGCGCCCCCATCTTGCGAGCATGGCGCTTGCCACCGTGCGCTAGGGTTCTTAAAATTGCCCCTTGGAATTTATTTAAACACTGTTAATACAACGCCCAGCCGCTAGAGGACAATTCATGCAAGTTTCCGTCGAGACGACCTCCCAGATCGAACGCCGTATTTCTATCCAAGTACCGGCTGCCGAAATCGACGAGGCTGTCAGTGCTCGCCTGATAGACACCGCGAAAAACGTGCGACTGAATGGTTTTCGCCAAGGCCGGGTGCCAATGTCTGTTGTCCGTCAACGCTATAGCGACAGCGTTCGCAGTGAAGTGGTGGGTGAGGTAATGCGTGAGCGTTACGTACGTGCCATCACCGAAGAAGGTCTTAACCCGGCTGGCTACCCTCAGATTGAGCCGCAAATTAATGAAGCCGGTAAAGATCTTGAGTTCGTAGCGGTCATGGAAATTTATCCGCAGATCGAGTTGACCTCTATCGAAGGCACTGACGTTGAGCGCCCGGTAGTTAGCGTAAGCGATGCTGACGTTGATGAAATGATCGAGACGCTGCGTAAACAAAATGCCGATTGGCAAGATGCGGATACACCGGCAGCAGATGGCGATCAGGTAACGATTGATTTTAAAGGTTTCCTGGGCGACGAGCCGTTTGAAGGCGGTAGCGCTGAAGGTCACGAGCTGGTGATTGGCTCCAACAGTTTTATCCCAGGCTTTGAAGAGCAGCTAATCGGTGCCAAGGCTGGCGAAGAGAAAACCATCAAGGTGACTTTCCCGGAAGATTATCAGGCCGAGCATCTGGCAGGAAAGGAAGCCACCTTCAATGTAACGGTGCATAAAGTCAGCACGCAGAAGCTGCCTGAAATTGACGCTGCTTTCATTGAGCGCTTTGGCGTAGACGATGGCGACCAGGATAAATTCCGCGCTGAAATCAAAAAGAACATGACGCGTGAGGCGACCCAAGCCGTTGATAATCGTGTTAAGCAGCAGGTGCTGGACGCGCTTAAAAAAGCCAACGACATTTTGGTGCCAAGCTCGTTAGTTCAGCAAGAAACGGATGCAATGAAGCGTCAGGCCGCTCAACAGTTTGGCCTTGGTGAAGACTTTGATGTTAGCCAGCTGCCCAATGAGCTTTTTGAAGAGCAGGCCAAGGGCCGCGTTCAAGTAGGTCTTTTGCTGGCTGAAGTGATCAAGGTCAATGAGCTTGACGCTGACGATACTGCGATTAAAGCAAAAGTTGAAGAGCTGGCCGAGCAGTACCAGGACCCGTCTGAGGTTGTTGAGTACTACATGGGCGACGACCAACTGAAAACGCAGGTGAAATCTGCCATTCTCGAAGAGAAAGCGGTCGATAAACTGCTTGAGCAAACGAACGTTAAAGACGTTGAAATGTCTTACCAGCAAGCATTGGCTGCCGCTCAGCAGCAGGCTGCACAAGACGAGGGTGCTGAAGAAGGCGAGAAAGCAGACGCCTAAGTATCCCATCAGCGCGGCGCACCGTTTTTGGTGCGCCTTTCCCTTATCGGACGCAAGGAATCACCTAAATGAGTGGATTTGATATTCAAAACGCCGGCGGTTTAGTGCCCATGGTGGTTGAGCAGAGCGCCAAAGGGGAAAGAGCCTACGATATTTACTCGCGTCTGCTAAAAGAGCGTGTCATTTTCCTGGTAGGCCCTGTTGAAGACTACATGGCTAACCTTGTGGTCGCTCAGATGTTGTTCCTTGAGTCGGAAAATCCCGACAAGGATATCCATCTTTATATCAACTCGCCGGGTGGCTCGGTAACGGCAGGCATGTCGATTTATGACACCATGCAGTTTATCAAGCCTGATGTATCAACCGTATGTATTGGCCAGGCGGCCAGTATGGGCGCGCTGCTTTTAACAGCAGGTGCAGAAGGTAAGCGTTACTGCTTACCTAACTCGCGCGTCATGATTCATCAGCCGTTGGGTGGTTATCAAGGTCAGGCATCTGACATTGAAATCCATACCCGTGAGATTCTGGGAATCCGCGAAAAGTTGAATCAGATTCTTGCTCATCATACCGGTCAGGATCTGGAAGCGGTTGCCCGTGATACCGACCGTGACAATTTCATGAGCGCCAATAAAGCTCAAGAGTATGGCTTGATTGACGCAGTGCTGGATAAGCGGCCTACATCCTGATAGCGTGATGAGGTTTTGCTTTTCTAACGAGCTTTTATGGCGGTGCAAGCCGCCGCAGTGACAGAGGTACGCTAATGGCCGACGGCAAAGGCAAGGATGAAGGTGGCAAATTACTTTACTGCTCGTTCTGTGGAAAAAACCAGAACGAAGTACGTAAACTGATTGCTGGCCCGTCCGTATATATCTGCGATGAGTGTGTCGACTTGTGTAATGACATCATTCGCGAGGAAGTTCTCGAAGCCGATGCCGAGAGCGATGAGGAGCGTTTACCTACGCCTCGCGAAATACGTCATACCCTGGACGATTACGTCATTGGACAAGACCGCGCCAAAATGGTGCTGTCCGTAGCGGTTTATAACCACTACAAGCGTCTGAGACCGGACGTACGTGAAGGCGATGTTGAATTAGGTAAATCCAATATTCTGCTCATCGGCCCCACTGGTAGTGGTAAAACATTGCTAGCGGAGACCATGGCACGTTTATTAAACGTACCTTTCACCATTGCGGATGCAACAACGCTGACTGAAGCGGGCTATGTGGGTGAAGATGTTGAAAACATCATCCAGAAGCTGCTTCAAAAGTGTGACTACGATGTAGAGAAAGCCGAGCGTGGCATTGTATATATCGACGAAATCGACAAGATTTCTCGTAAGTCCGACAACCCGTCCATCACGCGTGATGTATCGGGTGAAGGTGTACAGCAGGCGTTACTCAAGCTTATTGAAGGCACTACGGCTTCAGTGCCGCCTCAGGGTGGCCGTAAGCATCCGCAGCAAGAGTTTGTTCAGGTAAATACCGGTAACATACTGTTTATTGTGGGCGGCGCTTTCGCGGGTCTGGACAAGGTTATACGCGACCGGGCTGAAAAGGGCGGAATCGGTTTTAACGCCAGCGTTAAGAGCAAAGAGTCAGCACGTGGTATCGGTGAGCTGCTTGCAGACGTTGAGCCGGAAGACCTGGTGAAGTTCGGTTTGATTCCAGAGTTTGTTGGACGTCTACCGGTCATTGCTACGTTAACTGAGCTTACCGAAGACGCGCTGATCCAGATTTTGACAGAGCCCAAAAACTCGCTCATCAAGCAGTATGGGAAGCTCTTCGAAATGGAAGGCGTGACGCTTGAGTTTAGAGACGAAGCGTTACGAGCGGTTGCTGCGAAGGCGATGGAGCGGAAGACAGGTGCACGTGGTCTGCGCTCTATCCTTGAGTCGGTATTGCTTGACACCATGTATGAAATTCCATCACTGGAAAATGTCAGCAAGGTGGTTATCGATGAATCGGTAATCACAGGTGAAAGCGAGCCGCTTTTGATGTACTCAAAGCAGGAAGACGCTCGCGTTGATGGCACGGATGGCTAGTAATAGGCCAACGGCGTGACTTCAGCCGCTTGCGCTAAACCAAGGGGTCGCCTAGGCGGCCCCTTGTTGTTCATGGGTGTCACTGCGTAGTTTGCTCTACACTGCGTAGTACTTTTCATACAGTGATGTACTTGCCTTGGTGTTCCATCAAGTACTCTTCCGATTTGTTGAGGAACGTCTGCGATGCAGCAGAACGCCGAACAGACTCAATGTCTACCTTTATTGCCGTTGCGGGACGTCGTCGTGTACCCGCAAATGGTTATCCCTCTGTTTGTAGGGCGTGAAAAGTCGATTCAGGCGCTTGAAGCTGCGATGGAAGCTGATAAGCGCGTATTGCTAGTGGCTCAGCGAGAAGCTGCCCAGGATGAGCCGGACAATGCCGACCTCTACGCCATGGGTACTGTGGCGGACATTATGCAACTGCTCAAGCTTCCCGATGGCACTGTAAAAGTGTTGATTGAAGGCAGCTTTCGCGCGGATGTACTGGACATCGAAGAGAACGAAGCGGGCTATACTCAAGCCCATCTTTCTCCTCGAGAGAGCGAGCCATTAACCAGCCGCGAGCAGGAAGCGCTGGTGCGCGTGCTGCTTAATCAGTTCGAACAGTACGTTAAACTGTCGAAAAAAGTGCCCAACGAGGTGCTTAACTCGCTTTTCGGGATTGAGGATCCAAGCCGGCTGGTGGACACCATCTGTGCTCATTTATCGCTAAAAATTGGCGATAAGCAGGAGCTTTTAGAGATGGATCGGGTGCGCGATCGTATTGAGCACCTGATGGCCTTAATCGAATCTGAAATTGATCTGCTTCAAGTAGAAAAGCGCATCCGCTCGCGTGTTAAAGAGCAGATGGAAAAGACTCAGCGCGAGTACTACTTAAACGAGCAGATGAAAGCCATTCAGAAGGAGATGGGCGAGCTCGACAACGTACCAAATGAAGCCGAAAAGTACGAGAAAGCGATCAAAGAGTCGGGCATGCCACAAGAGGCTGCCGATAAAGCGACTCAAGAGCTGAACAAGCTGAAAATGATGGCAGCTAACTCTGCAGAATCGACTGTCGTGCGCTCTTATCTGGACTGGCTGATAGCGGTCCCTTGGAAAAAACGTACGCGCGTGAAGCATGATCTTGTGAAAGCGCAAGAAGTGCTTGATGAGGACCATTACGGCCTTGAAGAGGTAAAAGCGCGCATCCTTGAGTACTTGGCCGTACAAAAGCGCGTACGCAAGATGAAAGGCCCTGTGCTGTGTCTGGTAGGCCCTCCTGGGGTGGGTAAGACCTCGCTGGGCCAGTCTATCGCGCGGGCGACCAATCGCAAGTATGTACGCTTGGCATTGGGCGGTGTGCGTGATGAGTCGGAGATTCGTGGTCATCGACGCACTTATATTGGTTCATTGCCCGGTAAGCTAATGCAGCGCATGAGCCGTGCTGGTGTCAAGAATCCGCTGTTCCTGCTGGATGAAGTTGATAAGCTCGGCATGGATCATCGCGGCGACCCAGCCTCAGCGCTTTTGGAAGTGTTGGATCCTGAGCAAAATAACAGCTTCAGCGATCACTATCTGGAACTGGATTACGATCTTTCAGAGACGCTGTTCATTTGTACGGCCAATTCGATGAATATTCCTGGCCCGCTTTTGGACCGTATGGAAATTATTCGTCTGCCAGGCTATACCGAAGATGAAAAACTGGCGATCGCCAAGCGTTATCTGTTGCCGAAGCAGCTCGCCGCCAATGGGCTGAAGACAGATGAGTTGGCACTTCAGGATGATGCGCTGCTGGAGCTTATTCGCTACTACTCGCGTGAAGCAGGGGTACGTGAACTTGAACGCCAGATTGCTAAAGTCTGCCGTAAAGTGCTTCGCGAACGCCTGGAGCATCAAGACCTTGAAGAAACGCAATTCCTCTCTGCTGAGCAAATTGAAGCCTATGCTGGCGTACGACGCTATAGCTACGGGCTGGCTGAGCAGGACGACCAGATTGGCCGTGTAACAGGGCTTGCGTGGACATCAGTCGGTGGAGAGCTTCTCAGTATTGAGTCTGTGGTTACGCCAGGTAAAGGACGAATTAACAAAACGGGTTCTCTCGGCGATGTAATGAAAGAGTCCGTTAGTGCCGCACAAACCGTTGTTAAGGCACGTGCTCACGGGTTCGGTATTGACCCTGCGCGTTTTGAGAATGAAGACCTGCATATCCATGTGCCAGAAGGCGCTACGCCTAAAGATGGCCCTAGCGCTGGTGTCGCGATGGTAACGGCTATGGTGTCGGCCTATACGCAGCGTGCAGTGCGCTGTGATGTGGCGATGACCGGTGAAGTTAACCTTCGGGGCGAGGTGTTGCCGATAGGCGGCCTGAAGGAGAAATTGCTGGCAGCTCGTCGCGGTGGTATAAAGACAGTCTTGATTCCTGAAGAAAATCGTCGTGATCTCAAGGAAGTACCGGAAAATATCAAGGGTGCGCTTGATATTCGTCCGGTACGTTGGATAGATGATGTGTTGGCGGTGGCGCTAGTGAGCGATGAAAACAATGATGGCACGCCTTTAAAAAGTACTGAAAAGGGTGCTGAAACATCGTTTACTTCCTCCACCGTAGCCAATACACACTAAAATTAAAGCCATTGGTCTTTAATTTTTACTTAAAGAATTTGCCCAAAGCCTTGTGCAGCGGGCATTCCACGGTGTGTTTGCTTGACAGGCGTTTCAAGGCATTGCTATAAAACGCAGCTATGCTTTGAGGTTGTACCTTCTGGTGGCCATGCCGTACAGAGCCATTTTTTTGAAACAGTTAAGGGGTGAAGTGTGAATAAGTCTGAGCTGATTGAAGCCATTGCCGCGTCTGCCGATATTCCTAAAGCAGCGGCAACCCGTGCATTGGATGCCATGGTAGAGTCTGTCACCGATAGCCTCAAAAAAGGTGAAAGCGTTTCACTGGTAGGTTTTGGTACCTTCGCTATTAAAGAGCGTGCTGCACGTACTGGCCGTAACCCGCAGACGGGCCAGCCTATCGAAATTAAAGCGGCGAAAGTACCTGGCTTCAAAGCAGGCAAGGCGCTGAAAGACGCCGTTAATTAATTGTTCTGTGTTTATGTAATCTAATGGGCGCATCGCATCCGCGATGCGCCCATGTTATTTTTTGGCCTGGTATTTAAGGGGTTATCCGAAAACGATTTCGGGCAACGTGAAGGTTTATTTATATGGCTGTGTTTATCTGAGGCTAGCATGCTGCAAAGTATTCGAAATGGCTCCAGAAGCTGGGGCGCCAAAATTATTATCGGTCTCATGGTGGCTGCCATGGCGCTGTTTGGAGTGGAATCACTGTTTAGTGTGTTTGGCAGCGATCCCAATGAAGTCGCAAGTGTCAATGGCCAGCCCATCATGCGTCAGCAGGTTGAGCTTGAGGTGCAGCGAGCGCTTCGGTCAGGCCAGGTTCCGCCGGAACAAGAGCGTGCGTTGCGCAATGATATGCTGGATCAGTTGATCACCCAGCAACTGCTTACTCAGTATGCTGATGACGGCGGGTTCTACGTCTCCGATGCACAGTTAGACCAAATTATTGTAGGCCTCCCCGAGTTTCATGATCAAAACGGTCATTTCTCGGCCGACATTTTCCGTAACCGGCTGGCGGGTGCAGGTTATTCACCTATCTCGTTTCGCCAGGACTTGCGCGTTGACATTAAGCGTCAGCACTTACAGCAAGGCTTGGCATTCAGCGATTTTAGCCTGCCCAGCGAGCAGGCCCGTTTAGCCGAGTTACAAAATCAGCAGCGCAGTTTTCGTTATGTGCTGATGAACAACGATGACGTAGACGTTGATATCAATGTCACAGATGAGCAGATGCAGGCTTACTACGATGCCCACCAGGAGCGTTTCGAGCGGCCTGAGCAGGTACGCGTTGAGTATGTGCTGATTGATCGCCAAGCCATGGCCGCTGAAACTGAAATTGATGAAGAGACGCTTCGCCAGGCGTGGCGTGAACAGAATCAAAATGCGGATCGGCGTATTTCACATATCATGGTGACCTTTGGTGATGAACGTTCCCGTGAAGAAGCACGCAGCATTGCTGACACTGCTTATGATGACCTGGAAGATGGCGAATCCTTTGCTGATACGGTACTTCGCTACTCTGATGACACGACAAGTGCAGAGGAAGGAGGAGACCTAGGCACGATCTCGCGCGGTATTTTTGGCAATGCATTTGATGAGGCTGCATTCTCTCTTGCTGAAGGCGAAACGTCGCAGGTCGTTGAAGTTGATGGTGCCTTCCACATCCTGCGGGTGACCGATGTTGATGCCCCCTCTTTTGAAGAGCAGCGTGACGTACTGCGTCAAAATGTTGCGTTAGGTGATGTTAACGATGCATTTAACGCCAAGGTTCAGCAGTTGATTGATCAGAGTTTTGCAGCGGATGATTTGCAAAGTGTTGCTGATCAGATTGATGTGACGCTAACGCAGACCGATTGGCTCGCGCGAGGTGAAGGTGAAGGTGTCCTGTCGGAGCCGGGCGTGCTGGATGAGGCCTTCAGCGAAGAGGTACTGAATGATGGCTATAACAGTGAAGTGATTGAGCTCGACGATGATCGACGCTTGGTCTTGCGTGTGGCCGAACACCGTGAAGCGACGTTGATAAGCTTGGATGACGTCCGTGATGAGGTAGAGCAGTCTGTTGCCGCACAGCAGCGTCAGCAAGCCATGCTTGAGCAGGCTCAAGCAATGACAGCTTCGCTTAATGCGGGTGAGACGCTCGACGTCAATTGGCTTGAAGCTACTAACGTTAGTCGTCAGCAGAATGGTTCTTTACCTCAAGGGGTGGTGTCGGAAGTCTTCCGTATGCCGAATCCGGATGAAGGTGAAAGCCAGTACCGGGCTGTTACGCTGTCGCAAGATGTTGCGGTCATCGCGTTGGATGACGTATCGGCTGGCGATGATAGTGATCAAATAGCGGGTTTTGTCGCGCAAATGGCTGAGCAGTTAAGAGCCCAGGCGGTGATCCAGGGCTTGATTGACACCCTGTATCAGGATGCGGATATCAAGCGCTAACGTTGTCAGGTATGAATAAAAAAGCCGATCATCAATTGATCGGCTTTTTTTGTGTTTGCTGAAGGCAGTTACGCCGCGGGCGGCGTGGCCAAGGAGAATTGACGCAGCCTGGGTTCAGGGCGGTCAGACTCCTCGATAATAACATCCCAGCCGTGCTGGTTATCCCAGTCACCTAGTACAAAGCGCTTGGCGGGTACGTCCTCCACCGTGAGATCATGAACTTTAGGGCGGTGCGTATGGCCATGAATCATAGTGGCAACGCCATAACGCTCCATTAGTTGCACGACTTCAGCATGGGTCACATCCATAATTGCCTCGGCTTTGTTGGCGTTGGCATCACCTGATTGCAGGCGTAGGCTTTTGGCAAGCTCCAGGCGCTGCTCAAGGGGCAGCGCTAGAATCTGTGCTTGCCATTCAGGATTGCGCGACTGCTGCCTGAATGCCATATAGGCGTCATCCTGGGTGCATAGGCTGTCGCCATGCAACAGTACAAGCGGCACGCCCTCCAACTCCACTTCCTGCACATCGGAGAGTAGTGTTGCCTGGCAGGCATTAACAAACCGTTCGCCCAGCAGAAAGTCACGGTTGCCATGAGACAGATAAATAGCCGTGCCGTCATCGCTCAGCTTGCGTAACCGCTGGATGACCTCAAGCGCTACGGCGCTAAGGGGATGCTGAGTGTCGAGTAAGTCATCGCCAATCCACGCATCAAAAAGATCACCCAAAATATAAAGGGCGCTTGCGCCCTGGGCGGCTTGTTCTAGATAGCGATAAAACCCCTGATTGATCTCAGGGGTGTCGCTGCTTAAGTGCATGTCAGCTACAAGCAGTGTGCGCATGATGCTCCCGAAGAGTTATTCTGCTTCTTTTACATAAGCACGCTCAATGATCACATCTTCCGCAGGCACATCCGCATGCATGCCACGGCGGGTTGTGCTCACACCCTTAATGGCATTGACCACGTCCATACCATCAACTACTTCACCAAAAACGGCGTAACCCCAACCTTGAAGACTTTTTCCGCTGTGATCTAAAAAGCCGTTGTCGCCAACATTAATAAAAAACTGGCCAGTCGCCGAATGGGGGTCTTGCGTTCGAGCCATGGCAAGCGTGCCGATGGTGTTCTTTAAGCCATTATCCGCTTCATTCTCGATTGAATCACGTGTCGGCTTCTGGTTGAAGTCCTGATCAAAGCCACCGCCTTGCACCATAAACCCGTCAATGACGCGGTGAAACAGTGTGCCATCGTAAAATCCATCACGAACATACTGCTCGAAGTTAGCCGCTGTTACCGGCGCTTTTTCATGATTAAGCGCGATAGTAATGTCACCGTGGTTTGTCTGTAATACGATCATGAATAAATTCCTGTTCAATGAAGACGTTCGCCTTGGCGCTGTGCATCGGCGTCACGCTATAATAGCGGTTTTGCTTGGCACCGCGAAGCGCTAACCTGATAGCGTAAGCAGAGGTTGCTTGGCACGCCATCCACCACGAGGTTTTCAACACCACCATGACCAACGAGACCACCCCAGCGCCGAACTTCATTCGCAACCAAGTACGCGACGAGATCGAGGGCGGCCAGGTCACAAAAATCGTGACGCGTTTCCCCCCAGAGCCGAACGGTTTTCTGCACATCGGCCACGCAAAGTCGATCTGCTTAAATTTCGGATTGGCGGAGCAAATGGGTGGTGAGTGTCATCTGCGTTTTGACGACACCAACCCGGCGAAAGAAGAGCAGGCTTATATTGATGCAATCAAAGAAGACGTCAGTTGGTTGGGTTTTAGCTGGGCGGGGCCCGTTCGTTTTGCTTCTGACTACTTTGACCAGCTTTATGCCTGGGCACAGCATTTAATTCGCGAAGGTAAAGCCTATGTGGATGATCTTTCTCCCGATGAGATTCGTGAGTATCGCGGTACGTTAACGGCTCCTGGTAAGCCAAGCCCTTATCGCGAACGTAGCGTTGAGGAGAACCTGGATTTTCTGGAGCGTATGCGCGTTGGCGAATTTGGCGAAAGTGAAAAAGTGCTGCGTGCCAAAATCGATATGGCATCACCTAATATCAACTTGCGTGATCCCATCTTATATCGCATTCGTCATGCGAATCATCACCAAACCGGCGATAAATGGAAGATTTATCCTTCCTACGACTTCACTCATGGGCAGTCGGATGCGATTGAAGGTATCACCCACTCAATCTGTACGCTGGAATTTGAAGACCACCGTCCGCTATATGAGTGGTTCCTGAATAATCTCCCGGTTCCCGCTAAACCACGTCAGATTGAGTTTGCGCGCTTAAATCTGGATTACACGCTGACCTCTAAACGCAAATTGAAACTGTTGGTGGACGAGCAGATCGTAGACGGCTGGGATGATCCACGGATGCCGACGGTTTCCGGCATGCGCCGCCGCGGTTATACCGCCGCCTCTATTCGTAAATTCTGCGAAATGATCGGCGTGACGCGTGCCGATGGCGGACTTGTCGATATCGCCATGCTGACCCACGCTATTCGCTCGGACCTTGAAGATAACGCGCCGCGTGCCATGTGCGTGCTGAAACCACTCAAGGTCGTGCTGACTAACGTGGCAGAAGACTACGAGGAAGTGTACGACGTGCCGGGACACCCCGCGCGTGACGACATGCCGATGCGCAAGGTGCCGTTTGGTCGCGAGCTGTACATCGACCAGGATGACTTCATGGAAGATGCGCCCAAGAAGTTCTTCCGCTTGGCGCCAGGCAAGGAAGTTCGCTTGCGCAACAGCTACGTCATCCGGTGTGACGAGGTGATCAAGAACGACGCCGGTGAAGTGATTGAGCTGCGCTGTTCGGTGGACTTCGACACGCTCGGCAAAAACCCGGAAGGGCGCAAGGTGAAAGGCGTGGTTCACTGGGTCAGCGCCACTCACGGTGTGCCCATAGAAGTGCGTCTGTATGACAACTTGTTCATGGTCGAGCAACCGGACCGTGACAAGGATGTCGATTTCCTTGAGCACCTGAACCCAGAATCATTGGTCATCTGCCAAGCAATCGGCGAGCCAAGTCTGGCCGAAGCCGTGCCGGAAGATCGTTTCCAGTTTGAACGCATGGGTTACTTCTGCGCTGACCGTCATCTCTCCAAGCCGGGGCAACTGGTGTTTAACCGTACCGTAGGGTTGAAAGATAGCTGGGCGAAAATCAAACAGAAAGGTTAAGGATCGTCATATGCAAATTTACAATACGCTGACGCGTCGCAAGGAGCCATTTACGCCGCTGGTCGCGGGTAAGGTAAGCATGTATGTCTGCGGCATGACGGTGTATGACTATTGTCACCTTGGCCACGCCCGCGTCATGGTCGCATTTGATGTCATTACTCGCTATTTGCGCCACCGTGGCTACGACGTTACCTACGTGCGTAACATCACCGATATCGACGATAAAATCCTTAAGCGTGCTGAGGAGAATGGTGAAAGCATTACGGCGCTAACCGAGCGCATGATTGATGCCATGCATGAAGACGAAGCGCGGCTGAACGTGCTGCCACCCAGCCAAGAGCCCCGTGCAACGGGGCATATTGGCGATATCGTCGCCATGATCGAAACGTTGATCGATAAGGGTTTTGCCTATCCCGCTGGAAATGGCGATGTGTACTACCGAGTGCGCAAATTCGCCACGTACGGCAAGCTCAATAACCGTCAGCTAGACGATATGCGTTCAGGTGCGCGGGTTGATGTGGATATTCATAAAGAAGATCCGCTTGATTTTGTGCTTTGGAAAGCGGCAAAACCGGGGGAGGCGCACTGGTCATCACCCTGGGGCGATGGCCGTCCTGGCTGGCATATCGAGTGTTCGGCCATGTCGACCTGCTGTTTGGGTGATACCTTTGATATTCACGGTGGCGGGCCCGATTTGACCTTCCCACACCACGAAAACGAAATTGCTCAGTCAGAAGCCGCGACGGGGAAAACCTACGTTAACACTTGGATGCATGCGGGCGCTGTCCGTGTGGATCAGGAAAAGATGTCGAAGTCGCTAGGCAACTTCTTCACTATCCGAGACGTATTGGCTGAGCATGATCCGGAAGTGGTGCGTTACCTGTTGGTCGCCAGCCACTATCGGAGTGCGATTAACTACTCGGTTGATTCCCTCGTAGAGGCGCGTAAATCGTTAACGCGTCTTTATACCGCGCTGGATGGCGTCGATAGCGCTGCCCGAGTGGAGGAAGTCGCTAGCCCTTATCGTGACCGCTTCACGAAGGTCATGGACGATGACTTCAATACCCCGGAAGCGCTTGCAGTGCTATTTGAGTTGGCGCGAGAGGTTAATCGTGCCAAAAGCGATACACCTGAAAAGGCCGTGGGGCTGGCTGGCGAATTAAAACAGCTCGCTGGTGTGTTGGGGCTTCTTCAACAAACGCCCGCCGTGTTTTTAAAAGGCTCTCAGTCGCAAGGGGTAGCGCTTAGCGAAGCGGCTATTCAGGAAAAAATTGCCCAGCGTCAGGCAGCGAAAGCGAACAAGGATTTTGCTCAGGCAGATGCTGTTCGTGATGAGCTGGCGGCGTTAGGTATCGTTCTAAAAGACTCACGGGAAGGAACCACGTGGGTCATTGAATCTCCTTAGCAAGAGCCGGTGCGCCAGGCGTCGATATAGTGGCGTCTGGCAGCTACTCGAATGCCCCTTATACTAATAATACCTCTCCTCAAAAAGACGTCTACTAAAGGATTGCCAGGATGCGCTTTACTATCAAACCTCTGCTATCTGTCGTTGCCCTGTCGTTGACAGCATTAAGCCAAGCGAATGCCAATGAGCCCGTCGTTGTTGCCTCCAAAATTGACACGGAAGGGGCGGTATTGGGTGAGTTAATCATTCAGACGCTAGAGCGCAACGGCATACCAACGCAAGACCGTCTTCAACTGGGTGCTACGAATGTGGTACGTACCGCGCTAACTGCTGGAGAAATCGATCTATATCCTGAATACACCGGAAACGGTGCTTTCTTTTTCGATATGGCGGATAGCGATGTATGGAAAGATGCTGACCAGGCACATCAAACCGTACGTGAGTTGGATGCGCAAAATGGATTGGTATGGTTAACACCCGCGAGCGCGAATAATACTTGGGCCATGAGTATTCGTCAGGATGTTGCAGATGAGCATAATTTGAAAACACTGGATGATCTTACTGCTTATATTGCCGATGGCGGCGATTTCAAGTTTGCGGCCAGTGCAGAGTTCGTTGAATCCGCTCAGGCATTACCCGCTTTTCAAGATGCGTACGGATTTAAGTTAACGGATGAACAGCTGCTGGTGCTTTCAGGCGGTAATACAGCGGCTACAATGCGTGCCGCGGCTCAACAAACCAGTGGCGTTAACGCAGCGATGACCTATGGAACGGATGGCGGCTTAAGTGCCCTGGGCCTAGTGGTATTGGAAGACTCGAAAGGCGTTCAACCTGTCTATCAGCCCGCACCGGTCGTACGAGAAAGTATTCTTGAAGCCTACCCGGATATTGAACCGCTGCTTCATGATGTATTTACAACCCTGGACGAGGTAACGCTACAAGCGCTTAACGCGGATGTAGCCGTTAACGGTTTATCGGCAAGTCAGGTCGCCAACGACTATCTCGACCGTTTGGATAACTAATAAATGTCGCTTTTGGATGCGCTGCCCACGCCTCGTTTGGGGCGTGGTGGTTACCCTAATGCTGTATTAATCAGTTTAAGTGTGGTGATGCTGGCAGCGGTTTGGGGGTTGGATACCGTCAGCGTTGCACCTAACCGAATTGTGCAAGGAGAGAGTGTCAACGTTCAGAATGCCTTCGGTTGGCCCGGTGCTTTGCTTGTCTCATTACTGGTCATTGCGTTGGGAAGCCTGGCGTACCAGTCCAGCCGTATCCACTATTGGGCGGCCTTGGGCGTAGTGGTATTACTACTGGTGCTGATGCCGTTTGGATTAATGGTCGCCAGCCACTTTTTAATAGACCCAGAGCTTCCTCAAGCGCGATTAGGCATCGGGGGCGGTTATTGGGTTGTCTTGTTTATCTCACTGCTAGGTATCGTTGAACTACGCCTGCGGCTTGGTTTAAAACGTTTATGGCCGGTTTTCATATTGACAGGCGTTGGACTGATTTGGTGGCTTTGCGCGTGGCTCTGGTTAAAAGACTTGGCTCTGGTTCAGGAATTTAAAGCGCGGGATCATCAATTCATACAGGCGATCAGGCAGCATATTATCCTGGTGAGCACCGCTGTGAGCGTGAGTGTAGTGATGGGCACGCTGCTTGCCCTGTTGATGCGTCGCTTTGCCAGGCTGCAAAAGGTTGCTTTTGCGCTGCTTAATTTCCTCCAAACCATCCCTAGCCTGGCACTCTTTGGTCTTTTGCTGGCGCCGCTGGCGTGGCTTGCCGCCAATGTGCCTTTCTTGGCTAAGGTTGGGGTGAGTGGGATTGGTAACACGCCCGCACTTATTGCGCTA
Source organism: Halomonas sp. TP35 (assembly GCF_052375975.1). NCBI lineage: Bacteria > Pseudomonadati > Pseudomonadota > Gammaproteobacteria > Oceanospirillales > Halomonadaceae > Halomonas > Halomonas sp. TP35. The sequence goes on along the minus strand of NZ_JBQSUZ010000018.1, from coordinate 37,277 downwards.
GTGGCCTATAGCCTGCTGCCCATGGTGCGCAACACCTACACTGCCTTGGAAGAGGTCAGTCCGGATACTCTGGAAGCCGCAAGCGCCATGGGCATGCACCGTATTCAGCGGTTTTGGCAGGTTCGCCTGCCCTTGGCGCTGCCTGTGCTGTTGGAGGGTGTGCGTATTACGACGGTTCAAGCCATTGGACTCACGGCAGTAGCGGCTTTGATTGGTGCTGGGGGCTTAGGCACCTTCATATTTCAAGGGCTAGGCCAGGCAGCCATGGACATGGTACTGCTGGGTGCACTGCCCATTTTGATATTAGCTTTGTTAGTGGATGCGGGCCTGGGTGCCTTGGCAGAAGCACTGCGCCCAGGAGGCGTTCAATGATCGAACTTTCACACGTCTCAAAGTATTTCGGTACTGAAATGGCAGTTGATGCCATTAATCTAAAGGTGGAAAAAGGGCAGTTTTGCGCTCTGGTAGGTACCTCTGGCTGTGGCAAGTCGACCACGTTGCGAATGATCAATCGCTTAATCGAAAAAAGTGATGGTGAGATTACTCTGGATGGCCAGGCCATTGAAGCGTATGACCCGGTCAAGCTGCGCCGCCGGATTGGATATGTCATTCAAAGCACGGGGTTATTCCCGCACTGGACGGTTGCTCGCAATATTGGGTTGGTGCCACGCCTGCTGAAATGGCCTGCGAAAGATATTCATGCGCGGGTTGAGGAGCTAATGGGCTTGCTTGGCTTGCCCGTTGCTGAGTTCGCACATAAGTATCCGCATCAGCTTTCTGGTGGGCAGGCTCAGCGCGTAGGTGTTGCCCGCGCCCTAGCGGCTGATCCGGATATTTTATTAATGGATGAGCCTTTTGGCGCACTGGACCCTATCACGCGCGTCAAATTGCAGGATGAGCTGGCAGGCCTTCAGGCACGGTTACATAAAACCGTTGTGTTTGTCACACATGATATGGATGAAGCGCTTAAGCTGGCTAATCATCTTGTCGTGATGCGCGATGGCCATATCGTGCAGCAGGGGACACCGCTTTCTCTGTTACAGCATCCCAAGGACCCTTTTGTTGAATCGCTTTTGGGTGGGCTTGAACGAGGTTTAAAACAAGCGGCCTTAACACGAGTCAAGGACCACATGTCTTCGATGGGCCCAACGTTGCCCTCGCAGTTTCGTATACCCGCTGACTTTTCGTTGCGCCAAGCGCTTTCCATGATGCTGCGCGACCATACGGATCGTCTTGCCGTGGTCGATCAGCAGGATGTTCCAATTGGCGAGCTTTCTCTGCGCAAGATAGTAAAAGAGGCCCAGTTGGAAAAAGGAAGCATGCGTGAAGCCTGATGTGAAGCGTGTTATCCGTTCGACCCAAGCCAGCGCAATGACGGTCTGGTTGTGGCCATTCTTATGGTGCATGCTGTTGGCTATCTGTATCGTGGGAATACCGCACGCCCAGGGTATCTTTCAATGGATAGAGCCGGATGTTCGGCAGGTTATCTATCAACGTACGCCTTTTTATGTGTTGCTTGAACGCCATGTACTGGTCGTTGGAGTTGCCGCGGTTGTTACCATAAGCTTGGGTGTGGGCGCAGGTATTGCGGTAACTCGTCGAAAAGGGCAGGATTTTTTGCCGTTAGTGTCGCAACTTGCATCACTTGGACAAACGTTTCCCCCCGTGGCGGTATTGGCATTAGCCGTGCCGGTACTGGGTTTTGGTACCTTGCCCATTATTGTGGCGTTAATGCTTTATGGTCTGCTGCCGATTGTACGCAATACCCTGGCAGGGCTTCAGGATGTTGATAAGGACATTAAAACCGCAGCCCGTGCAGTGGGGCTAACGCCCCTTCAGGTGCTTTACCAGGTAGAGCTGCCTTTGGCTGCGCCCGTCATATTGGCGGGTATTCGTACCTCGGTGACTATCAATATTGCGACCGCTGCACTCGGTGCCACGGTGGGTGCCAGCAACCTGGGGGATCCGATCATTGCCGGCATTATTAATAACAATATGGCTTACGTTATTCAGGGTGCTTTGATGATTGCGCTTCTGGCGCTTACGGTTGATAGCGTGTTTGATGCACTTCAAACCAGGCTGCGCTTACGACTCTCTTCTTCCTAACGCCTTGCTTCTAAACCGCCATCTCCTTGAACCGCTCCAGATTATCTTTTCGTCGTTGGTCTCTTCGTCTTAAGTGGTATGCCTAAAGTCCTTGTGCTGCGTTACTGTCGTAGTCGTTGCGTTGACTGAAACCAGATAAATCCACTGACATAAACAGTCATCTCCGACAATACTGCCTTCAAAAGAGGCATAACAAGGACAATAATGATGATTCGCTACGTACACCAGCCGACGTTTCTGACGGGCGATGAGCTTTCCATCTCCACCTTCAGCTTGCTCGACCCTGAAGGCGAACTTTATAGCGGTGCCGAAGCGCCTGCGCTAGAGCGTGAACACGCACGCAGGCTCTACCAGGCCATGCTATCCACTCGTATTCTTGACGAACGTATGATGGCCGCACAGCGCCAGGGGCGGCTTAGCTTCTACATGCAGTGCGTAGGAGAAGAAGCGGCGGTGGTGGGCGCCACCGCCGCCCTGGACGATGCGGATATGATCATGGCGCAATACCGTGAGCAGGGTGCGCTGATGTATCGCGGTTTTTCCATTGATGAGTTTATGAACCAGCTATTCGGCAATGAGCTGGATTATGGCAAGGGCCGCCAAATGCCGATTCACTATGGCTCGCGTAAACTTCACTACATGACGATTTCGTCACCCTTGGCGACCCAAATCCCCCAGGCAACCGGCTATGCCTACGGTCAAAAACTCGCAGGCGATGGGCAGTGTACGTTGACCTTTTTTGGCGAAGGCGCAGCGTCAGAGGGCGACTTTCATGCGGCGCTTAATATGGCCTCTGTCCATAAAGTGCCCGTCATCTTTTTCTGCCGTAATAATGGCTATGCCATTTCCACTCCCGCCGTTGAGCAGTTTGCCGCGGATGGCATTGCACCGCGTGCGTTTGGTTATCACATGCACGTTATTCGCGTGGATGGTAACGACGTACTTGCCGTATTCGAAGCCACTCGGCAGGCGCGCAAACTGGCGGTTGAGCATAACCACCCGGTACTGATTGAGGCGATGACGTATCGCCTTGCCGCTCACTCATCCTCTGATGATCCTTCTGGCTATCGCTTAAAAAGCGAAGAAGAGACATGGCGCCTCAAGGACCCCGTGCTGCGAATGCAAAAGTGGATGTTGAAGAAAGGTTGGTGGAGCGAAGAGGAGGAAACCCAGCAGCAGGAATCGCTGCGCCGTGATGTGCTTGAAACCATGAAGCGTGCTGAAAAGCGGCCTCCACCCTCATTGGATAGTCTGGTGAGTGATGTTTATGCTGATGTAACCCCAGCACTTCAGCGTCAATTCGACCAACTTAAAAGCCATATTCGTCGCTACCCTGAGGCCTACCCCCAAGGCGCTCGGTCGTTAGACTTGACCGTGAAGACGCCCACTGACTCTAAAGGGGAGGCGTAACATGCCCACGATGAATATGTTGCAGGCCATTAATAATGCGCTGGATATCGCCATGGCGGAGGATGAAAAGGTCATTTGCTTTGGTGAGGACGTCGGCATTTTCGGTGGTGTGTTTCGCGCCACCAGCCATCTACAGGAAAAATACGGTAAAGCGCGGTGTTTTAATACGCCCCTGGTAGAGCAAGGCATTATTGGTTTTGCCAACGGTTTGGCAGCACAGGGTTCGGTGCCTGTCGCCGAAATCCAGTTTGCCGACTATATCTTTCCCGCGTTTGACCAGATTGTTAACGAAACGGCCAAGTATCGTTATCGTTCAGGCGACTTGTTTAACGTCGGCGGACTAACAATTCGTACCCCGTACGGTGGGGGGATATCCGGTGGGCTTTATCACTCTCAGTCTCCGGAAGCCTACTTTACCCATACGCCTGGAATAAAAGTGGTGGTGCCGCGTAATCCCTACCAGGCAAAAGGCCTGTTGCTGGCTTCCATCCGCGATCCAGATCCGGTGCTTTTTTTAGAACCCAAGCGTCTTTACCGCGCTTCAGTGGGCGAGGTGCCGGAAGAGGATTATCAGCTGCAGATAGGTGAAGCAGACATCATCAAAGAGGGCAGCGATATTACCCTGGTAGGATGGGGCGCCCAGATGGAAGTAATTGAGAAAGCAGTAGAGCTTGCTGAAGCGCAAGGCATTGCCTGCGAAGTGATTGACCTGCGCTCCCTGCTTCCCTGGGATGCCGATACCGTTGCTGAGTCTGTACTAAAAACAGGTCGGCTCGTCGTCAGCCATGAAGCACCGCTAACCGGAGGTTTTGCCGGCGAAATAGCGGCGACCATTCAAGAGCGTTGTTTTCTCTATCTCGAATCGCCGATAAAGCGGGTGACCGGGCTGGATACTCCTTTCCCCTTGGTGCTGGAAAAAGAGTATTTTCCCGATCATTTGAAGATTTTTGAAGCGATTCGTGAAAGCGTTAATTTCTAGCGCCCAAGGAGAAGAGCAATGAGCGATTTTAAATTGCCAGATATTGGCGAAGGCATCGTTGAGTGTGAAGTCGTGGAGTGGCGGGTTGCGGAAGGTGATCATATCGAGGAAGACCAGCCCATCGTTGAGGTAATGACCGACAAGGCGCTGGTGGAAATCACCGCCCCTGAAGCGGGTGTGGTAACACGGCTTTATGTGCCACAAGGGCAAATTGCCAAAGTGCATGCTCCACTCTACGCCTACCAAGGCTTGGATGAGAACGAAGGGGAAGGAGGCCGCTCTGTTTCGCATCATGCATCGCCAATAAGCGAGCTACCGGATGTGCCGGATGACGCTGTTGAGTTACCCGTCGCTACGCCGCCCAGTAACCCAACTGCACAGGGAGCTTATGGCAAAGTGCCCGCGAGCCCGGCGGTAAGGCGACTAGTACGAGAGCATGGGTTAACAATTACCGAGGTGGCTGGCAGCGGCAAAGAGGGCCGAGTGCTTAAGGAAGACGTGCTGGAGCATATTCATCACAACGAGGTAGAGCCGACGTCATCTAAGCCAGCGCCTACTATCGGTGAGGCGCACAACCCAGAGCAGGACGCGCCACGTATAGAACCCTTACGCGGCGTGCGTGCCGTGATGGCAAAACGCATGGTTGCCTCTGCAGCGACTATTCCGCATTTTCACTATGGCGAAGAGATTGATGTTACTGAGCTATTGGCGCTACGCGAGCGGCTGAAGCCTCAGGCAGATGCTCAAGGGCAGCGCCTTACGCTGATGCCCTTTTTTATGAAGGCGTTGGCACTCGCCTTGGCCGAGACGCCGATACTTAATGCGCAACTCAATGAAGCCGGTGATGAACTTCACTACTATCCTCAGTGCAATATTGGTATGGCGGTAGATAGCAAAACCGGATTATTAGTGCCAAATGTTAAAGGCGTTGAGCATTTGACGTTGCTTGAAATCGCTCGTGAAGTGGGCCGCTTGACCGTTGCTGCACGTGAAGGCCGCGTCGACCAGGCTGATCTAAAGGGAGGGACGATCAGTATTTCCAATATCGGTGCCTTGGGAGGTACCTATGCCACGCCCATTATTAATGCCCCCGAAGCGGCTATTGTTGCGATAGGAAGAACGCAGTGGCTGCCGCGTTTTGATGAGCAAGGCGCCGTTCAGCGCCGCGCCATTATGACAATTACCTGGGCAGGAGATCATCGGTTTATTGATGGCGGCACCATTGCGCGCTTTTGTAATACGTGGAAAGGCTTTTTGGAAGCGCCTGAAACAATGCTGCTTTATCTGGGATAAACGCACGCTTAGGACACAAGATGCCGCAGGCGCCGTTACAGCAATTTTATATACCTGAAGAGCAGTCGGTCTATCTGCTGAGCCATAATGATGCTCAAAAGCTTAAAGACTGGGTAGCGCTCTGCCAAGCCCAGCTTAGTCAGCTTGGGTATCAGGGTATTGAGCTGATTGGCAAAGGCGCCTACGGTTTTGTGTTTTCTGGCAGCGTGCCCAATGGCGATACGCTGGCGCACTATGTGTTCAAATTTTCTCGCATTACGCTGCCTACACACTTACAGGAACGTCTCGAAGAAGAGGCGTTTATGCTGGATCAAGTGTCGCATGCCCGCATTCCCAAGTTAATCACCTACCAGCGCGCAAGAGGCCAGTCGATTTTAGTCATGGAGCGCGCACCCGGTTGGAATCTGGAACAGATATCCCTCAAAAGAGGACGTTTGTCACCACGCTTGATTATGCGTATAGCGCGTCAGCTTGTTGATATTTTAATCGCGCTTCGCCGCGAGGCTGGGCCCCATGGCCGGCCAGTGGTACATGGTGATATCAAACCCTCCAACTTGGTCTTCGACCCTGACACTGAGTCTATTGCACTGATTGATTGGGGATCGTCTGTTTTTGCTCAATTGGATGCTCAACTACAGTTCGTTGGGGCGAATGTGATGGAGCTGATGTCCGATAACCTACAGCAAACCAATGCACGTTTGGGTGACGTCTATTTTATTGGTGAAGAGCAGCTAAACGGCGCGCTCTCTTCGCCACGTTTTGATGAACAAGGCGTGGCGGGCACGTTGTATGCGCTGGCATCAGCACAGTCGTGCCGGTTTGGCCATCGTGCTATTCCCGCAAGCTCCCTGGGGTTGCCTGTGGAATTTGCCCGTACATTGGATGGTATGCTGGACCCCGACCCGCAGGTTCGCCTTACCGCAGGCAGTTACTTTATCGACACAATGCCGCGCATGGCAAACGTTGTAATGATTGATTTCCCCCCCAGCCCCGAGGTGCCTCTCGTGCCCGTATGGGCTCGCCCTGTGCAGCAGGAAATTGATACCGTGGTGTATAGCTCTCGCAAGGCTTTTCTGCGAGAAGCCAGCGTTGAGGAAACGCTCAACGAGGTTAACGATGTACAGCTGGACCGTTACTATAAACAGTTTATGCAGGGGATGGGCGAGACAGAAAAAGCGTTTTTAGCCTCGGTAAGTCGGCTGGGTAAATATCCGGTGGTAGGAGGGCTGGCCGTACGTTGGGAGCGCGAAGGGGTATATATTGATTCCTCCCTAAACTTGCATGACCCTGACGTGAAGCCCGCCTTTATTGAAGCTGTTAATAATACGGTTCACTTGGCGCGCGCCATTCATCGGCAGGGCGTTTTTAAAAGCTGTTTGTTTAATGCGCGCCAAACGCTGCATTTAGAGCGGGAAACGGAGCGTGAGCCGTTTTACTGCCAGCCTGATATGACGATTAACTACGAAATGAGCGCAGTGCCGGAACTGGAGGATCGGAGTCGTCAGCATAGCTATTTTGAAGATGGGCCCGATCCGGAAGAGCTGTTGATATTGCCTGCCGACATTATGACGATCCTGCAGCAACTTAACGATATTCATCATACCGGAATGATTATCTTCGAGGCGCTCCCTCAGCATCTTAAAATACACAGTTATTACCGACTGCTTGATCCCGCAAGGGAGCGCGAGTTTCAAACATTGCTTACCTATATTTTAGACGCGGTTAACCAGATCCAGGGTTTGGGCGTTTCTGGTTTTATGAAGATGCCCTATAAAGACACCCGCTTTTTTACCCATCTGGAGCGGCAGCCCGAGCGCTACTACCCACAAAATCCACGAGAACACGTTAAAAACATAAAAGCCTGCTGATCTCTTACGGATAGACATCAGCAGGCAACAAGTGGCGTCAGATAGTGGTCTAAAAAGAAGACCTGTTGGCTTGCAGCCATGTGATCAGCTGTTCAACCAGTGTCTCGCTTGCGCGGCCAAAGGCGTCGACCACTGAAGATATATCAACATCGGCTGCCTGGCTGGTCGTGGTAAACGTGCGATAAGCAATAGGCATTCGGTCATGGGTGTTTACAAGCTGGACATCGAGCTGAATAACGGCATTAGGGCGCCCATTTTTATACTCACTTTGAAAACTACGCAGTGAGCTAAGTAGTTGCAGCTGAGAGGGCAGTTGATCGGTTCCGACATTGCCAAAGAGCTGACTTTGCTGCAAACCTTCTATTAACCGTGATTGAACTAGGGCGGGGGCATCTTCATACCAGCGAGCGCCTTCATACACATTAACGATATTTTTTTCCGGATAGACCACTATGCGATTACCGCTCAGCAGATATCCGGCTTCTGGCGTAGCAATGCCCAATGTTTCAGTCGCCGCATTGGAGGTCATGTTTATGCCAGGCACGTTAGTGGAGGGTAGGCGATAAAGCGTCGCCGGATCATTTTTAGGGACGATGGAGCACCCAGTGCTCAACAAGAGTACTGATACAATGAGTACGGCAAAAACAGGGCGTAAGTTCATGGGCTAAATTCCTTTATCTGGTCCCGGCCCAACAAGAATTCAATTGGGTTTTCATCCAGCTCACGGGCGATACGATCCAATGAGTTAAGCGTTGAACGCAGTGAAGAAAGCGCAGGGCCAATATCGCGGGTGCCTTGCAAGGTGCTATCAACTGCGTCAGCATTTTGCTCTATCAGCTGCTCCATCCGCTGCGCTGCGCGGGCGATATCCTGGCTGGCATTGGCAGCATTTTGCATAACGTTTTGTCCATCTTGTTCGAGCAACTGGGTAACTTGCTCGCTCAGTACATTAATGCTTGCCATCGTGGTGGTCGCTTGGCGTGATGCAGTGCCTAATAGGGCTAAGTTCTCTTCAAACGCTTCACGCTGTGACGCTATCATTTCGGTAATTTGGTCTATATTCGTCAGTACGTTACTTGCATTCTGACGATTACTATCATCGAAGAGGTTATTCACATTGGCCAAAATTGAATTAATGTTATCAACCACTTCTTTACCCTCTTCTAAAAAAGTGGAGAGCGGGGAGGGGTCTGCATGAATAACGGGTATTTCATCACCCGCATGATCAATTAACGCAGGACTATCCGGTGTTCCACCGTAGAGCTGTATCGACATGCTGCCAGTAATACTCGCAAACGCTAGCTGCGCGTGAGTATCTTCTTTGACGGGGGTATCTTTTTCGACACGAATTTTGGCAATAACCTGACGAGGATCTGCAGGGTTGAGATTCAGCGTTGTTACATCGCCTACTCTGATGCCGTTATATTGCACTGCACTTCCTACTGTCAGCCCGCTAACGCTGCGTTCAAACAAGACACGGTACGTTTGATAGTCGCGCTGACCCGCTGCATGGCTGATCCAGAGCGTAAATAGCAGAGCCGCTGCCGCCGTTATTACTGTAAATAAACCAATTAGAACGTGATGAGCGCGTGTTTCCATGTGCTACTCACTCCTTAGCTGACGATCATTTGAGTGGGCGGTCTTGTTGGCGGCTCTGCCACGAGGCCCGTTAAAGTAGTTCTGGACCCATTCATCATCCGTCCGGGCAACATTTTGAATGGTATCCGTTACTAAAACACGTTTCTGAGAAAGTACGGCCACTCTATCGCAAGCGGCATAAAGTGTATCCAAGTCGTGTGTTACCAGGAAAACGCTAAAACCGAGCGCATTACGTAAAGTGACCAGCAATTGGTCAAACGCAGCGGCGCCAATAGGATCCAAGCCTGCAGTAGGTTCATCAAGAAACAGAATGTCAGGGTCTAACGCTAGTGCGCGAGCCAAGGCGGCACGCTTAATCATGCCCCCTGAGAGCGACTCTGGATACTGCAATGCAGCTTCGGGCTCAAGCCCCACCAGCGAGAGTTTTACTCGCGCCAGGTATTCCGCATCTTCTCGTGGTAATTTGGCATGCTCAATAATGGGCAGCGCCACATTCTCTTGTAAGCTCAGCGAGCTAAACAGGGCGCCTTGTTGAAAAAGCACGCCAAAGCGTCGCTCAACCTGACTGCGCTCCTTACTGCTTAACTGGTTAAGATCATTACCCAACACATTAATTTTGCCTGCATTAGGGCGTTTTAGCCCCACGATACTGCGCAAAAGAACAGATTTCCCCGTACCTGATCCGCCCACGATTCCGAGAATCTCGCCGTCGAGTAGATCAAGGTCCAGCGATTCATGAACGACGTGGTTACCAAAACGGTTTTCCAGACCGCGAACTTCAATCACCGGTTGTCCAGACGAATGGCTTGGTGATTGGTTTGTGGAGTCAGTAGATTTGCTCACCAGCCCATCTCCATAAAGAACAGGGCGGCAAGTGCATCAATCAAGATAACCATGAAAATACATTGCACGACACTGGACGTGGTATGAGAACCTACTGATTGCGCGCTACCACTAACTTTGAAGCCTTCCAGACAGCCAATGACGGCAATAACAAAGGCGAATATGGGGGCCTTGCTCATCCCTACCAGGAAATTATTCAACGCAACATCTTTTTGCAGTATGTAAAGAAATTGCCCCGTTGATATATCCAAAGAGAGCACTGCAACAAGCGCGCCTCCCATTAAGCCACACATCATTCCTATAAAGGTAAGCAGAGGCAGGCTAACGAGAAGCGCTATGATCCGGGGCAGCACTAATAACTCAATAGGGTCTAGCCCCTGCGTCTGTAGCGCGTCAATTTCTTCATTGGATTTCATCGACCCCAACTGAGCCGTAAATGCACTGGCAGTTCGGCCTGCCAATAAAATCGCTGCCAACAAAACGCCAAATTCACGTAGAAATGAAAATGCCACCAGGTCAATGGTATAAACAGTCGCGCCAAATTGTTCGAGAACGGTGGCACCCAGAAAAGCAACGACCGCACCCACCATGAAGGTTAGCAACGCAACAATGGGAACGGCATTAAGACCGCTTTGCTGTATTTGGGCGACGGTGGCAGTTATTCGCCAACGTTTTGGTTTAAAAACGACCTGTACCAGTGTCGCGATGACGAGCCCGATGAAGGCCAGCAACTGGCGCTGCTGCGACCATAACCCCGCCATGTGCTCCCCAATACTTGCCAGCGCATCAGTGAGACGGTTGGAGCTATGCTGCACGGCTTCTATCGGGGCATCCATCGCTTCAGCGATACGCTTTAAAAGCGCTTGTTGTTCCTGGGGCAGTTCGCCTGCCCAATCGCTTATTGCGCGAGACTTTTCAATACCGATCATGCCAACAATGACAGCGGCTCCTGCGGTATCCAGGCGCTCAATGCCGGTCAGGGATATATCGTTTGGCTGAGAATAGTTTTGAGCCGCATTTTTTAGCTGCTTGTAATTAGAAAGCGTCCATTCGCCCTGTAATACTAATTTTTCGTCCCGCTTTATAATCCACTCACTTGGCATTTTTGCTCCTAAACGCCGTTGGCTCGCTAAAATATTCACATTACTTTAATCGAACCATCTAGAGAAGCCCTCTCAAAACAACGTATTACTTACTCCTTCGTAATTATACTGTAGCTTATTAATCGCCGTTTAGAGTAGCTAGTTATACGCATGTTATCCATCTTATTTAGGAAAACTCTCGCCAGGCCGCGTAGGTACTCAAAAAAACCCGACCTGTTAGAGCGTCCAGAAAGTCGCTCTTTTTAAGCTTGTCCATGACAGGACCTTTCACTTCCGACAAATGAAGTTTGACGTTGGAATCTTTGAGCCGCGCATTGATGGCATCAAGGCTTTCCAGCGCAGAGGCGTCAATCAGGTTAACCGCTGAACAAATCAGTACCACATGCTCAAGTTCAGGATGACTGGCCACCAGGTTATAAACAGTATCTTCCAGGTAGCGAGCATTGGCAAAGTAGAGGCTTTCATCGATACGCAGCAGTGCCACATGGCTAATGGTTTCGACATTATGGCGGTGGGTATTACGAAAATGTTCGGTATCCGGTACCCGGCCAACCAGTGCACTGTGTGGGCGACTGGTACGGTAAAGAAATAGCGCTATAGATAATGTAACACCACTCACAATACCGGCTTCAATCCCCTCGACCAGCGTTAATAAAATGGTCACGGCCATTGCGGAAAAATCGCTGCGCGAATAACACCAGGTTTGACGCAGCATGGGAATATCCACCAGCGTTAAAATAGCCACCGTAATGGTGGCGGCAAGGGTGGCAATGGGCAGGTAATAAAGCCAGCCGGTAAATGATAGGGTGATAAGTGCAATGCCCAGAGCGGCAAACGCCCCGGCCGCTGGGGTTTGGGCTCCGGCATCATAGTTGATCACTGTCCTTGAAAGACCCCCCGTTACCGGCATCCCGCTGGTAACACCCGCTGCCAGATTGGCGGCTCCCAAGCCAATCAGTTCCTGGTTAGGTGAGATGCGCTGGCGTCGTTTTGCCGCCAGCATTTGACCCATGGACACGGACTCGACAAAACCCACCAGGCTAATCAGTAGTGCCGGAATCAACAATGTCCGCCATAAGGAGGCGTCCGCCCACGGAAAGCTAAGCGCTGGCAAGCCGCTTGGAATAGCGCCTACTACTTCAACGCCTGCCTCTGTGAGTTGCCAATGCCAGGTAATGAACGTGGTTGTAACGACGGCAAAAACAGGCCCCGCCTTGGTGATTAAGTCAGTAAGTGCGGCAGGAAGGCCCAGTACGCTAAACGTTTGCTTCCCATAGCGACGCATGGCAATAAGAAATACCAACGTGCCTGTACCAATCGCAAATGTGTAGGGGTTAAATTGAGGCAGGTTGGGGAGTAGCGTTATCACACGCTCAATGAGCGTGAAGCCGCTACTGGAGACGCCTAAGATGCTTCCCAGCTGGCTTGCCGCAATGAGTATTCCAGAGGCGGTTAAAAAGCCAGAAATGACCGGATGGCTTAAAAAGTTGCTAAAAAAGCCCATCCGTAGCGCGCCCATCATGACTAATATAGCGCCAGAAAGTAATGAAAGTACCAAAGCTGCCTGTAAGTAGGCGTCAGTGTCTGGCTGCGCTACTGAAGAGAGCGCAGCACCCGTCATCAGCGCGATAATGGCAACAGGCCCTACGGCGAGCGTGCGACTTGTACCCAACAGGGTATAAAGAAGCTGCGGCAGAATGCTGGCATATAATCCGACAACGGCAGGCAGTCCCGCTAGTAATGCATAAGCAAGCGATTGCGGAATGACCATGATGGTCACAATGATCCCAGCTAGCACATCAGCACCCAGTAGGCGTCTATGATAGTGCGGTAGCCAAGTGAGAATAGGTAAATAACGCTTAAACATGGGCTCCGGGCCATCAGGCATCAATGGTTTTTAAGAACCGTTGGTTCTTTTATTAGTCCTTATATTAACGCGTTATGCCAGTAATTACGGCTCGGCTTCTTAAATAAGCCACCTCTCTTCCCCCAAAGTGTTACTTATTTCATCAGCATAACCCGTTAAGCTCGTTAAGAAAATTGGGCGCCTCTTGGCGTTTTGCTTACCGCTGTCCACAAAAACGCCGACAAACGCAGCTCGATAACCTTAATTACAAAAGAGTCCCTCTATGCGTCTACTTCGTGTGCTGGCACCATTGATATTGTTCGGATTATCGGTTTGGTTGGTTGCCCAAGCGGGTACCTTTAAATACCTGGCACTTATTTGCGCCGCATTAGCGGGGGCAGGGCTGGTTGCTAATGCGCTGCTCAGTGTTTTTATGGCCGACCAGCAGCGTCTTGCCCAGCCTGTTCGTGGGCCAAAGCCACTCAAGGATTATGCGTCGCTTCGTGCGATGGCGTATCGCTTAATGAAACGGGCAAGCAAAACGGCCATTGCTTCGGCGGAGGTCTCTCACTATGCCGACCTTATGGACCAACGTCTTACCAGGCAGGAGGCGATGGCGCATGAAGCATCATCAAGCATGAATGAAATCAATACCGCTATTTTGCAAGTAAGTACGAGCGCGACTCACGTGGCCACACTGGCAGAAAACGCCCGCGATGCCAGCCACCAGAATCATGACGAGCTGACGGATATTGTCAGCGATATGAGCCATGTGGCTGAGCGATCAGATCAGGCGTTAGAAATGTTGACCGCACTTAATGACAAAATAGAGCGGGTGCGCAATGTCACTGAAATGATTGAAGGCATTGCCGAGCAAACCCATTTGTTATCACTTAATGCGTCGATTGAAGCGGCCCGGGCGGGTGAGCATGGCCGGGGGTTTGCCGTGGTGGCGGAAGAGGTACGGAGCTTGGCGCTCAAGACCTCAACCGCGACGCAGAATATAGAAACGCTGGTTAAGGACATGCATCAAAGCGGCCAAGGGGTTGTCTCTACGATGGGCGCAATAATGGTGCGTATTCGAGAGCGCTCCGGGGGGTTGCAACAGGTAGGCAAGCGTTTGGCCACCATTACCCAGCAGTTTGATCAGGTTCAGCACGAGATCACAAGTGTCGCCACCGCCATGGAGAGCACCAAAACCCATAGCCAGACCGTTGCCGAGAGTCTGCGTCAGTTAGAGAGCGACGTAGATGAAGGTAATCGCAATATGCATGATCTGGCTGCACAAGCCCGTTCGTTAATGGAAGCGGCTGAAGGGGTTGATGGTGAGCTGGCTCAGCAGCGTCTTCAGGGGCGGCATCAACAGGTATTTAAAGCGGCTCGCCAAACGGCTAACCGCATTGGCAAGCTGTTGGAAAAGGCCATTTCCCGCGGAGAACTCGTAGAATCAGCCCTTTTTCAGCCAGATTATCAGGCACTCCCGGGCACCCGGCCAACGCTTTATCGTACAGGGTTTGATGACTTCACCGATCAATATTTACCAAGCGTGCAAGAGCCGCTACTGACGGAATATAGCTTGAGTTATGCGATTGCCTGTAATCGTGATGGCTATGTGCCTACTCACAATGAGGCGGTTAGCCGACAGCCCACGGGCGATATGGGGCATGATTTAAAGTACTGCCGCAGCAAGCGTATTTTTGATGACGCGACGGGAAGTCGATGTGGTGCTCATCAACACCCATTATTGCTTCAAACCTATAAACGCGATACGGGCGAGATCATGCATGATCTATCGGTACCGATTTTTATCCATGGCAAACACTGGGGTGGTTTCCGGGTAGGCTATCAGCCAGAGGGGGCAGAAGAGGCGAGCTCTGCCCTGACATTATCGCATTCAGGGCAAAAAACGTTAGCGGATAGGGGGCTGGTGCGGGCGTGATTGCCAAGAGGACCATGAATAGAGCGCAAGCCCGAACCAGATCATAATAAAGGTCGCGAGCTGTATGGTACCTAGCGGTTCACCAAAAATGGTTAAAGCGATTATAAACTGAATCGTAGGGTTGATGTACATCAAAAAGCCCAACGTCGAGAGCCGTAAGCGTCGAGCCGCACCCGCGAAAGCCATCAGCGGCAAAGCGGTTATTACGCCACTTACCGCCAGTAAAACACTCATTGGTACATCAATCATGAAGTGTGAATTACCCTGCCAGCTAAGCCATGTCAGGGCGAGCAGCGCCAGCGGGAACAGCAAAAGGGTTTCTACAAACAGTCCCGATAAACCATCCAGCGGCACTTGCTTGCGAAAAAGCCCGTAGCTACCAAAGCTGAGTGCTAGCATCAGGCTGATCCAGGGCAGCTCACCCAGCAGCGCAAATTGGATGGCAATGGCCAAACCTGCAAGCCCTAACGCCACTAATTGAAGACGTGCCATCACTTCACGCAGTACCAACATGCCCAACGCCACATTAACAAGTGGCGTTAAAAAGTAACCAAGGCTTGCTTGCAGGACCTGGTTGCTTTCCACCGCGTAAATATAAAGCCCCCAATTGAAGCCGATTAACACAGCGCAAATTAGTACACGGCCTAAACGGCGAGGCTGGCTCAACGCCGTTATCACGGGGGACCAACGGCTTAACATCGTGATGAGTACAACAAGAAAAACACACGACCATACTATTCGGTGGATAAGAATTTCAAACGCTGGAATACCGTCAAACAGCGCGAAAAAAAGCGGGAAACATCCCCACATTATATAGGCTGCTAACCCAAATGTGACGCCTTTGACGGCCTGTGGATCACGCGCTGGAGGGAAAAGCATAGCAGCCTCATTATTTAAAAATGCTAATCTACCACATAATTGCAAAAACATACTGGCAAAGGAGACATGACATGAGTCAGCTAAAAACGAGCCTGGTACAGTGCGATTTGCGCTGGGAAGACCCGCAGGCCAACCATGATCATTTGGGCCGTTTGCTGGGAGATCTGGATAGCCGTGACACCGATCTCATCGTATTACCCGAGATGTTTGCAACGGGTTTTACCATGAACTCGCGCGAAATGGCCCAGCCCATGGCGCAAAGCCAAAGCGTTGCCTGGCTGCAGGCGCAAGCTAAAGCGCGTAACTGTGTCATAACAGGGAGTGTGGCCATCGTTGATGACGGGCAGTACTACAACCGTATGATATGGGCCACGCCCGAGGGCGATATCCGCCATTACGATAAACGCCATTTGTTTCGTATGGCGGGCGAGCATGAACGCTATGGCATGGGCAGCCAGCGTGAAATAGTCGAGCTCAAGGGGTTTAAGCTACTGTTAAGCGTTTGCTACGACCTGCGTTTTCCTGTTTGGATGCGTCAACAGCCAGCAGCGCAAGAGCACTTCGAGTATGATGCGCTACTTTGTGTTGCCAACTGGCCAGCACCGCGTCGGCAGCCTTGGCGAACGCTGCTTCAGGCTCGGGCGGTGGAAAACCTTGCGTATGTCGTGGGGGTTAATCGCGTTGGTGAAGATGCCAAAGGTCTTGCTTACAGTGGCGACTCCATGCTGGTCGATTTCAAGGGCGAACCGCTCATCGACCATCCTGAAAATACGCCGTTTATTGAAACGGGGACGCTTGATAAAACGGAGTTAAATGCTTTTCGTGAAAAATTTCCAGCCTGGCAAGATGCCGACCACTTTTCGTTACTGCCAGGAGTGGGCCAATAATGCGCCTTGATCGGTTTTTAAGTGAAACAACACCGCTAACGCGTAGCTTGGCAAAACGAGCGCTTAAAAATGGCGAAGTCACGCTTAATGGTGAGCCTATTAAGCAGTCGGCCACCCAGATTGATACCGAGCAGGATGAAGTGAAATTCAACGGCGAAACGCTTTCGCTGGTCGGGCTTCGCTATTTAATCATGCACAAGCCAACGGGTGTTGAGTGCACTGCCAGGCGCGGGCTGTATCCACGGGTGATTGATTTGATTGATTTGCCCAAGGCAGAGCGTCTTCAGCCAGTAGGGCGGCTGGATGTTGATACCACTGGCCTTTTACTGCTGACTGATGATGGCCAGTGGTCACATCGTGTTACTTCACCGCGCCATCGTTGCGCCAAGGTCTATATCGCCGACTTGGCTGAGCCTATGGAAGGCAGCGATGCGGAGTGGGCAATCAATCAGGTAGCCCAAGGCATCCTGCTGGATGATGAAGAGACGCCAACGCAGCCTGCGTTACTACGGTTTATAACGCCTCTACAAGCGGAACTTACCCTTACCGAAGGGCGCTATCACCAGGTTAAGCGTATGTTTGCCGCGTTGGGTAACCATGTTAATGCGCTGCACCGCCAATCTATTGGTGATGTTGTATTAACGGATGATTTGGGCCCCGGGGAGTGGCGCGAGTTAACGCAGGAAGAAATCGACAGCTTCTAAATTCAGCCGCTAAGCGCACTTGGCCAAAGGGCAGTAGGTCAAGTGCGTATTCAATACTCGGTTTATACCGTTATCTTGCTTCTTTAAACAACGCCTACTATCAGAACCATCTGCTTACATTTTTCAAAGAAACGTTAAGCAAACAAACGTGGCAAATGGGCGGCGGCAATCAGCGATTGAGTATATGCATGCTGAGGCGAGGACAGCACGTCAAGGCAAGGGCCCTGTTCGACCACTTCACCATCCTTTAGCACCATAATACGGTGCGCCATGGCACGTACTACGGCTAAGTCGTGGCTAATAAATAGATAGCTAAGCTGACGACGTTCCTGTAACTGACGAAGTAGCGTCACAAGCTGCTTTTGCACGGTACGGTCCAGCGCTGAGGTCGGCTCGTCCAACACTAGAAGTTCAGGCTCTAAAATAATGGCTCGGGCCACGGCTATTCGCTGGCGCTGCCCGCCGGAGAACTCATGGGGATAGCGCGCCGCACAGCCTTCAGGTAAACCCACCTCAAGCAGCGTTTTTTGTACACGTCGGGTAACTTCATCGAGTGAAAGTGCGGGATAGTGAAAACGTAGCCCCTCACTCACAATATCAAACACCGGCATGCGCGGTGAAAGCGCGCCGTATGGGTCCTGAAATACCATTTGTAAACGATGACGCTGGCGCCGTAGTGCATTGCCTGTAAGCTGGCTCAAGGTGGCATCACCCAAGATAACGTCTCCCTGACTTTGCACCAAGCGCATAATCGCGGATGCCAGCGTCGTTTTACCGGAGCCTGACTCGCCGACAATGCCCAGCGTTTCACCGGGCGAAATACTCAAGTCGGTTGCTTTAAGCGCTTCAAAAGGGGGAGGCTGACGTTTAAATAGTCCGGTTTTGGGGCGCTGAAAACTAACGCTTAGCTGTCGAGCGGTTAATAAGGGCGCCGTATTGGCAGGCGTTGCCGGGCGGCCTTCAGGTTCTGCTGCTAGCAGTGCTTTGGTGTAATCACTTTTAGGGTTTTGAAAAACCTCTTCAACCGGCCCCATTTCCTGAATCTTACCGCGATACATCACGCAAACCCGCTCGGCATAGCGGCTTACAAGATTCAAGTCGTGGCTGATAAACAGCATGCCCATGCCATGCTGATCGCGAAGCTCTTTTAAAAGGCCGAGTATGTCTTGTTGCACGGTGACATCCAGCGCGGTCGTTGGCTCATCGGCGATCAAGAGTGATGGGTTATTGGCAATGGCCATGGCAATCGTGACGCGTTGGCGCTGACCACCGGAGAGTTGATGAGGCCAGGCATCCAACAGCTCATCAACGCGGGGCAGTTTCACTTGCTCAAGCAGTTCTCTGGCCCGCGCTCGCGCCGCTTGCCCACTTAACCCTTGATGCAGGCGCAGGGTTTCACCAATTTGCTTACTGATACGGTGCAAGGGGTTGAGTGATGTCATGGGTTCTTGAAATACAAACCCTACACGGTTGCCACGCACGCCGTTCCAATCGCGCTCGCCAAGTTGATTGAGATCAGTATCCTCTAACCAGCGTTCGCCGCTTATCATGGCATTACGGGGTAAAAGGTTAATAGCCCCCAGTGCTGAAACGGACTTGCCCGAGCCGGATTCACCCACAATAGCCAGCGTTTCGCCTGCATTGACCGTTAATGAAAGCGCATCTACCACTACATTATCATCAAAGGCAATCGTGAAATCCGTTAGCCGAAGTAGTGGTTTAGGCATGTTGGGCGTCCTGCGCAGGCGTTTGGCGCTGATTAATGTGGCGTGGGTCGAAGGCATCGCGCAGCCCTTCACCAATAAAGACAAGCAAGGAGAGCATCACGGCAAGCGTCATGAAGGCGGTAATACCTAGCCATGGCGCGTGCAGGTTATTTTTACCCTGAGCGGCAAGCTCCCCCAGGGATGGGGAACCTGGCGGCAGGCCAAAGCCCAAAAAGTCGAGCGCTGTTAACGTACCAATCGCCCCGGTAAACAGAAAGGGGATAAACGTTAGGGTAGCCACCATGGCATTCGGCAGGACATGGCGCCACATAATCAGCCGAGACGGCAACCCCATGGCTTTTGCTGCGCGTACGTATTCCAAATTGCGTGCTCGTAAAAACTCGGCCCGCACAATATCGACCAGGCCTAGCCATGAAAAGAGCAGCATAATGCCCAGCAGCCACCAAAAACCGGGTTGCACGAAGCTTGCTAAAATAATCAGCAAAAACAGTACCGGTAGCCCCGACCATATTTCAGTGACCCGTTGGCCTATAAGGTCCACCTTGCCGCCAAAATACCCCTGCACACCGCCCGCTAGAACGCCTAACGCCAGCGACCCTGTCGTAAGCACTAACGCAAAAAAGACAGAGAGCCGAAAACCGTAGATAACGCGGGCCAGCACATCGCGCCCTTGGTCATCCGTGCCCAGCCAGTGGCGGCTATCCGGGGGAGCTGGTGAGGGTTGTTGCATCTGCATGTCCAGCGTTTGATAGGAGAACGGAATAAGCGGCCATATGGCCCAGCCGTTGTCGCTAATTTGCTGTTGAATAAACGGGTCCAAATAGTCAGTACGGGTGGGAAGAAAGCCCCCGAAATCTGTTTCCGGATAATCCACCAGTAAAGGTGTATACCACTGCCCGTCGTAGTTCAGAATAAGCGGCTTGTCATTGGCAATCAGCTCGGCAAACAGGCTAATAATGAACAGCACACCAAACAACCAAAGCGATATCCGCGCGCGACGATTTGCTTTAAAGGCGGCTAAACGGCGCTGCGTAATGGGGGATAGCCGTGATGTAAAACCGCTCATTTTCACGACTCCCTCGTTGCAAAGTCGATGCGTGGATCCACCCACACGTAGGTCAAATCGGATATCAGCTTTAGCACAAGCCCGATGACCGTGTACAAAAATAGGGTGCCGAAGATGACCGGATAATCCCGCTGCATAACGGCTTCAAATCCTAGAAGGCCCAGCCCATCAAGCGAGAAAATCACCTCAATCAGCAGGGCGCCGGTAAAGAAAATCCCAATCATCGCGGCCGGCAATCCCGCAATAATGATGAGCATGGCGTTACGAAAAACATGACCGTACAAAATGCGCTGTTCGTTAGCCCCTTTGGCGCGAGCAGTGAGCACGTATTGCTTATGAATTTCGTCTAAAAAGCTGTTCTTGGTCAGCATGGTAAGCGTGGCAAAGCTGCCGATAGCGGCCGCCGTGACGGGCAACGTGATATGCCAGAAGTAGTCTTTTATTTTGCCGCCTAGTGAAAGGTCCGCAAAATCTGGAGAGGTTAGCCCTCTGAGAGGAAACCAGTCCCAATAGGTACCGCCCGCAAACAGCACAATCAACAGGATGGCGAATAGAAAGCCCGGTATCGCATAACCGACAACCACCAGCCCTGAGGTCCACACATCAAAACGTGAGCCGTGGCGCAAGGCTTTACGAATACCCAGTGGAATGGAAATCACATAGACCAACAGGGTGGTCCATAAGCCCAGAGAAATGGATACCGGCAGGCGCTCAATTATCAGCTCGATCACCGGGCGGTCGCGGAAAAAGCTGGTCCCGAAGTCGAGCGTAAGATAATCGGTCATCATGCCTATAAAGCGTTCATGGGCTGGCTTGTCGAACCCAAACTGCTGTTCCAGCTGTTCGATAAAGCGGGGGTCAATACCCCGTGAGCCCCGCGAATCATCGCTTACTTGAACATCTGCGCCGCCCATGTCTAAACGTGTGCTGGCCATGGCATTGGCGCCTTCAAAACGCGCTAGCATCTGATCAATGGGGCCGCCAGGCGCGGCTTGAACGATCATGAAGTTAAGCAGCATGATGCCGAGCAGCGTCGGTATCATCAGTAGCAGTCGGCGTAGGGTGTAACGTGCCACAGAGTGCACTCCAATCGTTATTATTTAGCCTTTCAGCGACCTCGGTGGCGGCGCTGTAATTCTGCTTCACGGTCGGTATCGACCCACCAGGCATCTAAATCCATCGCGTATTCTGGGAAAGGCTCTTGATAGCCGAACTTGTCCCATACCGCAATACGCGCTTCGCCGGAGTGATAGTGGGGGATGGTGTAAAACCCCCAGCGCAGCACCCGGTCGAGCGCGCGCGTAGCCGTATCCAGTTCCTCCCGGTTCTCTGCGCTAATAATGTCCTCGATTAATGCATCCACTGCCGGGTGAGCGAGCGCCATTCGGTTACGGCTTTGCGGCGCTTTGGCGGCCTCACTACTCCAGAAGTCGCGCTGTTCGTTACCGGGGTTATTGGATTGGGGGAAGTGGCTGATCACAATATCGTAATCGTAACTACGCTGGCGATTAAGATATTGGTTAATGTCCACTATCCGCATGGTGGTCTCTACACCGAGACGCGCCATATTGCGCAGCATAGGCTGTACCACACGCTCAAGACTCGCATCATAAAGCAGCACTTCTAACTGTAGGGGCTTGCCTGTTTCAGTATGAACCAGTGTGCCGTCTTCCACCTGGTAGCCCGCTTCGTGCAGCAAGTCGAGCGCCCGGCGTAAGCGTTCGCGCAGATCCGTCGGTTGGTCGATAGGGAGTGCATCGGTAAATATTCGGTCAGAGCGATGAGAGGCTAAAAGCTCCTCCCGGTAAGGCTCAAGCAGGGCGAGCTCTTCCTCTGAGGGCAGGCCATCAGCTTGCATCTCTGAATTCTGGAAATAGCTTTCGGTACGCTGGTAGGCGTTATAAAAAATATTGGTATTCAGCCAGGGAAAGTCGAACGTCAGGCTGAGCGCTTCGCGTACGCGCGGGTCCTGGAACTTCTCCTTACGAAGGTTGAATACGAACGCCTGCATGAGCGAAGGATTTACATCAGGCACGGTGATGCGTTTCACCAATCCTTCGCGATACGCCGGGAAATCGTAGCCAATGGCCCAGGTCGCCGCACGGGCATCGGTCCTGAAATCGGTTAAACCCGCCTTGAATGCTTCCCAGGCAATATCCCTGTCTCGGTAATAGTCGTAAACCACGCGATCAATATTGTAGCGGCCGACATTAACGGGTAGGTCTTTACCCCAGTAGTCGTCGTCCCGTTGATATACGATGCGCCGGCCTGGGTCGACGTCACTGATGCGATAAGGGCCGGAGCCTGGGTGTGCTGCCAGTGTCGGGGCGGTAAAGTCACGGGGTTCCCAGTAGTGGCGGGGGAGGATCGGTAACTGCGTGACGATTAATGGTAATTCACGAGACTCAGTACTGCTAAATTCGAAGCGAACCTGGTGTTCATTTAGCGCAATGGCGTTATCAACATCGGCATAGTAACTGGCGTAAAAAGGATTACCCTCTTCACGCAGCAGGTTAAAGGAGAACACCACATCGTACGCAGTTACCGGCTCGCCATCTTGAAAACGTGCTTCGGGGCGGAGGTCAAACTCAATCCACTCCCGGTCAGGGTCCAAGCGGACGGCCTCCGCCAGTAACCCATACACGCTGAAGGGTTCGCCTGGATTGCTGGTCATTAACGTATCGTATATCTGGCCTACACCGGTGGCAGGCGTGCCACGAATGATAAAGGGGTTGGTGGAATCAAAGCTGCTGCCTACGGCGGTGTGGGTGATGGTGCCGCCCTTGGGAGCCAGTGGATTAACATGAGGGAAGTAGGCGAAGTCGGCAGGTAACTCAGGGCTATCGTAAAGTGACAGCCCGTGCACCGTCTGAATAGAGGTATTGTTGCTTGCGACGCTACCTACAGGCGTTAGGCTATTTCCAGCCATGATCTGCGGTTGAGGTTCAGCCTCTGTCGGTTCTGCAAAGGCTGACATACTCATGATGAAGCAGCTAACGATTAGCAGCGTCTTTACAAACACACCACGTGGCATTGGTTACGTCCCATGTGAGCAGATCTTGTCAACTCATTGCCCTGAAAGTGTCAGGAGTTGGCCTGGTTGTAAAGCATTAGGTCGATCAAGCGCATTCCAGCGTATCAAGTCATTTTGATTAACCTGGTAGCGGCTGGCAATGGCGGATAGATTGTCTCCACGTTCAACACGATGAACATTGGGCGCTTGTGTCGAGGCAAGCTCGCTAGACGTGGTTTGCGAAAGCTGAGCTAATACCTGTGTATCCGCTTCCTCAGGTACTAAAAGCGTTTGTACATTGCGGGGGTCGATGCTGCCGTTAAGCAGCCCCGGGTTTAGCTCCGCTAGCGCTGATTGGCTGACATCTAAAAGCTGTGAGGCTTGAGCAATACTTAAGGGTTGCTCAAGTTTTACTTTGGCAAAGGCCGGATCCATGTGAATGTCTGGCAGGCTAATATCAAAGCGTTCCGGATCATTAATGATGGTCGCGATCGCTTTTAGTTTGGGAATGTACTGCATGGTTTCATGCGGTAACGATAGATCCCAATAGTCACCCGCCAGCCCCTGATTTTGTGCCTTGTGTAGAGCGCGATTAACGGTGCCCGCTCCGGCGTTGTAAGCCGCCAACGAAAGCATGATGCCGCCCTCGTACCACTGATCCGCCTGCATCTCAAGGTAATCAAGCGCCGCTGCGGTTGAAGTGAGTACGTCCAGGCGCCCATCATAATTGCCGTTACGAACCAGACCCAACGCATCACCTGTGTTGGGCATGAATTGCCAGAGCCCCGCTGCACCACGATGGCTACGCGCACTGGGGTCGAAGGAGCTTTCGACAAACGGAATCAAGGCGATTTCGCCGGGTAGGCCGCGATCACTTACCTGTTGAGTGATCCAGGCAAGCCATGGCGTGGCGCGCTCAGTAATCGTGGCTATGTTTTCGGGGCTGGCGCGATAATATTCGATCCACTCATCAACACGGGCCTGAGCGCTGGGGGGCAGTGTTAGCTCCTGCCACTGAAACGTTTGACGCAGCGCTGTCCAGGCATCCTGATGCTGAAGCTCCAGATCTTCCCAGAAACTAGTGTGGAAAGACGTTGGAACCGCCTGCGTTGAAGGCGTGTGCTCTGTGTAGGAAGTATCGCTATTAGAAGGGCTATATGAGATTGCTGAGGCTTGTGAGTTAGCGGCAGCGGCCAATAACAAGCCCATAATTACCGTACTGCCAGCGCTTAATACCAAGCGCTGTCGCATCGTTCGATAGGTCATAGTTTAATTCATTTGGTTTCTGGAGCGTTCTTAAAATCGGTTCTTCCACTCACGTAGAGTGGTGAACGTCGCGAGGTCGTTGTCATTAGCTCCCTGTTCTCCTGCCGCTTGGCGTACGCTTTGGGTACTGACGCGCAGGTAGGGGTTAATTTTTAGCTCGCGTCCTATTGTGCTGGGTAAGGTGGGGCGATTTAATGCCCGAGCCTTTTCACACTCACTTAAGGCATAAGTCACATCGTCATTCTCTGGGTCAGCTGCGTGGGCAAATACAAGATTCGCCTGTGTGTATTCATGAGCAGCAAAGACCAATGTATCGGCAGGTAGTTCCGCGAGTTTGTTCAACGATGTATGCATTTGTTCGGGTGTGCCTTCAAATAAGCGGCCACAGCCTGCACAAAACAGCGTATCTCCACAAAACAGTAGTGCCGGAATACCTGGCGTAAAAAAGCTAATGTGATCAAGCGTGTGTCCGGGGGTTGCCATGACATCAAATTGGCGTCCCATCACACGCACGGTGTCGCCGTCACCGACACGCTGATTAATACCCTGAATATCCGGATTCGCTGGACCAATGACATGGGGGGAGTAGCGCTTGATGAGCGTTGCCAAGCCCCCCGTATGATCATGGTGATGATGCGTAATCAGAATGGTGTCCAGCGTCAGCGATTCACGCTCTAACAGTTTGATGACAGGGTCGGCCTCACCGGGGTCCACCACGCAAACGCTTTGACTGGTATCTTGTCTCAATAGCCAAATATAGTTGTCGCTAAGGGCGGGAATCGGTGTCACGCTCATCATGGGCGAGATCCTTTTAAGGGTTGCAAACCTGCTGTCATTACGCTGATAAATACGTTGAAAAGACACATAGAAAGCGTTAAAAAGCCGTTACTTTGGAGGGAAGCGCTGTCCATGTCAAATTCGACAACGGCCGATAAGGCGATGACCAGCCGCTTGGTAAATAGCCAAGCCTACTGGAAAATGGATGCTGGTCGATCACTTTGGGACGTGCAACGTGCTTGCCTGGGGCCCGTGGTTGAAAGCCGGGCAGGCAGGCATAGCCTGGAGATAGGCATGGGGCCTTCTTTGATGACCATGTCGTCGATACCTCACGCGGTCCGCTGGGTTCCAACGGTTGAATTTGCCACCAGCCCATCAACGTTGGTCTGCCCACCTGACCGCTTGGCGTTACCTGATCGTTGTATGGACGTGGTGATCATTCACCACTGGCTAGAGCAATTGGAAAATCCCCATCACACCCTACAAGAAGCGGCACGAGTGACGGCTGACAACGGAATGCTGGTGCTATTTGGTTTTAATCCTCTGAGCGTTAAGGGCCTGGCACATCAGTGGCGTAAACGCCGGCCCGAATTCCCTTGGAACGGGCAGTGGCACAAGCTTGGGCGACTACGTGACTGGCTAGCATTTGTCGATTTTGAGGTCGAACGCGTAGACTATTGCTGTTTTAGAGGCTTGTTGAATGCGTCTTGCCCCGAAGGGCGAGAGGCGCTGGGGCGTCGGCATAATTTGCCCTGGGGGGAAAGTTACATGATCCGGGCACATCGCCGCCAGCAGTCGGCTTACGTCAAACGCATTAAGTTTGCGCTACAACGCCCTGTTTCCTCTTCATCGCTCGGTGCTACACGCAGAGGTAAGCCGGCGCATAACCAGTCTCATCAGGATACGTAGCGCCAATACCTGTTAATAAAGGATGGAAAGATTGAGTAATCAAGCGGCCGAGCAGCTACCGCAGGTCACGATATATACCGACGGTGCATGCCGGGGAAATCCTGGCCCCGGCGGTTGGGGGGTGGTGCTGTCTAGCGGCGAGCATGAAAAGACCTTAAAAGGTTATGAAGCTGACACCACCAATAACCGGATGGAATTAATGGCCGCCATTATGGCGCTGCGCACGCTCAATAAGCCGTGTGAGATCGCACTATGGACCGACTCTCAGTATGTTCGCCAAGGCATTACTCAGTGGATTCACAACTGGGTTAAACGCGGCTGGAAAACCGCCGCCAAGCAGCCAGTCAAAAACGCCGAGCTGTGGAAAGCGCTGCACGAAGAGACCCACCGACACAAGGTAGAGTGGCACTGGGTAAAAGGGCATAGCGGGCATCCAGGTAATGAGCG
Organism: Halomonas sp. TP35; assembly: GCF_052375975.1. Lineage (NCBI taxonomy): Bacteria > Pseudomonadati > Pseudomonadota > Gammaproteobacteria > Oceanospirillales > Halomonadaceae > Halomonas > Halomonas sp. TP35. Next base: position 10,616 of record NZ_JBQSUZ010000018.1, on the reverse strand, counting down.
CGCTGATGCGCTCGCCAATGAAGCCATTGATGAGCACCAGCAGAGGAGAGCGTGATGCGCCAAATTATTATGGATACCGAAACGACCGGTATCGACCCCAAGGATGGCCATCGCATTGTAGAGATTGGCGCCGTTGAAATGGTGAATCGCCGTTTTACTGGGCGTACCTACCACCAATACATCAACCCTGAGCGGCATATCGACGCAGAAGTCGTGGCGATTCACGGTATTGATGATGAAAAGGTCGCAAACGAGCCAGTGTTTGCTCAAATAGCGGACGAGTTTTGGGCTTTTATCGAAGGCGCAGAGTTGGTTATTCATAATGCCCCCTTCGATGTGGGCTTTATGGATCATGAATTTGGCCGGTTAAATAAGCAGCGCAGTGGAGCGCCATTAGGTCCGGTGCGTGAGCACTGCCGCGTTCTGGATACGCTCACAATGGCCCGGGAACTGCATCCAGGTCAGCGTAATAGCCTGGATGCCCTGTGTAAGCGTTATGACATTGATAACGGCCACCGTGTGCTCCACGGGGCGTTGCTCGACTCCGAGATTCTGGCCGACGTTTATCTGGCCATGACGGGGGGGCAAACGGCATTGACGCTGGATGCTGCCACGTCTTCAGAAGAGCAGCAGGCCGATTCGTCAAATGAAGGCCTATCGGTTCAGCGGCTAACGCTTACACCTGGACAGTTGCGTGTCATCCGCCCAAGCGCACAAGAGCACGCCGCTCATCAGGCAAAATGCCAAGCACATAAGCTGAATTGGTTTGAGGAACGTGATCACAATGCTTAGGCGTGAGATTCCCCACCATGTACGTGAAGGGCGCGTTGTTCGTCTATCGCGCAGCCAACTGGCGCCAGCCCCTTTATCGGGCGACCAGGAGCTGACGCCGCTTCAGCCTTATCAGCCTTGGACTGAACAAATGCAGCCGTTGTGTTATTGGAATGACGAGCCAGTAGCGCTATGGGTTGATAAAGAGCCGGGTGATGGCTGGATTGATGGGCGCCAATGGATGGCAGACCTGCCCAGCGGGTGGTTTAGCTTGATTTCTACCGCGCTTCAGGTTGGCGCATGGCTTGAAAATCACCGTTTTTGCGGACGTTGTGGCGCTGCGGCCACGAGGCTTGAAGCTGAATTCGCCATGCACTGTAATGCGTGTGGGCACCGCAACTATCCACGCATTTCACCGTGTATTATCACTCTGGTCACCAGTGGTGAAGCGATGCTGTTAGCACGAAGCCCACGTTTCCCGCCAGGACGCTACTCGACCCTGGCAGGCTTTATTGAGCCGGGTGAGTCAGCTGAAGAGGCTGTCCATCGTGAAGTGTTTGAGGAAGTGGGTGTACATGTTGATAAGCTGCGCTACTACCAAAGTCAGGCATGGCCATTCCCACATTCACTGATGTTTGGTTTTTTTGCTGAAGCGACCACGCGGCGTATTAATATCGATGGGGTAGAAATTAGCGATGCGGCCTGGTTTTCGCCGCGGCAACTACCCTCGTTGCCGCCGCCGTACTCCATATCACGTGAACTGATTGAAACGCATTTGGCTAAATGGCGTGAGTAAGCCACTAACACCCTTGCTTAAAAAGTTCACAGCGAGCGTTTAGTTGGGAAACAGGCTGGTGAGTTTGGTGGCCAGCATTACGTTGCCGGTTGCTTTTAACTTGCCAGTCATAAAGGCGGTCATGCCATTGATATCACCGGTCATAATACCTTTGAGGGTATCTGTGCCCATGCTCAAACTGACCGAAGGGTCGTCATGTTCGCCTTCTTGAACATCCAGAGCGCGATCCTTGATAACAAGGTAGTGATCACCCGCATCTTCAAAGTGAAATTGAAATACCTCGTCCATACCCTCAGCCGCATCCGGATTAAATCGTGCTTTCAACTTATCAAGCGTGCTGTTTGACATAACTATCTCTCCATAGGCGGTAAAATATATAAATGGGTCATCAATGACCCGATGAATGTGAATGAGAGTATTTTAAACAATCGTTTAGTTCAAGCCGTGTGAACGGATATTGAACGATAGTGCTAAACCTCGGCAGGAGCGTATACGTGAGTGAATGGATAGCAGAGATGGGCACCTTTTTGGTGCAAGCGACGATTGTTTTTGGGTTGCTGGGAGGCGTCGCCTTGCTGATCTTGCGCAGCAAAGCGGCTCAAGAAAGTGATCTTCGGTTGCATATTGAGCCACTCAATGAGCAGCGCCAGTCGCGTAAGCGCCGTCTTCGTATGGCTGCCACTGAGCAGGGCGCGCGCAAAAAGATGCTTAAGGGGTTTCGCCAGGAAGACAAGAGTCGTCAAAAAACAGCGAAAAGCAAAGATGCCACTCCATCAAAAAACAGAGTATGGGTGCTGGATTTCCACGGCGATATCAAAGCTTCTCAAACGGAGCTTTTTGCTCAGGAAGTATCGGCCATTATTGATGTCGCTGAGCCCAATGACGAAGTAGTGGTACGCCTGGAGTCTGCCGGTGGGCTTGTGCATGCCTATGGATTGGCTGCCGCACAACTGGACAGGCTGCAAAGCGCGGGTCTTACTACCACCGTGTGTATCGATAAGGTGGCGGCCAGCGGCGGATATATGATGGCCTGTACGGCTCAGCATATTAAAGCTGCGCCGTTTGCGGTAATCGGCTCAATTGGTGTGGTCGCTCAGGTGCCGAACATTCACCGACTTCTTAAACGTCATGATATTGACGTTGAGCTACTTACGGCGGGTAAGTACAAGCGCACGCTAACGGTGATTGGCGAGAACACTCAAGAAGGTCGTGAAAAATTTGTAGAAAATCTGGAAAATACTCATCGCCTGTTTAAGGACTACGTTAGTAGTCATCGCCCTGAAATGGATATCGATACCTTGGCAACAGGGGAGATTTGGTACGGCAGCGAAGCAGTTTCCAATCAGTTGATCGATAGCCTGGGCACCAGTGAGGCTTATCTGGTTGAACGAATGGTAGACGCCAATGTATACCATGTGCGCCTTGAAGCGCCGAAAACTATTAGCCGCAAAATAGGCTTGGCGGTCTCGGCGGGTGTAGAAAACGCCGCGCTAAAGGCTCTCAGCATGCTGGAGGCCTCCGGCTGGCAGCGTCGGTAGTCTCTAAAAAACAGTGCGTTTTCTTACGTTGTATAGTGCTGCGCCAGGGTGTCTAAAATTGCCTTGGCGCTGTCGCTACGCAAGGAGTAATAAATGGTTTGTGACTCACGTCGTGTATTGACCAGCTCATCCCTGCGTAAAATAGCCAGATGTTGCGAAAGCGCCGATTGGCTCAGTGAAAGCTGCTGATTAATCTGCGTGACCGAAAGCTCCTCCTCGGCCAGTAAGCAGAGTATTTGTAGTCGTTTTTCATTCGCCAAGGCTTTTAATAAATTCGTAGCTGATACAAGATTTTGGCAGTTATTTTCGAGCAGACATGCAGCGGCGCTTGAGGACGCAGACATCATAATCTCCTTGCCTACACTGGACGGGAAGCGGTCATTTTTAGTGTTTATACATGCATTTTTATCAATTGTTATGCCATCGCCGCAGTGCAACGATGATTAATTTAATAATCGGTAATTTAGTGAGTTTTGTCCAAATCTTCATTTAACGGTTAATCAATGATAACGCTGGCTCTTTAACGTCTTCCCTGGCCCATTGTCCGTCTTTAGCCGATAGTATGAGGGTGAGTACGGCAATTACTTTATAAAGTAGAAGCTATTCAGTGTTGCTTCGATAATACAATAAAGACAGGGTCATTATGAGCCGCTACCAAGAAGCCTACCTGCAAGCGAACAGTCAGCCCGAACACTTCTGGGCTGAGCAGGCCAAACGCCTGCCCTGGTTTACGCCACCCACACGGATTCTTTCCTATGATGACCAGCAGCATGCTCACTGGTTTAGCGACGGTGAGATCAACATCTGCTATGCCGCGCTCGACCACCATGTTGAGCAGGGCCGAGCGGATCAGCCCGCTCTTTACTGGGATTCACCCGTAACGCATGCCAAGGCAACGTTAACCTACCGGCAACTGCGTGACCAGGTAGCCTACTTTGCCGGCGCGCTTTCGGCACTTGGCGTAAAAAAAGGGGATCGAGTGGTGATTTATATGCCCATGATCCCTGAAGCCTTGGTCGCGATGTACGCCTGTGCACGGCTTGGGGCCGTCCACTCCGTCGTTTTTGGCGGTTTTGCGCCTCACGAGCTTGCGGCAAGGATCGAGGATGCTGAACCCTGCGTTGTGGTTGCTGCTTCCTGTGGTGTTGAGGTGGATAAGGTCATTCCCTATAAGCCAATCATTGACCAGGCGCTGGCATTAAGTGCTCACCAGCCGAATGCCTGTGTGATTTATCAGCGTGACATAGCACCGGCAACCTTGGGCGAACGTGATTATAACTGGAAGGATTTAGTGGCCAGCGCCGCCTTTGCTGAATGTGTTCCCGTAAAAGGGACCGACGCTCTGTATATCTTGTACACCTCAGGCACTACGGGAAAACCTAAAGGTGTGGTACGAGATACTGGCGGTTATGCGGTTGCGCTTGAATACTCGATGGAGGCAATTTACGCCCTGGAGCCTGGCGACGTATTTTTTACTGCCTCAGATGTGGGGTGGGTGGTAGGCCACTCCTATATCGTTTACGCCCCGCTACTGCGAGGCTGTACCAGCGTTGTTTATGAAGGCAAACCGGTAAATACACCCGACGCGGGTAGCTTCTGGCGCGTTATTGAGGAATACAACGTCAAAAGCTTCTTTACTGCGCCCACGGCTTTTCGGGCAATTAAAAAAGCGGACCCGGATGCCGCGCTGTTTTCCCGGTACGATATCAGTAGCTTGAAGCACGTGTTTGTAGCGGGTGAACGACTTGACCCGCCTACATTTCATTGGCTGGATGATCTGCTGGATGTGCCGGTGATTGATCACTGGTGGCAAACCGAGACAGGCTGGCCGATTGCTGCTAACCAACCAGGCCTGGCAACCATGCCTATTAAAGCGGGGTCGGCGACCTTGCCGGTGCCCGGGTTTAATGTACAGGTGTTAGGCCGCGACGGCGAACCCGCAGCACCCATGGAGCAGGGGAGTGTGGTTATCAAGCAACCGATGCCGCCTGGGTGCCTGGTGGGCATTTGGCGTGACCCCCAGCGTTTTCATAGCGCTTATATGGCGGCGTTTCCGGGTTACTACTTAACCGGCGACGGCGGCTACTTCGATAAAGAAGGTTACCTGTTCATTATGGGACGCACCGATGACGTGATCAATGTGGCAGGGCATCGGCTCTCCACCGGAGAAATGGAGGAGGTGGTGGGGGCGCACCCTGCGGTGGCTGAATGTGCGGTGATTGGCATCCACGATATGCTGAAAGGGCAAATCCCCCTTGGCCTGGTGATTCCCAAGGATGGATTTAACGGCGATGAAATGGCGCTTGAAAATGAGCTGATCGCGCGTGTCCGTGAGTATATTGGTCCTATCGCATGTTTTAAGCAGGTGCTGGTGGTCAACCGTTTGCCGAAAACCCGCTCTGGAAAAATATTGCGAAAGCTATTGCGCACGATTGCAGATGGGAAGGCGTTTGGGATTCCCTCCACCATTGATGATCCGGCAAGCCTGGAGGATGTGCGTATCGCGATGTGTGAACGCGCCATCGGTGATGCTGATAAAGCAACGGCGCTTGATTGAGTCAATTAAGCACTGATAAGCAGGGTGGCGACTTTTAATGCAGTTAAGAACGCGTATAATGCGCGGCCAGCAGCGCTATGCGCTTTCTTATGAGGGTTCCCTAACCCCTCTTGGCTTGTAAAAAAAGGTCATTTTGCATGTTTGCACTAAGTGATACGCAGTACCGCCGTTGCCTCGTGGTAATGGTCGCCTTCCATATCGGTATTATTGCTGCCAGTAACTACCTTGTTCAACTGCCGTTTACGCTCTTTGGGTTCCATACCACCTGGGGAGCGTTTAGTTTTCCGTTTATCTTTCTGGCCACTGACTTAACGGTCCGCCTTTTCGGCAAAAATGCTGCACGCGCCATTATCTTGCGTGTGATGCTGCCCGCTCTGGTCGTGTCGTATGTTGTTTCGGTCGTCTTTCCGCGAGGCAGTTTTGCCGGGTTTGAAGCACTTGGCGAGTGGAATGTGTTTGTGGCGCGCATTGCGTTGGCAAGCTTTCTTGCATACGTCATAGGGCAGTTACTGGACGTGCAAGTATTTGATCGCTTGCGCCAATTGGCCTGGTGGGTAGCGCCGGTATGCTCGACGGTGCTTGGCAATCTTGCTGACACTTACGCGTTCTTCTCAACCGCATTCTATAACAGCCCTGACGCCTTTATGGCCGCAAACTGGTTAGAAATTGCCGCGGTGGACTATGCCATAAAGCTCGCCATCAGCCTGCTGTTCTTTTTACCTTTGTACGGCTTGCTGCTTGCCTGGTTGACGCGTCGCTTGGTGGTTTGGACGGGGCATACCGACCTGTCTCCGCATACGGTTTAATAATGTACGGCTAATCGTTGTTGCTTAACAATGACGGCCTTGTTGACAATCACCTGATTAATCAACGCTTAGGGAGTTTACATGACTGATGCTGCCACGGTGGATCTTCACTATCTTGAAATGGAGAGTGAAGCAGCTCCCGATGCGACACCGCTTGTGGTGATTCATGGCTTAATGGGTAGTGCCGACAACTGGCGCTCCCATTTGAAAGTCTGGCAGCGTTCGCGCCGCGTCATTGCCGTGGATTTACGTAACCATGGTCGTTCACCGCATAGCGATGATATGCGTTATGCCACGATGGCCCAGGACGTCATTGCACTGCTCGATAGTCTCTCTATTACTCAGGCGCATGTGCTTGGCCACTCCATGGGCGGTAAAGTTGCTATCAGCCTTGCAAGGCTGGCGCCCCAGCGCGTAGTGACGTTGACAATAGGCGATATCGCCCCGGTCGTTTATCAGCATGGCCATGATGATATTTTTGCGGCCCTTAAGCGTGTTAGAGAAGGTCGACCAAAAAATCGTCGTGAAGCCGATGAGCTGCTGGCTGAACACGTTGATTCGCGATCTACACGCCTGTTTCTGGCGACCAATTTAGCGCGTACCGAAGAGAGCGAGTTGGGACTGCGTATTGGGCTGGATGAGATTCAGCGAGGGTATGACGATATTATTGACCTGCCTGCTGGAGAGGCCCCTTATGAAGGCCCGACGCTCGTGCTTCGCGGCGCCCAGTCGCACTATGTGACGGACGATATGCTGCCTGCCTTGCGTGAAATGATGCCCCAGGCGCGCGTAGTAACGCTTAAAAATGCGGGTCACTGGCTTCACGCGGAGCAGCCTGAGGCGTTTCAGCAAGCCGTTGAGGCTTTTTTGGAACACCATGAGCGCTAGGCTGCTTGAAAATAGTGCCTGCACTTAACAGGTCTTAATGATAAGCCCCCGCTACGAGTTTCTCCTGAACAATAAGCGCTCCCGGATTAAAGAGTGTAAGGGTCAATGGCCAAACGCGATGTGGGCAGTTCAGCGTCTATTAGCCCTTGCTGTAAAAGATACGTTTCAAACGTTGCATAACGGCGTGCGTTCAAGGTAGCAGGGCTTAATGCGATCCGGCGCAGAATATCCGGCCAAGCGTTGGCATTGGTTGCGTTATCAAGAATGGGGTGAGCACCAATCAGCGTTTCCCAAGCGGACTCCGGATTTTCCACCATCCAGTTGCTGGCTTCTTCTAGCGCCACCAAAAAACGTGACCACGTATCGGCTTTTTTGACTAATGAGTTGCTATTGGCCACTACAATTAGCCCATCATGGCGAGGAATGCCCAGCTCGCTATAGCGCACGGTATGGGTGGCTATACCGTTTGAGGCTAATTGCTCAGGCAGGAAATGATAAAAGCCATCGGCAATGGCATCTACGCTCTCTTCAGTAAACGCATTGACCACATTAAAATGAACGCTTTGAGGTTCTAAAAATGCATCGGTTTGGCGTACGGAGCGCGGCACGAGCTTGGGAACCAGCAAGTTGGCACCTTCTCGGGTGTTGTAGCCATAATGAAGCCCGGCTAGGTGCGTCGCATTTTCCGGTTGAGCGTCGCCAGTGACAATGACGGCGTTAAGCGGCGTTTCAATCAATGTCGCAATGCGCGTGATGGGAGCATCTTCGTGGGCAAGTAGATGCAGCAATGGCTGGCGCGTTAACGCTAAATCCACTTCTCCCGCTGTCAGCAGCTTTATGGCGATCGCAGGGTCCGCCGGTGTTTGAAGCTCCACTTCCAGCCCCTGTGCGCTAAATAGGTCTCTCGTTTGTGCAATGACCAAGGCCGCATGCTGAGGGCTAAGATACCAGTCCAGCATTAAACGTACGCTTTTCAATGGCGGCGGCTCAAGCGGAGCCGGAGGTGCCAGTGCCGTAGTGGGCACTTCATCAACAACATCACTGTCAACTGATGGCCACAGCATGTCAGGAATCATAATGTCACTTTCAAGAGAAAGCGGTGTCTGATCCTTCTTCGGTGTGTCTTGTTCTGCATAAGCTAATGAATATGCGAAAAATAAACAAAAAATCACTATCAAAAAACGTAAGTGCCTATAACCAGAAAGGCAACGTGACATAATCATAACTCCTGATATCGAGATGGCGGAGTTTATCCCTGACAAACGGTGCGTGACTAGCCTTGAACGCGTTGGCCTCCTGAGTTCGCACAGTAAATGTAACGGTAGCATGCAATAATAGTGTGGCATTGATGTAGAGACGGAGAGACATGGACGGAATTTACACCTTCTTTTTAATTGGTGGTTCTCTAATGGCACTGAGCATTTTGGCGAGCCGACTCTCGTCAATGGTTGGTGTGCCACTTCTGCTCATCTTCCTGGGACTAGGTATGCTGGCAGGGGAGGAAGGCGTTCTTGGCGTTGCCTTTGACGACTACTCAATGGCGTTTACAATTGGCCACTTGGCACTGGCCATGATACTGCTTGATGGCGGTTTACGTACGCGCCTTAAAACATTCCGGGTAGGTTTTAAGCCGGCACTTTCGCTGGCGACTTTCGGGGTTTTTATCACCAGTGCGGTCGTGGGCATGATCGCTATGTGGGTGTTTGATTTAACGCTGGTGCAAGGGTTGTTGGTGGGCGCTATTGTGGGCTCTACCGATGCTGCCGCCGTTTTCTCCATGCTCAGTGGTCGTGGCGTGAATCTCAACGAGCGGGTAGGTGCAACGCTTGAGATCGAATCGGGTACCAACGACCCCATGGCGATCTTTCTGACCTTAATGCTGGTAGAGCTTTTGGTTGGTGATATGGGAGGGGTATTTGAAACCCTTACCTTCTTTGTTTCCCAATTTGGTATTGGCTTGATTGTCGGCATTGGTGGTGGTTGGTTAAGTGCCAAGCTGCTCCGCTCGCTCGATTTAGCGCCCGGCCTTTATGCCATGCTGGCATTGGCGCTGGGCTTTAGCGTTTTTGGGCTTACCAGTGTGCTGGGAGGCAGCGGCTTTTTGGCGATTTACCTGGCAGGCCTGATGATCGGTAACCAGCCTGGCCGCCATCTTAACTTTATTCTTCCTGTGCACGATGGCCTGGCGTGGTTAAGCCAGATTGGTCTCTTTCTTGTCCTTGGACTTCTTGTTACACCCAGTGAGCTATGGAATGTTGCGTTGCCTGCAAGTTTGGTAGCGTTGGCGCTTATCTTTATTGCTCGCCCTTTGGCGGTACTAATTACCATTAAGCCATTCTTTAAATTTCGCTGGCGTGAAACTTTTTTTATCGCTTGGGTAGGGTTAAGAGGGGCAGTGCCCATCGTGCTGGCTATTTTCCCCGTCATTGGAGGGGTTGAAAATGCGTCGCTTTACTTTAACGTCGCCTTTGCGGTTGTGTTGTTGTCCCTATTGATACAAGGCGGCTCGCTCACGCTGGCAGCCCGATTATTAAAAGTAGAAGTGCCGGTAGGTACAACGCCTAACCGCCGTGGACCGCTGGGGATTTTGCCAGATAACGACTTTGAGATGTTTGTTTATGTTGTCGAAAACCGGGACCTCGAAGATGTGCCCATTCGGCTGTTACGCTTCCCATCGGGTGCGCTGATTTCAGCGCTGTTTCGTAATCACACCATGCTTCATCCCAAGGGCAGCACACGGCTAAAATTAGAGGATGTCATCTGTGTGATAGGACGCACAGAAGATCTTTCCGCGCTAAACCGCTTATTCAATGGTGATGCTGGCCTCAAGCATGAGCGTGCGTTCTTCGGTACCTTCACGCTAGAGGGCGACGCACTCATGCAGGACGTTGCTCAAGCATATGGCTTAACGCTAAGCCCGGGTGAGCATAGTATGACCCTTGCCGAGTTCGTCGCACTGCGCGTGGGTGGGCATCCTGTAGTGGGTGATGATGTGGATTGGCATGGTATTCACTGGGTCGTCAGCGAAATGGAAAAAGGCACGATTACCCGTGTAGGCCTGCGATTGTATTAATTGGGCTAGAAGGTGTTGACTTCCAAGGGAATACTGCTATTATACGCACCCATAAGCCGGAGGGATGGCAGAGCGGTTGAATGCACCGGTCTTGAAAACCGGCATAGGTTAATAGCCTATCTAGGGTTCGAATCCCTATCCCTCCGCCACCTCGATTCTAAAGCCCCGTTTTTACGGGGCTTTTTTC
>NZ_JBQSUZ010000017.1:0-72023 GCF_052375975.1 Halomonas sp. TP35 | reverse complement strand
ACCGAAGGGCGCTGCCCGTTCGATGTGGGGCGTATTCTACCCACTTTTCCTGATGGGTCAACAACTTTTTGCAATTACTTTAAGCACTAGCGCATTCATACAAGAAGCCAAGTAAATAGGCCTTATACACTAGCCAGCCTAATATTTGACCACATCAAGGCGGGCCAGCAGTTCTTGGCGCCTGGGTTCGGTTGTAAAGGCTTCTTTTATCGCATTACGGTTAAGAATCAGGAAAGCCTCTTCATCCCAACCGAATGATTGAGCACAAGCGATGTGATTAGCCAATAGACCACCACCAAAGTAAGCCGGATCATCCGAGCTAATCGTCACATTAAGCCCTTTATCAAGAAGGGCTGGCAGAGGATGATGGGTTAAGCTATCAACCACATTTAAGCTTACGTTGGATAAGGGGCATACGGTCAGCACGGTTTGCTTTTGATATAGACGCTCCACCGCCTCGTCACTCTCTAGACAGCGGATACCATGATCAATGCGGCACACATCAAGCAAATCCAATGCCTCAATGACATAGGAGGCCGGCCCCTCCTCTCCTGCATGAGCCACCCGAGCCAAGCCCAACTCTTGGGCGCGCTTAAAAACGGCAACGAATTTTGAGGGTGGATGGTCGCGCTCAGCACTATCCAAACCAATTGCGTCAAGCTCACTCCAGTAAGGCGCTGCCTGCTCCAGCACTTGAAGTGCCTCCTCGGCAGGCCGGTCACGCAAAAAGGCCATGATCATTCCGACACTTAAATCCAGAGACTGCTCGGCCTCTTGCTTGGCACGCAGTAACCCGGACATGACCACGTCCAGAGAAACGCCGCGCTGTAGATGTGCCTGAGGATCAAAATGTATATCGATATGAACGACACCCTCACTACTAGCACGCTTGAAATAATCCATCGCCAAGTCATAAAAATCCTGCTCATGACGAAGAACGCTCATGCCCTGGAAATAGAGATTCAAGAAACCTTGTAGATCTTTAAACCGATAGGCTGCCTTGGCCTCCTCGACAGAGGAATAAGGTAATTCGATACCGTTTCGCTCTGCCAGAGCAAACATAAGCTCTGGCTCCAGCGAACCTTCAATATGCAAGTGAAGCTCAACCTTAGGAAGGTTACGTAAAAAATCCTGCATCATTTTTCCTTAACGCCCAACTCAAGCGATTACTTACCTGGGCTGAGCTTCCCGGCACTTAAGTGCCAGTGATGGGTTATCTGTCGCGTTAGCAAGCTACCCACTTCATGATGAACAAAGAAGATGGTGGTGCGCCCGACTAACCAGCGAGAAAGCGTGTTGGCTACTATTACGGCTGTATCATGATCAATCGCCGCAAAAGGCTCGTCTAAAATAACCACCGAAGGGTTCATGAGCAACAGCCGAGCCAGCGCCACACGCCGCGCCTGCCCACCAGACAATTGCTGCCCTCGCTCACCTACGGGTGTTTGCAACTGGCCCGGAAGAGATTGAGCCCAACCATCGAGCGCTACTGCTTTCAGCACGTCCCAAAGCGCTTCATCATCAGCATCAGGATTCCCCAGGCGTAGATTCTCTTCCAAAGAAGCATCGAAAAGGTCTACCTGCTGGGTTAACAAAGCAATGCGCTGCGAACGCTCCTGCTCTGGCACAGCAGTAGGCACGCAGCCTCCTACATTAACCACACCTTTAGAAGGAGCAAGCCGTCCCGTCAAAAGCGCCGCCAGGGTACTTTTACCCGCACCTGAGCGCCCGGTAATGATAGCCCACTCCCCCGCTGCCAAATGAAATGAAACACTATCAAGCGCTGGCATCAGGCTAGAAGGATAACAATGCCTGACTTTCTGCAACTCAAGGTCAAGCTGTTGGCCGGAAAATGACTGGTGTTGACTCTGCTGGCACTCGGGCCCAAGTGCATTTAAACGCTCTGCTGCAGCAGCACTGCCCCCCAAGCGAGCGAAAGCACCCGGAAGCGGTACAAAAACCTCATTCACACCTAGAACCACCAACAGCAACATCACCAGAATAGGCCCGGTTATTACCCCACTCGCCACCAGCACGCCACCCAGCCATACAACGCTTAACAGCAACAACCCGGTAATAACGCTAATGAGGCTATTACCCATAGCAACGCTTCGGCCAAGGCGCCGTTGATTATCAAGCGCTGCCTCTTCGTGCGCCTCCACATGCTGACGGTGCCACGCAGCGCTGCGATAGGCAATTAACTCAGCTGAGGCCTGCAACTGATCAACGACTAAACGCCGTAACCCTTCCTGGTCAGCCACTTGGCGATGACTGTGTGCATACCCCAAGCGCGCCATGCCATAGGTAACACTCGCCCACAGAACCAGCAGAACCACGCCGACCCACAGCGCTAAAGCAGGCAACCAAATAGCAATAAAGAGGGTTAAACCCACAATAACTACCAAGCTAACCAGTGGTGGCATCAGCAAACGAAGATAAAGATTGTCGAGAGCATCTATATCAGCGGTTAAACGCCCCAGCCAGTCACTGACACGCTCGCGCCGCAACGCCGCCTCATCCAATCGCATAAGCTGACCAAACACGCGGTAGCGTAAATCTGCCAGAAGGCGAAGCACTGTATCGTGATTATAGAGACGTTCTATATAGCGGGCGACGGTACGTAATAGCGCAAAGAAGCGTATTCCTCCGCCTGGCACATACACATCCAACTGAACAGGTAAGCCAAGCAAAAAAGCGATACCCGCTAATGCACATGCGGTAATAAACCATCCAGAAAGGCCCAGCAGTGAAAGCCCAGCAGTAAGCGTTAAGCAAATAAGGAGCGCGCCGATCGCGAGCCGCCTTCGACGCTTCATCATTAACGCCACCCAGGGTGACAATGCCTGGTGCGCTTGGGACAGCTCACTTTTTTGTGAGGACGCATTAGGTTCCATCACGCACCTCCTTTAAACGGCCGTCCTGCATATAAAAGTGGAGCTGAGCCGCCCTGATCGCAGCCGGGTGATGCGTTGCCAGAATCATCGTACGCCCCTGTGCAGCCCATGCTAACAATGCACTAATAACGAACGCTTCGGTTTCAGCATCCTGGCTTGCGGTGGGCTCATCGAGCAGGATTAAATCAGCATCACTTAGATAAATACGTGCCAACGCCAGCCGCTGGGCCTGACCACCCGACAACCCTACTCCGCGCTCTCCTATCATGGTATCCAAACCATCAGGCAATTGGTTTAGAAGCTCCTCCAGACCAGCTTGGTGAAGCGCTGAAAGCATTGCGGGAGTATCGGCATCAGGGTTTGCCAGCCGCAAGTTATCCGCCAAAGTGCCATGTAACAGGCCCGGCTGCTGGTCCAGCCACGCGTAACGCGGCTGAGCTAACTGAAGCGTGCCGCTTGATGGCGTCAAAAAACCGGCCAATAACGCCAACAGTGTCGACTTCCCGCTCCCGGATGGACCACTAATCGCAATGACACTGCCTTTTTTGATCGTCAGATCCATTGGCCCTAACACCCGACCGCGGATCGGGTAGTCAACGCTGACATTTTGCAGCACTGCAATGTCGTTATCAGTTGCAGGCTCATCAAACGTACTTCGCTGTATGCTCGACTCATTCAGCACCGTTACCAGGCTTTCTGCGGCACCTAAAGCAGTAGCACGATCATGGTAGTGCTGTGACAAGGTGCGTAACGGCTGGAAAAACTCAGGAGCGAGCAGCAATACGGCTAAGCCCGTAAAGAGCGTTAAAGAGGGTGCAGGCCCGTATTCAATATATCCCAGTAAGCCAAACCCTACGTATATCGCCACTACGGCAATGGCTACCGAAGCGAAAAACTCGAGCACTGCAGAAGATAAAAAAGCCAAGCGCAGCGTTCGCATGCTTAAACGACGGTAATCATCTGTTGCCCACCACACTTCCTGATGAGCACTCGCCGTGCGGCCAAATAGCTGAAGCGTCGACATTCCACGAACACGATCAAGAAAGTGGGCGGAGAGCCGTGCAACCGCTGCAAACTGATCCCGATTTATACGCTCAGCTCCCATACCTACTAGTGCCATGAATAGCGGGATGATTGGCGCAGAAAGCAACAAGAAGAGAGCGACGACATAATCCAGTCGTAGCACCACCAATAGAATCAGTAGCGGTAAGAGCGATGTAATTCTTAGCTGCGTATAGAAGCGAGAAAAATAGCCATCCAGTGCCTCTATATTTTCTACCGCCTGCGTCGCCAAGGCGCCGCTTTGATGATAAGCCAACCACACAGGACCCAATGTCCAGCATTTATCCAGCAGTTGACGTCGAGCGTACTGACGAATGCGCAGGCTAGCCTCCAGGCTTATTACCTCTTGCCCCCAAAGACATAGCCCTCGTCCAAGCACGCACAGCGCCAGCCCTATTAATACGTTTAAAAGCGGATAAGGCGCTTGCTGATGAACAACCAATTGTTCCACTATCCAAGCCAATCCCACTACAATAATAACCGTTTGAACCCCAGCTAAAATGCCAAGAAAAGCGGCGAGATTTAATCTTCGCCGCTCTAAAGTTGCCAGCATTTTTAACCAGGAGCGCGCGGTTAACGACTGCTCCGTCATCTGATTGCCTCTGGCTTAATGATAACCTTCACCTACGCGCACCTTGCCGCGAAATACCCAATACGTCCACGCGGTATACATCAGGATAAAGGGGATAACAAACAGCACACCAATCAACAAGAAAAGCTGTGACTCAGGTGCTGACGCCGCATCCCACAAGGTGTAGTTAGGCGGCACAATCATCGGCCATTGGCTCACGATCAAGCCCAGATAGGTAAATACATAAATACCGATAGTCGCAAGGAAGGGATAGCTCTCACGGCGCTGCTTTACCGAGCGGTATACAAGAAAGGCGAAGAAGAGCGCTAGCACTGGAAAAATCCAGATCAAGTGCAGATGACCAAACCAGCGATCCCAAACAAACGGATTCACGAAAGGCGTCCAGATACTAACAATAGCAAAAACCAATAGCACCATGGCCAGCAGTATAGGCGTGATTTTATACGCCCAATCCTGTACGTACCCTTCAGATTTTAAAATCAGCCAAGTTGAACCTAAAAGCGCATAACCTGCCATAAGCCCCAAACCTGTTACCACCGTAAACGGCGTTAACCAATCAAAGGCACCCCCGGTATAAACAAAGTCTTCGGTTTGAAAGCCCTGAATATACGCACCGACCACAACGCCTTGAGCAAATGCAGCAATCGCAGAGCCCCAGGCAAAGGACCGATTCCACCACCGGCGATTACGGTGCGACTTGAAGCGGAATTCGAACGAAATGCCGCGAAAAATCAGCCCCGCCAGCATCAAGAAAACACCGATATAGAGTGCCGGTAAGAAAATCGAGTAAACCAAGGGAAAAGCCGCTAACAAGCCAGCCCCTCCCAGGACCAGCCAAGTTTCGTTACCGTCCCAGACCGGTGCCACAGAGTTCATCATGACATCACGAGCCTCTTCATCAGGCGCAAAGGGAAATAGAATCCCCAAACCAAGATCAAAGCCATCCATCAATACATACATGATGACGCCGAACCCGATAATGCCAGCCCAAATAATCGACAGATCAAACATTTCCATGGTTAGCTCCTCGCCGGGTCAATGTCATCATCAAAAGGGGTATGGGCGGCAGAGAGTGGCCGCTTGGGACGGTTAGCATCTCCATTAACGTGCGCCTGTTCTTGCTCAGGCAACATGCCGTTGCGAACTACCCGGGTTAGATAGTAAATACCAGCATAAAAAACCACCGCATATACCAGCACATACCCAATAAGCGTAAACAGCGCCATCCAACCTGTTAGCGAAGGTGTCACACCCTCTGCATGAGACATGATGTTGTATACCAGCCAAGGGGACCGACCTACTTCGGTCACGATCCAGCCAGCCAGAACCGCAATGAAGGGTAAAGAAATCATGCCGACCAATGTTTTCAAAAACAGCTGGCTCTCATAAATACGTTGGTTGCGCCGCAAGAATAAGCCTACAAAGGAAACAGCAATCATTATTAAGGCAATGCCAACCATTACCCGAAATGCCCAAAATACGATGGCAACAGGAGGCTGGTCTTCAGGTGGCACGGCAGTAAGCCCTGGAACTTCACCATGCATCGAATGGGTAAGTATGATACTGGCCACGTTAGGAATGCCAATCTCATAAAGATTTCTCTGCGCCTCTTGGTCCGGCAGCGCAAACAAGAGCAATGGCACGCTGGTAGATGTTTCCCAGTTCCCCTCCATTGCTGCGACCTTCGTTGGCTGATATTTGAGCGTATTCAACCCGTGGGAGTCGCCCACATACGCCTGAAGAGGCGTCAGGAAAAGCAGCAACCACAAGCACATGGAAAGCGCACGACGGTTAGCCTCTGGGTCTCTTCCACGCAACAAAAACCAGGCGCTAACGCCTGCCACGACAAACCCGCCGGTGATAAAGGAAGCTACAGCCATGTGTGCAAAGCGATGAGGGAAGGAAGGATTGAAAATCGCATCAAACCAGGAAATCACATGAAAACGATTATCGATCAACTCAACGCCTGCCGGTGTATGCATCCAACTGTTTGCCGCCAGGATCCAGAACGCTGAAATAAAGGTGCCCAGCGCCACCAAGGCAGCCGCCATCAAATGGATACCCTGTGGCACTTTTCCACGGCCAAACAGCAATATGCCAAGGAAGGCAGCCTCAAGGAAGAAGGCTGTCACGACTTCATAACTGAGCAAGGGACCTATAAAATTGGAGGTCGCCAGAGAGAAATTACTCCAGTTCGTACCGAACTGAAACGACATCACGATTCCCGACACCACCCCCATGCCAAAAACCACGGCAAATACTTTTGTCCAGAACAGTGCTAAACGGTCCCATGCAGGATTTTGCGTCTTAAAAAAAAGTGCTTGTAAAAGCGCAATATAAGAGGCTAACCCAATGGTGAAAACCGGAAAGATAGTGTGAAAACAGATAACAAACGCGAATTGTATTCGCGACAGCATTAAGGGATCGAGTTCCATTGCACGCTCCTAACCTGAATTAATACCCCAGTTTTGTTAACGCAAGCTTAGCTGAAACTTAAAGATTCAGCCTTTAATTATAAGCATCTAGCCTGTTTTTTTTATTTATATTGCCATCTTACTGGCTTACATCTCACTATACACCGGTCTATCTTTCGCAAAGCGTGTCGCATTGACGCACATCAAATAATGCCAATTATTCATTAAGATAATACGACAACGCTTATCATATATCCGGTATATGCAATAAAAAGAGTAAAAAGCACAGCGCCTTCGAGGCGATTAATTCGACGCGGACGTCCTTTCCAGGAAAATGCGAAAAGAACCATTAGCAGGGTCATGCAGGTCATAATACTCCAATCACGCACCAGCACTTCCCGCCCAGCATCAATAGGTGCAATAACCCCCGCAAGCCCCACTACAGCAAGGCTATTAAACAAGTTAGAACCAACAACGTTACCCAGCACCATATCGTGCTCTTTACGGCGCAGCGCACTAATCGAAGAAGCAAGCTCGGGCAGTGAGGTACCAACGGCTACGACGGTTAGCCCGATAATCAAGTCACTCACGCCAAAACGTTGCGCAATTTCTACCGCTCCCCAAACCAACATACGCGAGCTTGCAACCAAAAACACCAAACCAACCAACGTCCACATAATCGCTTTACCTCGCGACATGGGGTTACTGTCCAGCGTCTCAGCGACTTCCTCAACCAGCGCGTCGTCCTTTTGCTTTTTTGAACGAAAGATGCTTACGCCGATAAATATGACGAGGGCCACCAATAAAAGAGCCGCTTCCCAGCGAGACACCCAACCATCCCAGAGCATAATCCCAGTGATCAGTGTGACCAGTATTAAAATCGGCATCTCTTTGCGGATAACGCTGGAGTGCACAGCTAACGGTGCAATGAGTGCAACAAAACCCAATACCAAGCCAATATTGGCAATATTGGAACCATAGGCATTCCCTACTGCAAGCCCGGGATTCCCCTGCAAGGCTGCCAATACTGACACCATCATCTCAGGGGCTGAGGTACCGAACCCAATGACCAACATACCAATCAATAAAGGCGAAAGACCGAGCCAACGTGACGTTGCAGCTGCGCCATCAATAAATTTCTCAGCACTCCAGATGAGCAACACCAGTCCCATCGCTACAGCTACAAGTGGAAGCAACATTTTATTTCCTTATGGCAGAATATTAGGCACTATCGCGGCTGCATCCTTGACTAACCCTCCAGTCAGGTCAAGCATCGGGTTATGCCAGCATGGATCTATTTGGGTTTGATATAAAAAAGGCCTGGTGTTCATTCGGTTTACATCGCATTCGCAGTGAGAGTGTCCCCTTTGCCCCACTTCCGTTTATTAAAGCATTCCTCGCTTTCCGTTAATGCGCCTCTAGTGGATCGGCAACCACCTGAGTCTCGCGTTCAGCGTCGACGTTTACGCGCCTGCCATGAGTGCGACTGGGTATCCGCGCTGCCACCATTACGCTCGGGCGAAAAGGCCAGCTGTCCGCGCTGCTCACATGTACTCGTAAAACGCCACCGCTACCCCGCTCAGCGCAGTATGGCACTTGCCATTGCGGCATTAATTGCATTAATCGTGGCTATTTCGTTTCCGTTTGTAAGCTTCAGCGTTAGTGGCGTCGGTAATCGCATAGAGCTGTCACAAACGGCCACCACGTTAATTGCCTTTCACCAACCGGTCGTGGCCATTATCGTCATCATGACCATCGCTGTGCTGCCAACCCTTTATCTGCTTAGCGTTATTTGGCTGCAGCTGGGGCTTTTACACGGCAAGCCACTCGCCTATAGTCGCGACATAGCCCGCTCACTTGCCCACTTGACGCCCTGGATGATGGCGGATGTCTTTATTATAGGAGCGCTGGTAAGCCTGATTAAAATAGCCGGTATGGCGCAAATTGAGCTGGGCATCTCCTTCTGGGGTTTTTGCATCTTTGCGGTACTTTTATTAATGACCATCCAGTCCATTGATGCCGACTGGATGTGGTTTTCCCTCGAAGGAGAACCCTTGGCGCCAGAGGGCACCCAAACAGGAGCAACCGCCGCTAGCCAGCGCCTAACAGGATGTCCAACCTGTGGGCTTGTCAATTCACTCACCCCAGGACATAAATCTCGCTGCATTCGATGTCATGAGAAACTTCACTCCCGACTACCCTATAGCTTACAACGCACCTGGGCACTGCTAGGCGCAGCGACTATCATGTATATCCCTGCGAATGTTTACCCTATTATGACCACGACGAGCCTGGGGCATAGCAGCTCTTCCACCATCATAGGAGGGGTCGTTGAACTGATTCAGATGGGCTCATGGCCAGTCGCCACCGTTATTTTCGTTGCCAGTATTATTGTGCCTGTCGGTAAACTGCTGGCGCTTTCATGGCTATGTACTGTCGTTCGAGGCAACAGCCAACCCAATACCATAAGCCGCACACGGCTTTATCGCATTACCGAATTTATCGGACGATGGTCGATGGTTGATGTTTTTGTAGTGGCTATTCTGGTTGCCTTGATACGCGCTGGCTCACTTATGTCGATCACACCAGGTCCTGCCGCGCTAGCGTTTGGCTCGGTCGTGGTATTGACAATGCTAGCCGCTATGACGTTTGACCCCCGCTTAATATGGGATGCTCCTACCAAGGCAGCGTCCACATCAAATAATAGCCACTCTGGGAGCCATTAATGGGTAACGACACCCCCATAGCTAACAAGCAAGAGCCTGACATGAACAAAGCCAGGCCTTCGCCGCAATCACGTATCTCCCCTATTTGGATTGTGCCTTTTGTAGCTATCATTATTGGGTTATGGCTGGTGTACGATAATTACACCAGCCGCGGCACACTTATCACATTAACCATGAACAACGCCGAAGGTATCGAAGCGGGAAATACCTCAATCCGCAGCCGCAACGTTGAAATCGGCCTCGTGCAAAGTGTCCAGCTCTCTGAAGACCTAGGCAGCGCTGTGATTACAGCACGCATTCAGCCTCAGGCGGAAACCTTGTTGCGTGAAGATAGCCTCTTTTGGGTGGTAAAGCCTCGTATCGGGCGTGAAGGGATTAGCGGCCTGGGCACCGTACTCTCTGGCGCTTATATACAGCTTGAGCCAGGAAGCTCTGAAGAACAGCGGCGTGACTTTCCGGTAAGCGACGTCCCCCCCGTCGCCACTGCCGGAATGGCCGGTCTCAATATCAATCTCGTTAGTCAACTCGGCAATTCGTTGCGTGTCGGCGACCCGGTTTCCTACCAGGGCTATACGGTGGGCCGCGTTGAAGAAGCAAGCTTCGACCCTGAATCACGCACCATGCATCACCAGGTATTTATCGAAGAGCCCTATGCGCTACTGGTGACCGACAGCACCCGCTTCTGGTCTTCAAGCGGCATTGACCTACGCCTTGATTCAAACGGCTTTCGCGTCAACGTTGAATCACTTGAAACCCTGTTAGGAGGAGGCGTCACGTTTGGGGTGCCCGAAGACTTGCCAATGGGACGTCCTGTAGAAGCGGGCGCCAGCTTTAATCTGTACGGGGATGAGGATGATGCCCGCGAAGGTACCTTCAATCAGTACCTTGAATACGTTCTGTTAGTCGATGACACCGTTCGCGGCCTTTCACGCGGTGCGCCCGTCGAGTTCCGAGGTGTTCGCATAGGCACCGTGGCCGCTGTCCCTTGGAACTTTACATCACCACAACCGAGCTCACGCGCAAGCTTCGCCATCCCCGTACTCATTCGCCTTGAGCCCCAGCGGCTTGGCATCGAGAATTCGGATATTGATTTGGAAGTGTGGGAAGAACGCTTTAACCGCATGTTTACGCTTGGCCTTCGTGCGTCGCTTAAAAACGGTAACCTGCTAACCGGCGCTTTATTTGTGGACCTAAACTTTCAGCGAGACACCGAAGAGGACTACATCGCGTCGACCTTCTCTGGCCGCACGGTTTTCCCCACGGTGTCGGGTGGTTTTTCCCAAATCCAATCCCAAATTACCGATCTACTCGACAAGCTGAACGCGCTTGAAGTGGAGCCCTTACTGGCGGGCCTGGACAGTAGCTTACAAGCCTCTGAAAGCATGCTTAATGAAGTCCGTGGTGTCAGCGAGTCGCTCAATCAGCTTTTAAGCGACCCTGAAACTCGTGCAGTAGGCGGCAACCTCAATGCTACGCTTAATGAGCTTCAAAGCACGCTTCAGGGCGTGTCGCCTTCCTCGCCGGCTTACCAGGATCTGACGTCGGCTATCGAGCGCCTGGATCGATTAATGCGCGATCTTCAACCACTAACCCGCACACTGAACGATAATCCGCGGGCGCTGCTGTTTGATAATCTGGATACTCAAGATCCTATACCGCGTGCACCGCGCTAAACAGGGGACTATTATGCGTATACTCGTTTTAAAATCCTTATTGCTAATGTCCCTATCGCTCATACTGTCTGCTTGCGCAAGTAGTGTGACGCCCCCGGCGCGTTACATGCTACCCAGTAACGGGCTGGCCAATACACCAAGTAGCCCCCAAGGCACGCTACAGCTGCGCTCGCCACGCCTTGCTCACTATCTCGACGTCGATGGCATCGTCATGCAACTGGATGACATTACGTTGAACCAGGCGCGAGAGCACCAATGGGCTGAAAGCATCGACCGACAGCTTGCACGCAGTTTACGGACACAGTTGTCGCAAGAGCTACCGCTTATTCGCGTAGTCCGTGATGACAGCAGCCAACCTGAAGCGCTCACCCTGCGGCTTGATGTTGATCGATTTCAAGGCCGCTACGATGGTTTAGCGGTTGTGGCCGGGCAATGGCAGCTACGCAGCCCAAGTGATGAACTGTTGGCCATGAAGAGCTTTTCTGCGCAAACGGTACTGGATGAGGACGGCTACCCCGCACTAGTACGTGCCCTAAACGCTAGCTGGGAGGATGTTGCGAGACAAATTGCCGACCAGATACGTCAGGGTAACTATTTCAATTAGCCGGTTTAAGCGGGATGAAATAACCAAGGCGCTTTAGAACCCGCCAACCAATCACCACAAGTATGCCCGTCTGAGGCAATCTTCATGTTACACTGACGGGTATATTTTGGGTGTTGCGATAGCGTAACACCCACAGTCTAATGCCCGTCTCTTCCATACTGACCACTTTTTTTCGTTATGGTCATACGTGGCTAATCAACGATCATCGCGACCTGGCAAACTTTGCTACCGCGACGATAACCATTCTCGCCTTTTGAAAAATTACGCCTAGCAACAACGCTTTTAAGCAGCTGTTGCCTTGTTAGGTGGCTGCGGAGAACGCATGAGCTTTTCTGAACTTGGTCTGCAAGAAGATTTATTACGCGCTATTACGGCGCAAGGTTATACCCAGCCTACTCCGATCCAATTAAAGGCCATTCCTGTCGTTTTAGAAGGTCGCGACTTGCTCGCAAGCGCCCAAACGGGCACGGGCAAAACGGCCGGCTTTACCCTACCCATGCTACAGCGTCTTTCCGGTGGAAAGCGCCCAGGCAAGCGCCAGGTGCGTGCGCTGGTGTTGACGCCTACTCGTGAGCTTGCTGCTCAGGTAGGCGAAAGTGTATCCACCTATGGCAAGCACGTCTCTTTACGCTCGCACACTATTTTTGGTGGTGTAGGCCAACAGCCTCAGGTCGATGCACTTAAAGCAGGCCTGGACGTACTGATTGCCACCCCTGGCCGCCTGCTGGACCTTCAGCAGCAGGGCCACGTTGATCTTTCAGCCGTCGAAATTCTAGTGCTTGATGAAGCCGACCGTATGTTGGATATGGGCTTTATTCACGATATTAAACGTGTGCTACGCTTGGTGCCCAAACAGCGCCAAAACCTGCTATTTTCCGCCACGTTTTCGAATGAAATTCAGACGCTGGCGCAGCAATTGCTCAATAACCCCGCCCTTATTGAAGTGGCTCCACGCAACACAACCGCCGAGAAAATTCTTCAGGCGGTTTATCGCGTAGACCGCGAAAAAAAGCGCGAGCTGTTGGCACATTTGATTCAGCGCCACGGCTGGTTCCAAGTGTTGGTTTTCACCCGTACCAAACACGGCGCCAACCGACTTGCCGAACAGCTTTCAAAACAGGATATCCCTGCCATGGCTATTCATGGCAACAAAAGCCAGGGTGCTCGCACCCGCGCGCTGGGGGCTTTTAAAAGCGGTGACTTACAAGTATTAGTCGCGACGGATATCGCCGCACGTGGACTGGATATTAGCGAGCTTCCCCACGTGGTTAATTTCGACCTACCCAATGTGGCGGAAGACTACGTACACCGCATTGGCCGGACAGGCCGAGCGGGTAGCAATGGTGAAGCGGTGTCACTGGTGTGTGTGGACGAGCATGGTTTGCTGGGCAATATCGAGCGGCTGATCAAGCAAAACCTACCCAAACATATAGAACCGGGTTTTGAGCCAGACCCCACTATCAAACCAGAGCCCATTGAGAATGGTCGCCGCCAGCGCCAACCTCAAGCACGGCGCAAACCGACTAGCGATAATGGAAATGCCAGTGGCGAACGCCGTCGGCGCGCACGCCGCTAGCCTGCTAACAAGGAATATGCGAAGGTTATGCCCTCGCATATTCCACTACGTTGGCTACTACATTATCAGGGAGCGATCATGTCATCTTCTCAACTTATTAATGAATATCGGCAGTGGCTCAGTTTTCAGCGCCAAGAACAGCTTAGTCGTGAACACCAGGGAATCGCGCAACGCTTGGAAGATGCACGCGCCTCTTCAAAGCAAGTCATACAAGCCTATCGCAGCATGGCGGAGAAAGCCGCTAACGAAGGCGCTTGCTACCGGACGCTGTTCCTACGCGAGCGTGACGATAATGTAGCGCTACCTTGCGAAGGCTGGCTGTTTATTCGCCGTGTACTCAGCGAAGAAAACAGCACCCGCGTGCGCGCCACGCTAATCGAAACCTTTACCTTGGAAGATGGCATTCTGGCACCAGGTGATAAACCTGCTCTGAAAGTGACACTTGAGATTTTCGATAAGCTGGATATCAATCAAGGTATGCGCACTAGCGTCCGTGTGGACTCCATGGAAACACCACAGGATTATCACTTCATTACGCTACTGGATGCAGTCCGCGGCGATTTACGCCCTTATCTTAAGTAGGCTGCACTGATGTTATCTCGACGTTCCGTTACCTTTATTTTACTGATGGTTGTGGTGGGGCTAAATTTACGCCCCGCCCTCTCCTCAGTGGCCCCCTTGCTTACGCGTCTTCAGGAAGCTGCCGGGCTTTCACCCGCGGCTGCGGGCGTACTGACAACACTCCCCGTGCTGTTTTTAGGTTTGGCTGCTCCTATTGCGCCGCTTTTAGCAAAACGGCTAGGCAGCGAGCGGGCGCTTAGTGCTGCGCTATTACTGTTGGCTGCAGGTTTGATTCTGCGCGGTTTACCGTTGCCCGGCGTCCTATTTATAGGCTCAGCAATGGCGGGCGCCGCCATAGGCATTAGCGGCACTTTACTGCCCGCACTGGTGAAACGCGAGCTACCCGAAAGTGCTGATCTTTTGACTGGCCTCTACACGATGGCGCTCTGTCTGGGTGGTGCGTTGGGGGCGGGACTTAGCGTGCCGCTGACAGAGTGGCTGGGCAGTTGGCAGGCAAGTTTGATGAGCTGGTCGTTACTGGCGCTGTTTGCTCTTATTCTCTGGCAATGCCAAATGCCCTCGACTATCTCTCATGGTATGCCTCAGCCGCCATCTTCGGGGCTTCTTAAACTTTTACGCAAACCGCTCACGTGGCAAGTCATGCTGTTCATGGGCATTCAATCATCCATGGCATATATCGTTTTTGGGTGGCTGCCAACGCTGCTTGTCGATCGTGGCTATGATGAGGCCAGCGCGGGTTGGACAATGGCTATTTCGATCATGTGTCAACTCGTTTCAGCACTGGGGGCGCCCTGGCTTGCCCGCATGGGGTCAGACCAGCGTCCGGCGCTCTTGCTCGTACTGTTTAGTACGGCCCTAGGGCTTTGGCTGCTACTTATAGCGCCCTTAGCCTGGAAATGGCCTGGCGCCATCTTGTTAGGCCTTGGCCAAGGCGGCAGTTTTAGTCTGGCCCTTAGCCTGCTGGTATTAAGAACGGCGACATCACGCCTTGCAGGACAACTTTCCGGTTTGGTACAAGGCGGAGGATATACCATTGCCGCTATTGGGCCTTTTAGTGTCGGCTTGCTGCTCCAATCCGGCGTTCATGCTGACCAGATTGCCTGGCTTTTGATCTTGTTGGTTGGTGTTTGCTGTGGATTCGCCCTGTTGGCTGGCCGCACGCGCCAGCTGGACGATCAAAGCGGCAAGCTTCAGGTTCACCGCTACTAACCTGCACTGGAATCAAACAGGAGTTCTAGTGCTTGGCCTTCAAATATTTACGCCAGGAAATCCGTGATGAGTAGCTTCTCTCCTTTAACCGCAACGGCTCCCACCCACGAACGCATTTTGGTTATTTATACGGGCGGCACCATCGGCATGCAGCAAGGTGCCAATGGGCTGACGCCCGGTGCGAACTTTACCCAACGTATGGCGACCGCGTTTGGCAAGCTCCCCATTGCCCAACAGCAATCGCTTCCTGCTTATGATGTTATTAGTTATACCACGCTGATTGATTCCAGCGCGGCGACCCCACTTCAGTGGCAGCAGTTAGCTAGCGACATCGCCACCCGGTTAACGGATTACCGGGGGTTTGTCGTGATTCATGGTACCGATACGCTTAGCTGGACGGCCGCCAGCCTTGCCTATCAATTGCAAGGCGTAGAGCGCCCCGTCGTTGTAACCGGCGCAATGCGCCCCTTGGAAGCACCAAACAGCGACGCCCTTGATAATATTCATGGCGCGCTGCGATTTGCGGCAAACGCCGAGCTTCAGGAAGTCGCTATTTATTTTGCAAACCGGTTAATGCGTGGCGTACGAGCTATAAAGCTGCACAGCGACGCACTAACAGCCTTCACCTCTCAAGGTTATCCGCTACTTGGTGAGCGAGTAGGCAATGACTTTGTTTACTATCCAAGCCGTGGGCTTGCCTTTCTACAGCGTGGCGCGCCACGCTTTGAACTCCCCGGCTACCAAGGGTTGGATAAAGGCGAAGTGGTTCGTATCGCGCTCTGGCCCGGTTTGGCCGCTTGGCAACTGGAAGCCTGGCTTGGAGATTCACGCGTTAAAGGCGCTGTTATCCAGCTTTGGGGAGCGGGCAATCTGCCTAACGATCCAGCCTTATTGAGTGTATTGGCTAGCGCAGCCGGTGAGGGAAAATTGCTAGCGGCGATAAGCCTTTGCCCTGAAGGCAGCGTTCATATGGGAGCGTACGCTGCGGGCGAGGGGTTAACAGATGCAGGCGTGCTCTCAGGCGATGCCATGACACCAGAAGCCACCTTTACCAAACTGGTCCATCTTTTGGCTCAACCGCTTGATGTAGAGACACAGCGGCAACGCTTCCTCGCTTCATTAGTCGGCGAACGCTAATAACCGTGGTGATATCCATAATCTACGCTATGTTTAATCAATGCTAACCAATTGGCGGAGCGCGTAATTATGGAAAAACCGGTACATCTTTTTAGTGATCTTTTCGAACAACTGGGCCTGCTATCAGACGCTGAGTCGATTGAAGTTTTCATCAAGCGCCATCGCCCTTTACCCAAGGAGATGGTGCTTTCCGATGCGCCCTGTTGGAATGAAGGCCAAGCGGAATTTCTTCGTGAAGCCATTGAAGACGACGCTGATTGGGCAGAGCTAGTCGACCGGTTGGATGCCGCCATGCACCATGGAAGCTAACGCGCTGGCGCCGCTTTCGAGCGGCGCCTGACCCAAGCACCGGCAAGCAATAGTACCGTAAGAGCAACAAGCGGTAGCAGCACCTCAAACTGAAGTGCATTTTCTTCCTCTAACGCTTCAAGCGCCCCATAAATAGCGCTGCTGTATACGCCCCACTTAATCGATAGGCCTAGCGTTGCCGCAAGAAGAAAAATCGGCAGTGGAACACGGCTTAGCCCAGCTGCAAAATTGATCACCGCGTGAGGAAAACCCGGCAAGACACGAAGTGCGCACTGGGTTAATAAATCTCCCCTGTCCTGAAGCGTTTGCATGACCTTTAGGGTTAGCCCTTTGGGCTGCCATGCGGTACGGGTACGTGCCGCTAACTGATGGCCACCAAACGCGCCCGCCACGCTCCCAAGTGTCAGCATAATGGTGGCAACTATAGGTGGGTAAAAGGGTGCGATTAGCCAAAAGCCAATACTCCCGGGCAACCCTGCGGCCAGGGTAACGGCCATAAGAACAACCACCCCAACCACTACTGCAGGATGATGCGTCCATTCGTCAACGGTATGCCTGACCGCCATTAAATCCGGCGAGTGCCAAAACCACACACACGCCAGTACGGCTATAATGCCAACGGCTATCGCCAAACGCCACACAAGACGAAAGGCATTACGCATTCAGCCTGGCCTCAACACGCTCAAGAATTTGCCGGCTCACTTTACCTACGAGCGGTTTCGCTGCTTTATTAACGGCTTTTTCCATAAAGCGATTATGAATTTCATAACCAAGCGTGAGCGATACTTCCGTTCCTTCTGGCACTTCACTCAGCCGGTAGCGCCCCTGATTTTTCACCCCATCAAGCGACTCCCAAGCCAGCGTGTGGGGTGCTTGGATCTCAGTCACTTCCACATCAAATGCCCAGTCCATACCTACTGCACGAACATGCCAACGATAGCGATCGTCCCCCAATACATCAATGGAACGTATTAAATCAGAATAATCAGCAAAATCTTCCACGCGGCGCAATAACTCAAATACGCGCTCAGGTGATGCTTTAACAATTTCACTGTGCTCTATGGTGGCCATGATTCCCTCGAACCGCTGAAAACTAACTGTTAACCGCTAAGCTACCCGTAAACCGAAGCACCCTCTGTAACCGCTGGAAACGATAAGCTTAGCAAAACAATGAGCGTAGCATGCTGCTCAATTTATCGGGAATGACGAATAAAGAGAGACGATCATTCAGACTACGGCTGGTCAGATACGTTCTCATTGCGTAAACTGCCGCCCTCCCGGACCGGACCCCGGCACTCCGTGCAGCCTTATCGCGCACGAAAAATTCTCCGACAGCGAGCACTATTTTATGTCCAGTACGTCTTCTCTCCCTCCTGCGTCACCGACAGCGACCGTGGTTATCTATTCCGGCGGCATGGACTCCTATACGGTGCTTCACCGCGCACTGCGTGAAGGGCTGGAGGTCCACGCGCTATCTTTTGACTATGGCCAACGTCACGCGCGCGAGTTGGATGTGGCCACGCAGGTGTGCCGGCAGTTGGGCATTCCTCACCAGGTGGTCGATATTCGAGCCATTCACGGTTTGATCGACAATTCTGCGCTGACCAACGCCGACCAAGCCATGCCGACGGGTGACTACGCAGATGATAATTTGCGTGCCACTGTCGTTCCCAATCGCAATATGATTTTACTGTCTCTGGCGATTGCCAAAGCGGTCAACATAGGCGCTGAGCGCGTGGATTATGGCGCCCATGGCGGTGACCATGTTTTATACCCGGATTGTCGTCCCGAGTTTGTCGATGCCATGAACCACGTGGCGGGCATTGCCAACTTTGAGCACGTTACGCTGCACGCCCCTTACCTACACTCATCAAAAGCGGATATTTTACGCGATGGCTTATCCATGGGGCTTGATTACCAGCATACCTGGACCTGCTATGAGGGCCGCGCATTAGCGTGTGGTCAGTGCGGCAGCTGCCGAGAGCGCTTGGGCGCCTTTGCCGCTAACAATGCCCTTGACCCCTTGGCTTACGATGCGACAGCTCAGGTGAACCGCTGATGTATCACGTTAAAGAAGCCTTTTACACGCTACAGGGCGAAGGCGCACAAGCAGGTCGTGCCAGCATTTTTTGCCGTTTTAGCGGCTGTAATTTGTGGTCAGGCCGTGAAGTGGATCGCGCTCATGCAAAATGTACCTTTTGCGATACCGATTTTATCGGCACTGACGGACAAAACGGCGGGCGATTCGCGACAGCGGCCGAGCTGGCTGCGCATATTAATGCGCTCTGGCCAAAAGGTAGCGCGAATGCCACCCCTTATGTGGTGTTTACCGGCGGTGAGCCGCTGCTCCAACTGGATACACCGTTAATTGACAAGCTACACCAGCAGGGCTTTGAAGTAGCCGTTGAAACGAACGGTACGTTGCTTCCCCCTCCCGGTATTGATTGGTTGTGCGTTAGCCCTAAAGGTAGTAATCCTTTGGCCATTACTCAGGGAAATGAATTAAAACTTGTTTATCCGCAGGCTAATGCTCTGCCTCCTGCATTTGAAGACCTTGCGTTTACTCACTTCTTTTTGCAGCCCATGGATGTAAGCCCGTTAGGGCTGCAGTCCGACACCATCGCTCAGGCAACGGATTACTGTATGGCTAACCCACAGTGGCGCCTTACGCTTCAAATTCACAAAATCGCAGGGTTTGACTAATGGCTTTATTTGTAAATCAGTTAACCCATATGGATGTCTCTGTTTGGTGCCCAACGCGCGGACTCATCGGCTGCAGCTGGCAAGTAGATGCGCTCCTTGAAGGCGCCTTGGGTGAAGACGGCATGCTATTTGATTTTGGCGAGGTAAAGCCCTGGATCAAACACACCCTGGACAGCGGTCTCGACCATACGCTTCTGGTGCCCACGCAGGCACCCGGTGTAAGCATTACTGATTGCGAGGAAGGCCTCTGCGTTCGCACCGAAACACCTTACCCCATGGAAGTACGTGGGCCTGCCGAAGCCTTTAGCCTGCTTCCCTGGGCATCTATTACGCTTGAACAGGTAGCGGCGTATTTAAGTGGCGAGTTGACCGCGCAGCGCCCCGTCAACGTTGACCGTGTCACGCTAACGTTAAGTGATGAAGCTACGACCGGAGCAGCCTATGGCTATAGCCATGGCCTTAAACGGCACCAGGGCAACTGCCAACGTATTGCCCACGGCCACCGCTCCAGGCTCTCTGTTTGGCAATCGGGCACGCGCCAACCTGAGCTGGAAGCTCGCTGGGCACACTGGCTGGATAACCGCTACCTACTTGAGCAAGCGGATATTGAACACCAGGACGATGTGTTCTTGACCTGTCGTTACCAGGCAGCCCAGGGAGACTTCGCCATTCGCCTGCCAACAGACCGCTGCGCGGTATTACCAGGCCCCACTACCGTAGAGAATATCGCCATCTGGCTGGCACGTAGCATCGCCGATGAAAGCGGCCACGCAACACATGTTCAAGCATTCGAGGGGATTAACAAAGGCGCCTTTGCGGAATTTACGCCATGAGTGAGGCAGGCATTATCGTTAAGCAAAGCGAAGGCTGCCGAGCGGGTTGTGGGGCGTGCTGTATAGCGCCATCCATCAGCTCACCGATTCCTGGGATGCCTCAAGGCAAGCCTGCCGGGGTTCGCTGCATTCAGCTGGATGAGCAGAATCTATGTCGGCTTTTTGGCGATACAAGCCGCCCCGCCGTATGCGCCAACTTTAACTTTGATGCCAGCGTTTGTGGCGAGCACCGTGATCAGGCACTCGCCACCCTTGCGCACCTCGAAACAGAAACTGGATACCCCTAACCTTCTACGCCCGCAGGCTGGGTCAAACGACGATCCAGCAGGCTCACCCAACGTACCAGCACCGGCGCATCACTATGACTAACATCATTCAGCAAATGCCGGAACGCCTCTTTGGCGTTAAGGTCGCCCGGCTCAATGTGCATCAACCATAACTCAAGGGCCGCCAGCTCCTGGTGGCGGTTCCCATTTTCTCGGGACTGGCTGATGGCCATCTCGGCAAGCGCCCTAACCTCGTTCGCTGGATGTCCAAGCTGGTGCCGAACGCTCGCCAACAGCGTCGCTAGCTCAGGCAAAAACAGCGTAGTACGCTCACGGGCGATCACAAGGCATTGATCCAAATAGTCTTCTGCGACATCAAGCTCACCCAGCTCAATACAGGCATCGATATACCATAATGAGGGGCGCTGGTAGCGGTCGCTCCCTTTAAGCTCGGTCATCCGCTCAAGGCTTTCGCGTATTTGTGCAAGCCCCCCTTGATCACCTGCCAATGCGCGCTGCCATCCCAACACCGCCTGGGCCGAGATTTGCCATAATTGCAAGTCGGGCGTGACGGTCATGGCTGCCGCCCTCTCCGCCTGGCGCGCCGCCAAGTGCACATGCCCTAACTGACGATAGAGTGAAGCCGCGAATAACAGCGACATTGCCAGCGTGCCTGGATGGCCAATTTTTTCCGCCAACCGAAGCGCTGCCGATACTTGCCGCTCTGCACGCTGATAGTCGCCCCGTAAACAGAGCGCCCAGCCTTGAAAACACGCTGCCGTTACCTGCGGGTGATCAGAGAACGGTAACCACTCAATCATCATTTGCGCATTGAACGGATCAATTTCATCCAGATGATCGTGGGCCTGCTGGATACGCCCTGCCCAGTACTCGCATTGAGCGCGTGCATAATCCGCTAAACGGCGATAGCGCGGGTCTTCCAGTCGCTCCGCGATATCCGCAAGCGTCGAGGCAAGCGCAAACGCATCGGCATGCGCATAGCGCTGGCTGCGCCCTACCCAGAGCCCCCACTTAACCAGAAAGACCTGCTCAAGCTCTTCAGGGTCATCCAACATATCGCTGCCGGACTCACGCAGTAGCTCTCGGGCGCGAACAAAACTTTCATGAGCGATGGGTGAGCCGTGTCCTTCCAAGGAAAATGCGGCCTGCCCACGTACCGTAAGCAGGCTAACCTCGCGCTCTATCTCATGCTCAACATGGCGCAAGCTTGCCAACCCTGCGTCGGCCATCCGCAACGCCGTTCGGTTAGCACTGACCTTTAGCGCCTCGCGAGCAGAAAGCTCAAAATAGCGTGCGCCGCGCGCGTAATGACCGCTTCTACGCAAGTGCGCAGCAAAGTCGCCAGGATGGCGACTAATCCACATGGGGAAACGCTCTTCAATTAGCGTGACGACCTGCTGATGCAGTTTGACGCGTACATCGCGCGGGCAGGAGAGATAGGCAGCTTCCTGAAGAAGCTGATGGCTAAACTGGTACTCTTGCTCACCGACTTCTTTATTAACGGGCTCAATGATCTCGAGCTGACGCATATGCTCGAGCGCTTGCGTTAGTCGAGCGGGCTCCCAGCCACTGCACTCCAGCAAAAAATCCAGCCGGAAACGTTTGCCAAGTACTGCCGCCACGTGGGCAATAATGCGGTCGGCCTCCAACTGATCAATACGGCTGGCTAGCAAGCCCAGCAACCCCTTCGGCAGCTCATCAAATTGGACACTACGTCCTTCGCGACGGTCCATGTCCAGGCGTCGGCAAATTTCCTGCATGTAAAGCGGCACGCCATCGCACCGCTCTATGATCTGGTTACGCAGCCGGGGGCTTAAATGTATGCGGTAGCGGCGTGACAGCTGTGAAAGCAGGCGTGACGATTGCTGGACATCCAACTTGCCCAAATTGATCTGCTGGTCCCAGTGAAGCTTAACCGGTAAGGGTTCACGTCCATGGTGACTGGCAATCAGCATAAACGCCGTATTGATAGGCAAGCGCGCCTGAAGGCCTGCCAGCACTTTAAAGGAGGGTTCATCAACCCATTGAAGATCATCAATCATTAGCGCCAGCGTACGTTCACTGGATTGCTGCTCAATCAAGCGATGTAACAACTGTACGACCAGCTCCGCCGCCTCGCCATTTTGCGCAAGCTGCGCCACCTCTTGAACGTCCCTAACCCCAAGCGCTTCTTCAAGTAGGTGCTGTCGGCTCTTTTCTAAAAGACCCAAGCCCAGCGTTGTTTGCATGGCATGCAAGGTATCCAGTGCAGGTGGCGCATTTAGATGCCAGGCCACCAGGCTGCGGGCAATGCCGTAAGGTTCAAGTACAGATAATCGCGTCGTTGGCTGCCAACAAATCGCGGCATCGCGACTTAATTCAAGCTGACGAAAGCCCACCATGAGCGCAGATTTCCCCATGCCCGAAGCACCTCGGACAAGCACGCTTTGGCGCAGCCCAATTCCCGCCCGCGCCAAGGCATCGCGGAGCGTACGCAGCGCGGCCTCACGCCCGACTAAACTCGGCGGTAGCGCATCACGCCCCCCTTCATTTTGACCCAAGACCAGCGCGCGCAGGCGAATACGCCCATCGCTTGCCACCAGCCGAGACACCAGGCGTGGCTGTAGATCAAGCGCGGGGGGCATGTGCTGGCTGGCCTCCTGAGAGATGACCAGCTCACTGCCCTCTGCCGCACTCATTAGCTCCAAGGCAACTTGCGTCACCTGACCAAGAGGGTCCGCTAGCTGACGCTCTGCCAAATAGACGACCCGCCCGCTATTTAAACCGGCGGCAAGCTCAAAGGCGGGCGGCTCACCTTCCCTGTCCCAATGACGCGCCGACTCTTGCGGCAGCGCATGTTGACAGTGTTCGTAAAGCGCTACCAGCTCCGCAAGCTGGTGTGCGGGCCCATGTGTACCAAAACAGGCGAGCCCGAGTCCTCCGGTTGCCCCAGGTAACCAGAATCCCCCCAGATGATGACACTGCTGCTCTAACCAACGCAGTAACTCCAGCTGCAAGGCCAGACAGCTACGCACTGCTGCACGCTCCTGCCAGTCGCCCTTCAAGCGCAGCCGAATAGCCATCACGGAGAGCTGGCGCAGCTCGATTTCATCGTCGCGTAGCGGCTTGCTGTCCGCTGCCAATACGCGCGAAAAAGCGCCCTGAGGGGACATAGCACGAGGATCATGCGGCCCATCCGACCAATAGCTTGCGAGCTGTAAAAAACTGGGCTCAGGCTGCTGCCCCGAAAGTGCTAATAACTGTAAATAACCATTGTATTGCTCGTGAGCAGCAGCGATTTGGTTCTGCTCGGCAAGCTGGCGCACCAAGCGCTCATGAAAAGGTGCGTAACCAGAAAAGCGGCTTACCAAGCCTTCAAGCATTACATCTGGCGCATCCTCATGGGCTTCCAGGACCTGCTCAGCAAAGCGAATGACACGCTGACGCCATTCGTTGCGCACTTGTACGAACCACCGCTGAAATTCGCTACAGTTGGTTAGCTGGAGCTCCTCAACGAGGTCTCCCTGATAGCAGGTCAGCACCGCTTCGAGCGTTGCTAATTCGCGGGGGCCTTCCAGCAGTTGCTGCAGTTCATGTAAATCGATGCGCCAAGTCGATGGCAGGTTAAAAGCGATGGTTTGGCGCGACACATTCAAGACTTGATCAGCGTTATCCCCGAGCGAATGACGCAGGCAGTGCAGGGCATGGCGCAAGTTAGTCCTGCCTGATGAAAGCCCCTGGTCAGGCCATAACAGCTCGGCGAGCACCGCACGGTTCACCGGCTGGCGGTGAAGCAGTAAGTAGACTAACAGCGCTTTGACTTTGTCATAGCTAAAGTGGGTTAGTACACCATCCCCCTGAGAGAGGGAAAAATGACCAAAGAGGATTAGCTGATCAGACTCACGAGTATCGCGCATGCTACATATCCTGCCTGGGCTAGTGGTGTATTAAGCGGGTACACCACTATGAAAACGAAAAGCCGTATCGGGTGACGTTATCAGCTCTGCTTCCCGGGCCACAAAAAAAGCAATTCTTTCATCAATGGAAGCGTTAGTTTGCTGCTGCGCAAGCAGTAGGTAGTCTTCAAAATGACGCCCTTCGGACTTAACCAGCGTGCGATAAAATTTAGCCAACTCTTCATCCAGGTAAGGAATCAAGCGAGCAAAACGCTCGCAGCTGCGTGCTTCTATTAAGGCGCCAATAATGAGGATATCAATAAGACGCTCTGGATCATTGCTGCGCACATGACGTCGCAAGCCCTCAGCGTACCGGGAAGCGGTTAAATGCTTGTATTCAACGCCGCGCTTTTCCATTAAACCCACAACTTGCTCAAAGTGCAGCAATTCTTCGCGGGCGAGCTGAGACATTTTGCTCAATAAAAGAGGCTGGTCTACATAACGATACAGCAAGCTCATGGCCGTCGAAGCGGCCTTTTTCTCACACTGAGCGTGGTCAACAAGCAGTATTTCGGGGTTATCTAGCGCCCATTTAAGCCAGCTGTCCGGCGTTATACAGGCAAGAAATTCATTTAAACTTTCGGGCAACAAGTCATCTGCTTGAAGTTTATGGTCTGCGGGTGTTAATTCCGGCAATTGCATTGACATAACGTTCTTCCGAGCATTTTTTCACAATTGTACAATATTTAAACGCCGATAGCGTTCACCCCGTTCCCAAACCGCAAGAACAATGCCATGTCTCTTGGGTACATATTGCTGGCCACCGCTAATAGAAATAATGGCGCTCTACGCTTCGCTGTGAGGTTAGCTCAACGTGGAAAGCAACCGTAACGTTATAGCGTCCAAGCCATGGTAACGCGGCGCAACCGCGATCACACCTTTAGCATGCTCAGGCCCATCACACCCTGCCAGAAAGTGTCCCAAACGGCCAAAACACAGGCCTTTAAAGCGGTATTTTTTGTGTATCAACATAAAGTACAACACCTGCCTCTCGCCTTCTTCTTAACATTGTCGACAGTTTGCCGTAGAATCCGTGTCATCCAACCAGACGCTGTTTCCAAGCGTATGTCATGTGTCCGAGCGCACGCTCAAACACCGTGAAAATGTGTGCTCGCCACCATAAAGCAGATGAGAGGGCCCCAACGTGCTTGAAGCATATCGCCAACATGTCGAGGAACGCGCCGCTGAAGGCGTACCACCCAAGCCTCTAAACGCCGAGCAAGTTGCCGCCTTAATTGAGCTGCTAAAAACCCCACCGGCGGGTGAAGAGGAATTTGTTCTTGATCTGATCACCAACCGGGTTCCGCCGGGCGTCGATGAAGCCGCTTATGTAAAAGCGGGCTTTCTTACTGCAATCGCCAAGGGCGAAGCAACCTCTCCGCTGATCGATAAAATCCACGCGGTTAAGCTGCTGGGCACCATGCAAGGCGGCTACAACATCGTATCCATGGTAGAACTTTTGGATAACGAAGAGTTAGCGCGTGAAGCCGGCGAACAGCTCAAGCATACCCTGCTGATGTTTGATGCCTTTCATGATGTTGAAGAGCGTGCCAAAAAGGGTAACAGCGTTGCCAAGGACGTTATTCAGTCTTGGGCAGAAGCAGAGTGGTACCTTTCCAAGCCTGCTTTAGAAGAAAAAATCACCCTGACCGTCTTTAAGGTGCCGGGTGAAACCAACACTGATGATCTGTCACCAGCACCCGATGCTTGGTCGCGCCCCGATATCCCGCTGCACGCCAATGCCATGCTCAAAAACGAGCGTGACGGCATTGTGCCTGAAGTACCGGGCTCTATGGGTCCGCTCAAGCAAATTGAGGAAGTCAAATCCAAAGGCTTCCCGGTTGCTTATGTCGGTGATGTCGTGGGTACGGGCTCTTCACGTAAATCAGCCACTAACTCCGTGCTGTGGTTCTTTGGTGACGATATCCCTTACGTTCCCAACAAGCGCGCTGGCGGCTTCTGTTTTGGTAGCAAAATTGCTCCGATCTTCTTTAACACCATGGAAGATTCTGGCGCACTCCCGATTGAACTGGACGTATCAAAGCTGGAAATGGGCGATGTCATCGACGTCTACCCCTACGAAGGCAAGGTGTGCAAGCACGGTACTGATGAAGTGCTCACCACGTTTGCATTGAAAACTCAGCTGATCCTGGACGAAGTACGTGCTGGCGGCCGTATTCCTCTGATCATCGGTCGTGGCCTGACGGGCAAAGCACGTGAGTCTCTTGGCCTTGAGCCTTCTGACGTATTCCGCCTGCCGGATCAGCCCAAAGACACTGGCAAGGGCTTTACCCTGGCGCAGAAAATGGTCGGTAAGGCGTGCGGCCTGGAAGGCGTTCGTCCGGGCATGTACTGCGAACCTAAAATGTCCACGGTCGGCTCCCAGGATACTACTGGCCCGATGACCCGGGACGAGCTGAAAGACCTGGCCTGCCTGGGCTTCCAAGCGGACTTGGTCATGCAGTCATTCTGCCACACGGCGGCCTATCCGAAGCCGGTTGACGTGGACACTCACCACACACTGCCTGACTTCATTATGAACCGCGGCGGTGTATCGCTGCGTCCTGGCGACGGCATCATCCACAGCTGGCTGAACCGTATGCTGTTGCCAGATACAGTAGGCACCGGCGGCGACTCGCACACCCGCTTCCCGCTGGGCATCTCGTTCCCGGCTGGTTCTGGCCTGGTGGCCTTCGCTGCTGCCACCGGCGTTATGCCGCTGGATATGCCGGAATCCGTACTGGTGCGCTTTAAAGGCAAGCGTCAGCCTGGCGTTACCCTGCGCGACCTGGTTCACGCCATTCCGCTTTACGGCATCAAGCAAGGTCTTCTGACCGTTGATAAGGCCAACAAGAAGAATGCGTTCTCTGGCCGCGTGCTGGAAATTGAAGGGCTTGAAGACTTAACGGTCGAGCAGGCATTTGAGCTTTCCGATGCCTCTGCTGAGCGCTCTGCCGCTGGCTGTACTATTACGCTGTCTGATGAGAGCGTTACCGAGTACCTGAAATCCAACATCACACTGCTGAAGTGGATGATCGCTAACGGTTATGGCGATGAGCGTACGATTAGTCGTCGTATCGAAGGTATGGAAGCGTGGCTTGCCGACCCGAGCCTGATGCGTGCCGATGCGGATGCCGAATACGCCGAAGTCATCGAAATTGATTTGTCCGAGATTAAAGAGCCAGTACTTTGCGCGCCTAACGATCCTGACGATGCTCGTTTGCTGTCAGACGTAGCGGGCGAGAAGATTGATGAAGTATTTATCGGCTCGTGCATGACCAACATTGGTCATTTCCGCGCAGCGGGTAAACTACTTGAAAAGCAGCCTGCAGGCAGCCTCAAAACTCGCCTGTGGCTGGCACCGCCGACCAAAATGGACCAGCACCAGCTGACCGAAGAGGGTTACTACGGCATTTATGGTCGTGCCGGTGCGCGTATGGAAATGCCGGGATGCTCACTGTGTATGGGTAACCAGGCGCGCGTTGCTGCAAAAAGCACCGTTGTGTCTACGTCTACACGTAACTTCCCGAACCGTTTGGGCGATGGTGCCAACGTGTACCTTGCCTCGGCGGAACTCGCCGCGGTTGCCGCGGTGGAAGGTCGCCTGCCAACCGTTGAAGAGTATCAGCGTTACATGAGTGAATTTGACGCCATGGCAGGAGAGATCTATCGTTATATGAACTTCCACGAAATTGAGGAGTATCAGAAAATCGCCTCAAACGTGATTCCGGTTGCTCAAGAAGCGTAACCATCCTATCGCCGATGCTCGCACCATCACAGACTTAATGAAATTCCGTTAATTCTGAGACGATGACCGAACGCCCCGCAACCTCTCGTTGTGGGGCGTTTTTATTACCGCAAGATGTCGGCGACTTGCGAGGGCTTCCGGATACTGCCACTCTGTTAGTTCATCCTTATGATTTAAAAGACAATGCAGCCACTGACACATCTTGGCTCGGCCTTAATGAAGACACTGCGCGATCATCTACGCCCCTTGATCGCCTATCATTTGTTTTTTACCTTACTGGCCTCTGCCCTGTTATTACCCCTGATTGGGTGGATAACCCAAGGCCTGCTTGCCCAATTAAAACGTACAGTGATCACCAATGACGAGCTAATCAGCCTGCTGTTTAGCCCCTTGGGCCTTGCTTGCATGCTGGTCGGCCTGGTCTTTACTTTTCTTATACTTTACTGGCAACAGGCTGGCATGCTCCAGGTCGCCGTTCGGCCTCACGGCAATCATTACCGGCTTGCGTTTGATGCACTCTGGTTAAGCGTTCGTCGCCTCCCCGCACTGGCAGGGTTAGTCGTGTTACAGGTGGGCACGCACCTTTTACTGCTGGCCCCTTTCATGGCCGCACTTGCATGGCTTTATAGTGTTTGGCTAAGCGGCTTGGACCCTTACTATTTACAGCGTGTCATGCCGCCAGTGCTTTGGTATTTTATTGCCTGCGCGCTGCCGCTTGTGGTGATTTGGCTAAGCTTAGCGGCTTGGCTTTATCTGCGCTGGCTGTTAGCGCTTCCTTTAGTAGCGCTTGATAACTACAGCCCGTTACGCGCCCTGACGCACAGTTTTCATTTAGCCAAAGGCTGGCACCGCTCCATTGGCGCGGCCGTACTCATCCTGTTACTGCTCATTATTGCACTACCTGTTATCACCACCATCGCCTTTGATGCGCTGGTAACGCCGCTTCTCTGGTGGCTACCAGAACACAACACTTTTCTAATTCCCATCATGTTTGCCTATTTAACAGGCTATCTGCTGTTAACCCTCGCCGTTACCTTTATCGGTATTGCGGCTAACGCACTGCTTTCTGCTTGTTTGTACCTTCAGTTAGCGCATCACAAGGTGCGCCCTGCCCCTCCATCAAAAATCGTCCTCCCGGGCCGATTTGCCTGGGCGGTTGAACTTAGTGTATTGCTACTGGCCGCCTTACAAGCCTGGTGGATCCTGAACAGCTTTGAACTACGCGACAATGTAAACGTGTTTGCGCACCGTGGTAGTTCAATGGTCGCCCCCGAAAACACCCTGGCCGCGGTTAACCAGGCCATCATCGATAAAGCTGACGCCGTAGAGCTGGATGTTCGCTTGTCCGCCGATGGGCAGGTCATGATTTACCATGACCGAAGCCTGGCAAGATTAACCGGTGATAACAGAGAATTCGGCGACTTAACGCGTGAAGAGCTTAGTCAGTACGACATAGGCAGTTGGTTCGGTGATGC
The DNA here is from genome assembly GCF_052375975.1 of Halomonas sp. TP35. Lineage (NCBI taxonomy): Bacteria > Pseudomonadati > Pseudomonadota > Gammaproteobacteria > Oceanospirillales > Halomonadaceae > Halomonas > Halomonas sp. TP35. Next base: position 42,264 of record NZ_JBQSUZ010000017.1, on the reverse strand, counting down.
TTTTCAAAACGAGCCTATCGCAGGCCTGGATGAGGTACTTGAACGCGTACGTGGCCATGCCGGATTGATGATCGACATGAAGGCACTGCCCGGCGAGGAACAAGCACTTGCTGATGCAGTCATTGCCCTACTGCGTGCTGAGACCGATATGCGCTATGCCTGCTGGGCTAAAAGCAGTCATCCTATAACAGCTTATGGCGAGTGCGGCTTTCCCAACGCAATGCTGGAGATGCGGGTAGCCACGATGACGCCATCACTGTCTGCCCACATCAAACGCCAAGCGCCTGAACTACGCGTCACACTGCTGGCACAATTAATCCTGCCAGGCACGCTGGACCGCCGAAGCTTCGATGCCTTGGGACTTCGCCATAACCGTATTACAGCAGAGGAAGTGCGTCTTGCAGCGCTTTATGGCTATGAGATACACGCCTGGACAGTCAATGACCGGGCAAGAATGTCTACACTGATCGATTTAGGGGTTGATGCAATTATTACCGACTATCCCGCGCGTTTACGCGAATTGATTGAAGAGCGGCGAGCGTTAAGCGATGGGGAGCTTCTGTTGGTGAAGCTGCGCAATTGGCTACGTCAGTGACGTGTACTTAAACACGCCACTGACAGCTCATTTCGTAAAGCCAGTTAATGGGATCAATCGCCCATAACAACGCCTTCGCGACGCGGGTCGGCACCGCCAAACAGCGTCCCATCCTCCAGCCTACGGATGGCCTGAAGCCCACTGGTTAGCTCTCTTTCACTGATGGTATGCCCGTACTCCTCAAGCACTTCCAGGGTCGCTTCAGGGAAGCGCCCCTCTTCCAAATAAACATCGCCTCCCATGGTAATGGCGTGAGGCAAATTGAGCGCTTCTTGAGCACTCATCCCCCAATCACGCATCGCAACTAACGTGCGGGCGGTGTAATGAATAATAGCCGCGCCACCCGGCGACCCCAGGCTTGCCACCAGCTCGCCCGACTCTTTATCGAAGACGAGTGTTGGGCTCATGCTTGAGCGCGGACGCTTGCCAGGTTCAACCCGATTAGCCACCAGCTCGCCGTCCACCTCTGGGGTAAACGAAAAATCGGTCAACTCATTATTAAGCAAATACCCACCCGGCAGACCGGTTCCTCCATCGGCAAGGATGCGCGAACCAAACGCCTGCTCAATAGACGTGGTCATCGCCACGGCATTGCCTTCAGCGTCAATAATACTGATATGGCTAGTGCCGTATTCCGGCTGATCCGGCTGTGAGGCAAAGCTAACGTCAAGCTCACCGGGGTTCCCTGGCTCCGCACTATCGCCCATGCTGGTGTCGCCAATTAACTTACTACGCTCTGAAAGATAGTCTGGCGCCAGCATTAATGACCAGTCACCACCCGGCGCCTCTACGAACTCAGGGTCCGCTATATAACGTCCGCGATCAGCGAAGGCCAGCCGAGAAGCCTCCAAAAACTGATGCAGCCAACCGCTGCTGGATACGCCGTTATCCAAGGGTGCTTCCAACAATGGCTGCTGATCTAAAAGACCCAGTATTTGCATAATGGTAATATGCCCAGACGAAGGCGGAGGAAATCCGCACACTTCCCACTGCTGCCATGGCGTACACAGTGGTTCCCGCTCAATTGTCTGGTAGCTGCTAACATCCTCAAGGGTCATGCTGCCTGGCCGCACCGAATGGTTCTGTACACGGCTTACTAAATCCTCGGCAACGTCGCCTTCATAAAAGGCCGCGCTGCCGTTGGCCGCAATTTGACGTAATATGTTCGCCAACGCAGGATTTTTTAACGTGTCGCCAACGGCTAGCGGCTCGCCGTTTGGCTGGTAATAAAAGTTCTCGGCGAGCGGGTCACTACGTAACGCCTCATCATTGGCAAGGCTGGTGTGCAGCCGTTGGCTAACGGCGAACCCTTCCTCTGCAAGCGTAATAGCGGGTTCAAAAAGTGCCTCCCAAGCCAACTGACCGTGCTCTTTATGCGCTTGCTCCAACATTCGCACCGTGCCTGGCACACCAACAGAAAGTCCACTGGCTACTGCATCTGCAAAGGGCAGCGGCTCGCCATTCTCCATAAACAGCTCCCCTGTCACCGCACCAGGTGCTGTCTCTCGGCCGTCGTAAGCCTGAACATTTGAGCCATCATAGAACATTAAAAAAGCGCCACCGCCAATGCCGCTGGACTGAGGCTCGACAAGTGTTAATACCATTTGCACAGCGATAGCAGCGTCAATGGCATTGCCACCATTTGCCAACACTTGATAGCCCGCATCCGTTGCCAACGGGTTAGCCGCCGCGACCGCAAACGACGCCGTTGCCCAGCCGGGTTTTTCCTCATACCCCGACCCAACCTCCGGGGTTATGGAGGGGGCTTCATAGCTAAACCCAAAGCTATAAACCGGCACTAACAGCAACCCTGTTAGCGTTAACTTAATCCTTTTTGGGGACATTACAGTGCCCTCTCGCATCCTGGAAAATATCAAGTAAGTAACCACACAACAGAGTAGCCTATAAAACGCATGCGCCCGGCACAATGGCCGGGCGCAAAATAGCGGTTTACAGGTCGACGTTAGGTAATTTTCTCGCCTGCCAACATAAACCACGTCTCAAGTACTGCATCAGGGTTGAGGGATACCGAATCAATCCCCTGCTCCATCAACCATTTAGCTAATTCAGGATGATCTGAGGGCCCTTGCCCACAAATACCTACATATTTTCCTTGGGCTTTACAAGCCTGAATAGCCATTGCCAACAACTTTTTCACCGCCGCATTACGCTCATCAAACAGATGCGCCACGATGCCTGAGTCACGATCCAGCCCCAGCGTTAACTGCGTAAGATCATTAGAGCCGATTGAGAAGCCGTCGAAGTGTTCAAGAAATTCTTCAGCCAACAATGCATTAGCAGGTAACTCGCACATCATGATCACTTTCAGCCCGCTTGCATCGCCGCGCTTCAAGCCGTTTTCTGCCAACAGATCAACAACCTGCTTGGCTTCATCGGTGGTGCGTACAAAGGGCACCATGATTTCGACATTATCAAGCCCCATCTCTTCGCGAACGTATTTTAAGGCGCGACACTCAAGCTCGAAGCAGGGGCGGAAAGCTTCCGAGATATACCGCGAAGCCCCGCGGAAGCCCAACATGGGATTCTCTTCGCCCGGCTCGTAAAGCTTACCGCCAATCAGGTTTTCATACTCATTGGACTTGAAGTCAGACAGACGCACGATAACCCGCTGAGGATAGAAAGCCGCCGCCAGCGTGGAGATACCTTCCACCAGCTTGTCCACGTAGAAAGTTACCGGGTCGGCATAGCCCGCAGTACGTAGATCAATCACCTGCTGCAAGTCAGCCGGCAGCGTTGCGTAATCCAGCAGTGCCTTGGGATGGACACCAATCATACGGTTGATAATGAACTCAAGCCGGGCAAGCCCTACGCCTGCGTTAGGCAGGCTGGCAAACCCAAACGCGCGATCAGGGTTGCCCACGTTCATCATGATTTTGAAAGGAATTTCAGGCATGGCATCGACGCTTGACACCTTGCAGTCAAAATCCAGCAGGCCATCATAAACGTGGCCCGTGTCACCTTCAGCACAAGAAACGGTGACATCAATGCCTTCTCTAAGCTGCTGCGTGGCGTCACCGCAACCCACCACTGCAGGAATGCCTAACTCACGAGCAATAATCGCCGCGTGGCAGGTACGTCCACCACGATTGGTAACGATGGCAGACGCTCGCTTCATAATGGGCTCCCAGTCTGGATCCGTCATGTCGGTCACCAGAATGTCACCGTCATGAATCTTATCCATCTCTTCCGGGCTCATGACCACTTTTACGGTGCCGCGACCAATACGCTGACCAATCGCTCGGCCAGTAATTAGCGTACGGCCCTTCTCGCGCAGCTGGAAACGCTCTAACTTGCCTCCTTCCTGCTGCGAGACCACCGTTTCAGGGCGTGCCTGCACGATATAGAGCTTTCCGTCGTCACCATCAAGCGCCCACTCAATATCCATGGGGCGCTCATAGTGCTGCTCAATCGTCACCGCCTGACGGGCCAGATCCATCACCTGCTGGTCGCTAATACAGAAACGATTACGCTGATTAAGCGGCACATCAACGGTGTCGACGGATTTACCGGCGCTGGTTTCCTGGCCGTAAACCATCTTGATGAGCTTGGAACCCAGGTTACGCCGTAAAACCGCCGGGCGTCCAGCGGCTAAAGTGCCCTTATGAACATAAAACTCGTCAGGGTTAACGGCGCCTTGCACAACCGTTTCGCCCAGCCCCCACGAGGCCGTCACAAAGACAGCATCGCGGTAGCCTGATTCGGTATCCAGGGTAAACATGACCCCAGAGGCGCCCGTCTCAGAGCGCACCATTTTTTGGACACCCGCTGACAGCGCGACGTTTTCATGCGCATAGCCACGGTGAACGCGGTAGGAAATTGCGCGATCATTAAACAGCGAGGCAAACACCTCGTGTACAGCGCGCTTGATGTTATCGAAACCTTCGATATTCAGGAAAGTTTCCTGCTGGCCAGCAAAAGAGGCATCCGGCAGATCTTCCGCGGTTGCCGAGCTGCGCACCGCCACTTTCAGCTGAGGGTGTTGCTCCTGCAGTTGCCCATAGGCCTGACGCAACGCACTTTCAAAAGCGGGCGGCAGCGGCGTATCAATGACCCATTGGCGAATATTACTACCCGCTTCCGCCAGCGCTTTAACATCATCAACGTCCAGGCGCGATAGCGTGCTGTTAATGCGTTCGTTAAGCCCTTCATGAGAGAGAAATTCACGATAAGCGTGAGCCGTAGTGGCAAATCCACCCGGTACGGTTACCCCGGCACCTGACAGGTTGGAAATCATCTCGCCCAGCGAGGCGTTTTTACCACCCACGCGTTCGACGTCGGCCATACCTAGCTGATCGAACCACAGAATGTACTCTTCCACGCAACCCCCTCGCTTTAAGACGTTGATGCAATCTTTTAGATCGCCAGTCATTGATCGTGTCACCCTATCACCGTGCCACCCTATTCGCCATTGGTCTAATAGCGAAGGGAGTGGAGGATTTTTACAACATAAGGCGTATACGGGCGATTTATGTAGTCGCTTGGGGCGTTGTGCTTAGCGAATGCTCGGCACACAATAGCGTATCTATTATTTAATTGACGGGCGTGATTATGAAGCGGACAGCTTTCTTTATTTCCGATGGTACCGGTATTACGGCCGAGAGTTTAGGTCGAAGCCTGTTGGCTCAGTTCAGCGATATTGAGATCAACATGCTGACCAAGCCTTATATCGATACGCTTGAAAAAGCGGAAGCGCTTGCCCGGATTATTGAATCCACTGCCGCTCGAGATGGGCAACAACCGATCATTATCGATACCATCGTTGACCAGCAGATACGCGATGTGATTCGCAAAGCGCCGGGCTTCAAGGTGGATATCTTTTCTACCTTTTTGAAACCCCTGGAGCAGGAGTTAGGCACCCACTCTTCTTACAGCGTGGGAAGAACTCACTCGATTGGCAGTGACGATGTCTATATGGACCGGATTCATTCGGTACACTTCGCACTTGATAACGACGATGGCGCCCGTACGCATCAATACGACAAAGCCGATATTATTTTAGTGGGCGTATCGCGCTGCGGCAAAACACCCACGTCGCTTTATTTGGCGCTTCAGTTTGGCATTCGAGCGGCCAACTACCCGCTTACCGAGGACGACCTTGACGAAGACGGCACGCTCAAGCTGCCCAAGGTGTTAGCACCGCACCGGCACAAGTTGTTTGGGTTGACTATTGATGCTCGCAGGTTATCCGCCATACGCAATGAGCGTCGGCCGAACAGTCGCTATAGCTCAATGGATCAGTGTTTGCAGGAAGTCGAACAGGCCGAAGCGCTTTACCGAATTATGCATATTCCGTTTATTGATGCGACGCGCTTTTCAGTAGAAGAAATTTCGACACGAATGATTGCCGAGACAGGCTTAGCGAGGCGCTTCTCCCCCCGCTAAACCAGCATTAAATAACAAAGCTAAAAATTACATGCCTTTGGGGGCGAAGATACCCGGGGCGTTACGCCAGTAACCTTTGTAGTCCATACCAAAACCGAACACATAGCGGTCCGCGACCTCCAGGCTGCAGTAATCAGCTTTCAGGCCCGGCACCGCTTTTCGGTTATGTTGCTTATCCACCAGGACGGCAGTCGTAACGCTGGCTGCCTGAGCTTCTTTACAGTAAGCAAGAATCGCGGCGAGCGTCGACCCTTCATCCAAAATGTCATCCACGATAACGACGTGACGTCCGGCCATGGGAATTTCAGGCGATACACGCCAGAAAAGCTCGCCACCGCGCAACTCGTTGCGATAACGCGTGGCATGCAAATAGTCCACTTCCAGCGGAAACCCCAATCGGGTCAGCAGATGCCCGGTCGTAATCAAGCCACCGTTCATCACACAATAAAAAACCGGCAGTTTGTCACCCAGGTCTTCAGTAATTGCTTCCGCCATGCGATCCAGCGCCCGCTCGACTTCTTCCTGAGAGATCAGGCAGTCTGCTGTTTCCATTAGCTGGCGCATTGAGTCCAATGACTCAAGCGCTTCTTTATCCAATTTGGACATGGGGTAACTCCCAAAACATGTAGCAATATTGCGAAAAGAAAAATCAGGTGGGGCTAGGGCAGTCCGCCAGCGCTTCTAGCCTGGCATGCGTACGTCGCCAACGCCCCAGCGCGGTCAGCGCATCCAAATCAGGTCGTGCACGGCCATAGCGGAGTTTCGCGGGACGCTTATTGGCGATGCCTTGGCTGGCTTCAACAACCTCAAGCGCAGCGGTACGGTCGTTACACACCAGCAACATATCGCAGCCAGCGGCGAGTGCAGCAGCGGCACGCTCGCGTGGCTCACCCGCTTCGTGAGCACCTGCCATACTTAAATCATCTGAAAAAATACAGCCTTTAAAGCCCAGCGATTCACGCAGCATACCCAACCAACTGGGCGAAAAGCCCGCCGGGCGTGTATCAAACGCTCGATAAATGACATGCGCGGGCATGATGCCATCCAGCTGGGAAGCTAGCTGTGCAAAGGGGACAAGGTCGCGTTGTTTAATTGCCTCCATTGAACGCTCATCAATGGGCAGTGCGACATGGGAATCCGCGGCTACGCCGCCGTGGCCAGGGAAGTGCTTACCCACAGCGGCCATGCCCGCCTGATGCAAGCCCTCAACAAAAGCGGCGCCTAATTGAGCAACGTGCTCTGGGTCACCACTGAAACTACGGTCGCCAATGACGCTAGAAATCCCGCTATCCACATCAAGCACTGGCGCAAAGCTGATATCCAGCCCACATGCGGCCATTTCCATGCCAAGCAACCAACCTGCGTCTATGGCGAGAGAGCGGCCTTCTTCCGGGTCTTGGGCATAACGCTCGCCAATCCGGGCCATGGCTGGTAAGCGGGTAAGCCCTTGTTTGATACGCTGTACGCGGCCACCCTCTTGGTCAACCGCCAATAAAAGATCGCCCCGTATGCGCCTTATATCGCTACACAGCTTGCGCACCTGGTAGGCGTCTTCCACATTACGGGCAAACAAAATCACGCCACCGACAGCGGGTTCAAGCAGCAAGCGCTTTTCAGCATTGGATAATTCAGGCCCTTCCAGGTCGAGCATGACCGGGCCAATAGGTTGAGTCATTAGCAGGGATCCAACAAAAGGGCCGATGATTTTAGACGATCAACGCACAGAGTCAAAAAAGCCTCTGCATAAGGCCACTACGGACGGCTGCCATGTAGCCAAACAGGCGTTCCAGGCACGGCGCGCTCAAAGATATAAAGCAGGTCCTCATTGCGCATACGAACACAGCCATGTGAAGCAGGTTTGCCCATCGGTTGGTCGGGCGGCGTTCCGTGTACATAAATATAGCGGCGCTGAGAGTCGACGGAACCTGCGCGGTTAAATCCTCGCTCTAACCCACAAAGCCATAAAATTCGCGTCAAAATCCAGTCACGTGTCGGATGAGCGTCGGCCAAGTCACTTGAGAAAATTTCACCGGTAAAACGCCTGCCTCTAAATACGGCATTGACCGGCTGTTCGTGGCCAATTGCCGCGCGAACATAGTGCCAGCCATGCGGTGTTTGGCCGCTTCCATCTTGCTGGCCAACGCCAGCGCGTCCAGTAGAGATAGCGCACTCAAAGCCTGGTGTTTGACCCTGCCACCAGCGCAGGATTTGTGCGCTGGTATCAATTTCGATCCAGCCGTCTTTTTTAGGTGGCAACTCAGCTAACAGGGGCGTTCGCATGCTGCGCTCCTTCAACCTCTTGCGGCAGTGGAGCATTCATGGCGGCAACGACCACAGGACGCAGGCGCCGCACTAAATCACGCACAGTCACCTGCTCCTGATAGTCCTTGGAGGCGATATCACGTAGCGCATCCAGCCCTGACAAGGTGAATATGACCGTACCCAACATAAAGTGCAGCCGCCAAAAACGCTCGGCATCGGGTAAATCAGGGGTCGCCTTACGCACAAGCCCGGTAAAACGGGTAAACACATCCCCATATTGCTCTTGAATATGGCGCCGTAAATGCCCTTGCGCTTGACTATAGGCTAACCCCAATAAGCGCATAAAGACTTTCAAACTATTGCGTTCAGCAGGCACCGCTAGCACCGTGGTGGCCATTGTTTCAAGCAGCTCTTCCAGGGGGATGGGGCTATCGACATAGCGGGCTTCAAGCTCATCGAGCGCACCATGAAAACGCTGAGTAAACGGGTCTAGATAGCGTGAGAATACGGCTTGGATGAGGGCTTTCTTGGAACCAAAATGATAATTAACGGCCGCCAGGTTTACCCGCGCTTTACTGGTGATGTTACGCAGTGACGTTTCAGCAAAGCCACGCTCTGCAAACAGCACCTCAGCGGTATCCAGGATGCGCGACACCGTGTCAGATTGTGCCATTATGGCCTCCGAAGAAACGAGTGTTTAAAACATGACAGAATAGTAAGTCATATCTTAATCAGGCTCAATCACCCTTATTAGCCGATTTTTTATTTGGTTACCCTGCGCATTAGCGTTAATTCAAACGTCTTACCGGTGACAGTCAGTGTTTTAACAAGCTGCTTTTTTAACCATGTACTGGATAGAGCAACATACTGTATACTTAAACACATACTGATCAAGCAGACAGATACCGACTGTCTTTTATTGTTTATGGAGTTTGGTATGTCGCGGCCACTCACAGCACGTCAGCAACATGTTTTTGATTTTATAGTAAAAACCATGGGTGAATTCGGCTACCCTCCCACCCGCGCCGAAATTGCCAAGGCCTTGGGCTTTAAGTCCCCCAATGCCGCTGAAGAGCATTTACGTGCTCTTGAGCGTAAAGGCGTGATCCGGATTATTCGCAATACGTCGCGGGGAATTCGCCTCCCCAACCAGGAAGCGCAGGACGTTAGCGAATTACCCGCCACCGCTGCGGCCAACAACAATGATCTTCCGCCGATGGGCTTGCCGGTTATTGGTGAAGTTGCCGCTGGCAGCCCGATCCTTGCAGCGGAGCATATTGACCGTTACTGCCCGCTACCCGCGGAATATTTCACCCCTAAAGCCGACTATCTCCTGCGGGTACGCGGTTTATCCATGAAGGATGTGGGTATCCTGGAAGGCGATTTACTAGCGGTGCACCGCACTGATCGTGTACGTGACGGGCAAATCGTCGTTGCGCGGCTGGAAGATGAAGTAACCGTAAAACGCTTTCAACGCCAAGGGCATCAGGTAATGTTGATTGCAGAAAACGCTGATTTTGCACCGATTGAAATCGACCTGCGAACCCAATCACTGGATATTGAAGGCGTAGGTGTAGGCGTCATCCGTGGCGGTAATGGCCAAGCGCTGGGCTAATAATCCGTTTGCGTAAAATCGGATTTTAAAAGCATCAAGGGGGTGGCCCTTTTCATGACCACCCCCTTGTTTTGTTACTGATTCAGCTTCAACAGTTTTTAAAACGCTTAGCTAAAGACCACCGTCTTATTGCCGTGGATCAAAACGCGGTCCTCCAGATGCCAGCGCAGGCCTCGCGCCAGTACGGCTTTTTCTACATCGCGTCCAAAGCGAACCAGGTCGGTTGGCGTATGGCAATGACTCACGCGATGAATATCCTGCTCAATAATCGGCCCTGCATCCAACTCCTCCGTCACGTAGTGACACGTCGCGCCAATCAGTTTTACACCGCGCTCATAGGCCTGATGATACGGTTTGGCACCGGCAAATGAAGGCAAGAAGCTGTGGTGAATATTAATCACCTGCCCAGCATAGCGCTCACACAACGACGGGGGCAGAATCTGCATGTAGCGCGCCAATACAATACAGTCCGCTCGCGCGTTATCGATAAGCTCCTGCACCTGAGCAAACGACGCTTCCTTATTATTCGGGTCCACCGGCACATGGTGATAAGGAATTCTGTACCACTCAGCGATTGAACGCATGTCTTCGTGATTAGAAATCACACCGGCTATGTCGCAATCCAGCTCACCTGCCTGCCAACGGTAAAGCAAATCCACCAGGCAGTGAGACTCACGAGAGACCATGAGTATGACTCGCCGACGCTTTTGGGTATCCATCAGCGCCCACTGCATGGAAAACTCTTGAGCAATTGGCTCAAAGGCGCTGCGTAATGTTTCAACGGACATGCCAAGCGAATCGGCCAATATCTCATAACGCATAAAAAAGCGGCCTGTTTGCAAGTCAGAATGCTGACTGGCTTCAGTGATAGAGCCGCCTTGTTGAGCAATAAAACCAGACACACGGGCAACAATACCCACCTGATCGGGGCAGGAAACGACTAAACGATAATAATGAGACATGTGAAGTACTCTTGACGAACTACGAAATACGAGTGACTTAGCGTAATGGCGCAGCAAATAGCGGCTAAATAGCAACGTCGTAAATAACGGCCGCCTAGTGTACCGGAACCCCGTTAACGAAGCACCGTTATCTAATGTCGGGGGTCATTGTTAGCCGCCCCTGCCTTCCCGTATAGTTAAGACATTACTTTTTAGGCTTTTCATAACCGATGCATCCACCACGCGTTCAACTTCGCCCTCGCCGCCGCCCTCCCCTGCGCCTACTACCGCTGGGTGGGTGTGGTGAAATTGGCATGAATCTAACGCTGTATGGATACGACGATCACTGGATCGCGGTCGACTGCGGCATGATGATTCGCCAGGATTTGCCTAACTCGCCCCTTCAGGTACCTAACCTGGGCACCGCCGAGACGCTGGGCATAACACCCCAAGCGTTATTTATAACGCATGGCCATGAAGATCACATTGGCGCGGTTGCTTGGCTATGGCCCAAGTGGAACTGCCCTATCTATGCCACCCCACTTGCGGCAGGCCTCTTACGCGCAAAATTCGCTGAACACCAACTAAGTAGCGCCGCGATTAAGATTATCGAGCCGGGCGAAGCAATGGAAACGGCGCCCTTTTCGGTGCGCTATTTGCCGGTTACCCATTCGATCCCTGAAAGCTGCGCACTGGTCATTGTGATGGGCGACTACCGCATAATGCACACAGGGGATTGGAAGCTGGACCCAGAGCCGCTGATTGGCACGCCCATCAACGCGGCGCAATTTCGAGCGCTTGCCCCGATTGATTTAGTAGTAGGTGATTCAACCAATGCCCCTCTGCCTGGCCACTCCAGCAGTGAAGGCGATGTGGCTAAAGCGCTCTCTAAAACACTGAATGAATGCAAGGGCCGCGTCGTGGTCTCCTGCTTTGCAAGCAACCTGGCACGCGTATTAGCCATTGGCCGGGCGGCTCATCAATGCGGCCGTCGGGTCAGTTTGATGGGACGATCCATGGAGCGCATGGTGAGCATTGCACGCGGGCTTGGCTACATGGATGACTTTCCAGCGCTTGTCCCCCCTCATGATTTGGGCTATTTGCCCCCCGATGAAGTGGTGATTATCGCCACAGGTAGCCAGGGTGAACCTCGTGCAGCACTGCAACGACTTGCTCAAGGGCGCCATCCGTTTATTGACCTTGAGCCTGGCGATAACGTCATTTTCTCTGCCAAAGCTATCCCCGGCAATGAACGCCCCATTGATCAGCTCAAAAAACGTTTGGTCCAACTTGGGGTCACGATCTTTGATGAGGTTAATCATCCTGAGCTGCACGCCACCGGCCACCCTTCGCAAGAAGAACTCGTCAAATTCTACCAGTGGATCAGACCCAAATATTTGATCCCCGTGCACGGCGAGGCGCGCCATCAGCAGGCCCACCAAGCGATTGCAGACTCCTTGGGCATCAGCGCACCTTTAGCACCCGTTAATGGCGACATGATCGTTATGGACCACTTGGGACTGCGCTGCGAAGCCCGCCACCCTCAACCGCCCTGTATCGTTAATCAGAATAGCGTTGTGCCGCATCCAGGCCTGGATGCCACCAAAACCACGACGCGTCGAGGCAGTTTATTTCTCGCCTTGCCTGTTGCGGCCAGCGATACAGGATGGTGGCGCATCGGTCGCTTGATGCTGGATAGCAGCAACGCCAGCCCACTCGATGAAGATAGCTTTAGCGAATGGCTGGACAATCAGTTGGAGGAGATTAAAGCGGATACGCTGGCTGATTTGCGCTTTGCGCTACAGCCACGCTTGATTCATTGGTTGGCGGACCACATGCAGCACATGCCCGAGGTTCACTTACAAATAATGGCCGCGGAAGCGCCTCTATAAACGAAACGAGGCGTAACCGCATCCTTTAGAACGCAGCACACTCGCTAGGCGGGTACTGTAATCGTCTTATGCCCAGCGCTCGGCATCTTGCCAATCGGTAGCGCGTTCTTTCACCCAATACTCACCCTGTGTGGAATGCTCCTTTTTCCAGAACGGCGCTTGGGTTTTTAAAAAATCCATAATAAAGTCACACGCTTCAAATGCTTCGCGCCGGTGAGCGCTCGCCACCAGCACCCTAACGATGGGATCACCCGGCGCCAGGTAGCCCACCCGATGAACAATATAAACCGCTTGGAGCGCCCAGCGCTGCCACGCCTGTTCACCTATCTGCTCCAGCGTACGCTCTGTCATGCCGGGGTAGTGTTCCAGGGTAAGTCCGGTGACATCAGGCGACTCGTTAAAGTCCCGAACCAACCCTGTAAAACTGACAACCGCGCCAATATCGGTTCGCTGAGTGAGCGTAGATGCATAGCCATCGCCTAATGAAAAAGGCGCTGACTGGATTCGGACCTGGATATTCATCAATTAACCCCCTGTCACGGGTGGAAAAAAGGCGACTTCATCCTCGTCTGTAATCCGTGCGCTATCGTTAGCCATCACCTGGTTAATCGCACACAGCGTCCGCTGGTCGGTGAGCACGCTAAATCGCGTATCACGCTGGCTCAGCGCAGCCTTCAAACCCGCAATATCACGGCTCGGCACCTGGTCCAAGTCAAGCACCGTATCACTCACACCGACACGTTCACGCAGCTCGGCTAAAAACTTCACCCGAACACAGGGCGAGGCGCAGCGTTCGCCTAGTGTCACTTCGCCTGCCGTCCCTTCTCCCGTCACAATGGGGGCTTGCGGGCGAGCACTGCGCTGATAATCACCACGTACGCCGCCGCGTTTGCTTTCAAGCTGAACAGCGTCGATACACATATCCTTATCGACGGCTTTACACATATCGTAGAGCGTTAAACACGCGACCGACACCGCGGTAAGCGCCTCCATCTCAACACCCGTACGCCCATTTAATCGACACAGTGCCGTCACGTGGACACAGCCCTGCGCAGGGTCGATATCAAATTCAATGGAGACTTTGGAAAGCGCCAACGAATGACATAAGGGAATCAATTCATGGGTACGCTTCGCGGCCTGAATACCGGCAATACGGGCCGTTGCAATGACATCGCCCTTGGGTAACTCGCCATCACTTAGCAGCTTCAGCGTTTCTGGCTGCATTAAAATCCGCCCCGAGGCGACGGCCTCACGACGTGTTTCGTGCTTATCACCCACATCGACCATATTAGCTTCACCACGCGTATTGAGGTGGGTTAGCTGCATGTTTATCACCTATGTTTTAAAAATGTGCCATTGGGTTGAGTGCTCGCCCACGTACGCACCCAGTGAGTAATTGCATCGATATCATTAAGGTTTAGCAGGGTAATCCGGGGGTCAAGCTCAACCGGTGGTTGGTCATCAAGTGCCACCGCCTGAATCGTCGCATCATGAAGAATAGACGGCTCTCCAATTCCCTTACGATACAGCACAAGTTTGGGAATGGGCCATGCTTTGAATCCTTCGACGATAACAAGGTCTGGCTCATGGTAAGCCATCATCGCCAGCAACGCTGCCAGGTCTGGCTCATCCTGCCCCGGCGTTTCCTGCATCAGCGCAAAACGTTCCCGTGAGGCGACCAGCATCGGTGCCGCCCCGGCGCTACGCAGCTCATAGCTATCTTTACCGGGTTTATCCACTTCAAAGCTGTGATGGGCATGCTTTATGACAGCTACCTTTAGCCCTGCCTGGCGCAACCGTGGCAGCAACTGCGTTAGTAGCGTCGTTTTTCCCGTTCCACTCCAAGCGACAACGCCGAGTACGGGAAATGCAGTGGCTACATTACTTACCATATACATGTCTCCTTCCCTGGTAATGAATCCTGATAAGGACGAGGGAGCTGTTACTCCCCTTCGCGCTCACGAGGCAATAGCCAATTCAATACGATTCCTACGAGAGCCGCCAAGCTTACGCCCTGCAGGGTAAACTGACCTCCCCCAAATTGCATGCCGCCAATACCAAACACTAAAATCAACGACACCACCACCAGATTGCGTGGCGCAGTTAGCGACTGACCCGCACGTACTAGCGTATTCATTCCGACGACAGCAATCGAGCCAAACAGCAGCGTCATAATGCCGCCCATTACCGGACCTGGAATCGTTTGCAACAGTGCGCCCAGCTTGGAAATAAAGGCCAGCAGAATGGCGATGATCGCCGCGACAATCATATAAACAGGGTTAAACGCCCGCGTCAGTGTTACGGCACCGGTTACTTCGGAATACGTCGTGTTGGGTGGGCCGCCAAACAGTGCTGCCACCATGGTCGCCAAACCATCACCCAGCAATGTACGGTGCAGGCCCGGTTTTTCGAGATAATTTTTACGCGTTACCGAACCAATCGCCACCATATCTCCGATATGCTCAACCGCAGGCGCAATTGCCACAGGAATCATGAATAAAATAGCCGCCCAATGAAAGCTAGGCGCGGTAAAATTGGGTATTCCAAGCCAGGCCGCTTCATGTACCGGTGTAAAATCGACAACCCCCATCACCAGGGAGAGTGCATAACCGGTAACAATACCCCCCATAATGGGAATCAAGCGCAGCAGGCCACGCCCAAATACCGCTAATACCAGCGTCACCAGCAGGCTGGCCATGGATAAAAAGATCGCTTGACCATAGCTGATATTGTCGCTGGTTTCCCCGGTTGCCATGCTAACGGCCACCGGCGCTAACGCGAGGCCAATCACCATGATGACCGGGCCAACCACCACCGCCGGTAACAAACGATTTAACCAACCGATACCACGTACGCGTATGATCTGGGAAATAACGACATACACAAGACCGGCTACCATTAAACCGCCAAGCGTCGCGGAAACACCAAAACTGGCAATAGACCCCTGGATAGGCGCGATAAACGCAAACGAGGACGCCAAAAACACCGGCACCGACTGCTTAGTAACCGCATGAAATATTAGCGTCCCCGCACCGGCAGTAAAAAGTGCAACACTTGGATCCAGGCCCGTTAACAGCGGAACCAGCACCAACGCGCCAAATGCGACAAACAGCATTTGTGCTCCGGTCAGCAGTACCTTCGGCCAAGACTCGGACCGGCTGCCAGCATTACTCATCACTCAACTCCCAGGAATCAATTTATATCGAAAAGGCAAAAAAATGCCCCCAACGCGAAGCGTAAGGGGCACCGTTAGGCAAAACGCTTAACGCGTTCCAAATATCTTATCGCCGGCATCTCCCAATCCCGGCACGATATAACTATTCTCATCGAGTCGATCGTCTACCGAGGCCGTATAAATTTCCACGTCTGGGTAAGCATCCTGCACACGCTTGATGCCTTCGGGAGCAGCGACAAGAACAATGATTTTCATATGCTCACAGCCCCGCTCACGCAGCATGTCCAGTGTGGCGATCATGGAACCACCGGTTGCCAACATCGGGTCAATCACCAGCGCCATGCGCTCTTCAATATCGTTGGCGAATTTCGCAAAATACGGCACAGGCTGCAGCGTTTCTTCATCGCGATACAGGCCGACAACGCTGACGCGCGCACTGGGAATCAAATCCGTAACGCCTTCCAGCATGCCTAAACCAGCCCGTAGAATGGGTACAACCGTTACTTTTTTACCTTTAAGTCGGCGCGTGGCGATAGGCTCGCCATTCCAACCTTGAATTTCGTGATCCTCAAGCTCCAGGCCTTTCGTGGCCTCGTAAGTCAAGAGCTTGGCCACTTCACCTGCCAGTTCACGAAAGCTCTTGGTGCTCAAATCAACTTCGCGCATCAGTCCCAGCTTATGTTGAACAAGCGGATGGTTAATGGCGTAGACACTCATGGGGCTTCCTCACTGCAGTGTGATATCAGGATAACGACTCAGGCCGCATCTTCAGGCATACAAAATTGCGCGCATTCTACCTGCATCTGTCCATCAGGTTAAGCGCTTTCGGGCAGTTGCCATTCAACGGGCGAACGTCCTTGCCCCAGCAGGAACTGGTTCGCTTGAGAAAACTGGTGATTGCCAAAAAAGCCACGATGGGCAGACAGCGGCGAAGGATGGGGCGACTCCAGCACTAAATGGCGCCGCTGATCAATCAACGCTTTTTTCTGGCGCGCATGACTACCCCATAACAAAAACACGCACGGCGGAGCATGCTGGCTTACCGTTTCGATTGCTCGATCGGTAAACGGCTCCCAACCTTTGCCGCGGTGCGACGCGGCATTGCCTTGCTCAACGGTTAACGCCGTGTTTAACAGCAAAACGCCTTGTTTGGCCCAGCTAACCAGGCTGCCATGCGGCACCGGTTTAACGCCCACATCGCTTGCCAGTTCTTTATAAATATTGGCAAGCGACGGGGGGATTTTCACCCCCGGCTGAACAGAAAAGCTTAACCCATGCGCTTGACGGGGGCCGTGGTACGGGTCCTGACCTAGAATAACGACTTTCACTTCTTCCAATGGCGTCAGTTCAAACGCACGAAACCAATCAGAAGAGTGAGGGTAAATAACCTTTTTAGCCGCTTTTTCCTGAGCCAAGAACTGTTTCAACGCCTTCATATAGTCGGCTTGAAATTCATCACCGAGCCACCGGCCCCAGTCGTTCGTTAATGGATTAGTCATAAGTCCTTTTAACTTGATCAACGAGAGGCTCAACATAGGCAACTCCCATATCCCAAGGGAATTGAATCCAGCACTGCTGGGCCACTTCAGTGAGATATTGGTCAACCAAAGGGCGCCCTTCTGGCTTGGCATAGATAGTGACAAAATGCGCTTTAGGCATCATTTCACGTACCGCACGCGCGGTTTTACCGGTATCCACCAGATCATCGACCAACAGCCAGCCTTCGCCATCATGGTCAACGCCCTTCATGATATTCAGACCGCCCTGGTCCATATGGTCATAGCTTTTAATACAGATCGTATCAATCAGGCGTACGTTAAGCTCACGTGCAATAAGTGCCGCCGGGATTAACCCGCCACGGGTAATCGCCACAATACCCTTGAAGTCCCGCTCCATCATTTGGTGGCAAAGCTGACGCACATCTCGGTGCAGCTGGTCCCAGGAAATAATGAAGTGTTGGTGATAGCGTTCGCTGCTCATGAGAGGCGTTACTCGTCTTCGTTGAAAGAACATACCGCGAATACGCTGAAGCCAGCATCGCGAATTTTCTGAGAACCGCCCAACTCGGGTAGGTCAATAATGGTGGCGGTTTCTACGACATGCCCACCACAGCGCTGAATAAGATTTGCAGCGGCCAGCATAGTGCCGCCGGTGGCAATCAGGTCATCCATCAGCAGTATCCGGTCATCTTTCTGGAATGCGTCAGAGTGCAGCTCAACTTCCGAATGGCCGTATTCCAGCTTGTAGGTTTCACTGACCGTTTTAAAAGGCAGTTTGCCTTTTTTTCGTACGGGCACAAAGCTACAACCTAGCTCATAGGCGAGCGGCGCACCGATAATGAAACCACGCGCATCAATCGCGGCGATGGCATCCAGGTTCATTTCCTGATAGCGATGCACGAAACTGTCGATCAGCTTGCGAAACGCCGCACTGTTTTGTAGCAAGGGAGTAATGTCACGAAAATTCACTCCCTGCTCGGGCCAATCAGGAACGGTGCGAATAACCGACTTAATGTAGTCACCGTAGATGCTCATCGCGTCTCTCATAGATTAATAATAAATAGCCTGGGTAATTAACCCAGGAATAGAAACTTCGCTGCAAACAGCAAGGCCAGAATCACGACAGCAGGATTCAGGTCGCTAAACCGGCCTGAAAGCGTTTTAATTCCTACAAAGCTAATAAAGCCCAATGCAATACCGTCAGCAATTGAAAACGTCAGCGGCATTGCCAATGCTGCAATTAATACCGGAGCAGCATCGGTTGGGTCTTCCCAGTTCGCATGGGATAAACTGCCCGCCATGAGTACCGCAACGTACAGCAGCGCACCGGCAGTGGCGTAAGCCGGGATAGAGCCTGCTAACGGCGCAAAGAAAAGACTGATTAAAAACAGTACACCGACCACGACGGCTGTTAGGCCTGTTCGCCCACCCGATGCAATACCCGCCGTTGATTCGATATAGCTCGTGGTGGTTGAGGTACCGAGTGCCGCGCCTGCCATGGATGCTGTGCTATCGGCCATCATGGCGCGCCCGATACGAGGCAGTTTGCCATCCTTGTCGAGTAGGTTACCCCGATGAGCAACCCCTACCAGCGTGCCAGATGTATCGAACAGATCAACAAACAGGAACGCAAAAATAACGCTAAGCATCGCCACATCAAGGGCGCCCATCAGGTCCATCGCCATAAAGGTAGGCGCGATAGAGGGCGGCATCGACATCACACCGTTGTATGCATTATGGCCCAACAGCATCGAAATGAGAGTAATGCCCAAGATACCAATTAATACCGCGCCTTTGACCCGCAGGTACGCCAACGCCGTAATCACAAAAAAGCCCAGCAATGAATAAAGAGCCGCTGGCTGTGAAAGATCTCCCATCGCGACCAGAGTCGCCGGATTAGCGACCACAATACCTGCGTTTTTAAGCGCAATCATGGCCAGGAAAAGCCCAATCCCTGCCGCAATCCCTAAGCGTAGCGAGAGTGGAATCGAGTTGATAATCCACTCACGGATTTTAAAAACACTCAGTACGAAGAATATCAAACCCGAGAAGAAGACCGCACCAAGCGCGGCTTCCCAGGTATATCCCATACCTAGCACCACGCCGTAAGTGAAGAAGGCGTTAAGCCCCATCCCCGGTGCTTGCGCAATGGGGTAATTAGCCCAAATCCCCATCACGAAGCAGCCAATCGCTGCCGCCACACACGTCGCGACAAAGACGGCACCGTAATCCATACCCGCTTCCGACAGGATGCTAGGGTTTACGAAAATGATATAGGCCATCGTCAGGAACGTTGTGATCCCGGCGACAACCTCTGTTTTCACATTCGTATTTAGCTCAGTGAGCTTGAAATACTTATCCAGAAGTTTCATGTATGTTTTTATCCTACGCGCAAACGCAGTATGCGTCCGTATGCGTCCCCTTGGAGCGAGAAAAGCCGCACATGTTACCGAAAGCTCCCGCGTGATGCGAGTACCTAACACACAGCCGGACACAGCCGGTTTAAGCGGAGCCACCTCCGCTGACACTAACGCTAGCAATCTTCAGGCCATCAGCTAACCAACAGGTCAACCAACCACCCGCTGCTTTCTTATAATCGTTTAGCCAGCACGCGCTCGACCGTTTCGACAATCACCTGCGTTTGCGGATCAATTTCAATATTGACCTTATCGCCAGGCAGACGCTCTTTGAGCATGGTGCGTGAGAGCGTTTCGGGTATCAGATTTACACTGAACTCAATGCCGCTATCATCTGCCGCGCGACGCACATCTCCGACCGTCAAACTGATACCATCAACGCCGATATACCCCTTTTCAAACACAAAACGGCCAATCGTGTCGGGTAGAGAAAACCAAAGCCGACGGTTATTGGGAGCTTCTTCTATATCGACGACGTTGGCCATACAGATAATATGGCCGGACATCGAATGCCCCCCAATCTCGTCGCCAAACCGTGCAGCACGCTCTATATTGACGCGCCCACCCGGCTCAAGTGCACCAAGATTAGTCAAGCGCAGGGTTTCTCGCATCAAATCAAAGCTAACGTTATCGCCATCAATAGCGGTAACCGTTAAACACACGCCGTTATGGGACACAGACGCACCAATTTCCAACCCCTCACGCATTTCGGACGGCAATGCCACTACATGGGTTCGAAACGCGTCAAGTTCATGCACCTCTACTATACTTGCGGTGCCCTGCACGATGCCGGTAAACATAATCAACCCTTATTACGTCACTTTGAAAACGCCTATTCAAACACGAAATCAACACGGCGCAAGTTTATCCTTGTGAAGTTAACAATGCGCACACCGCACCCGGGAAAGTTTGATGGACACCATGCTTGACGCAAATCAAATGCCTTGATTGACGCAATGCAAAGAGCAGTACGTTTAAAAACATACGACTGCGCCTAATCAAGCGGCCACACGCGTATAAAGCAGCCGGTTTCAATTGACAAAGAGGAAGGGGCTGCTTAGACTTTCGGCCCATGTAATGGCGCCGATTTGTACCCATATTGCGGGCGCCCACCAAGCCATAGGCTTGGTGAAGTGCAGCTAAAAGGGTGTGTCCAGCGTTGATGGCCACCCGAAAGGGTGGCCTTTTTTTTATTCCTCGCCCTACGCTTGCTCCCTTGCACTCCGTCTTTGGCCTCCTATTAAGGCAGACGCTATGATTGAACTTAGCAACGTCAGTAAAACTTATGGCAGCGGCAATAACGCCGTTCACGCCTTGAAAGATGTTAATTTGCACATACCTAGAGGCACTATTCACGGTGTTATCGGCCTATCCGGCGCTGGAAAATCCACGCTAATCCGTTGCGTTAACTTACTTGAGCGGCCAACCAGTGGCAGCGTGACCGTGGATGGCCAAGAGATGACTCGCTTAAACGGCGGCGCCCTAAACCAGGCACGTCACCGCATTGGCATGATTTTCCAGCACTTCAACTTGCTTACTACGCGGAACGTGTTTGATAACGTTGCTCTACCGCTTGAACTGATGGGTGAAAAACGTAGCGCCATTCAACGCCGCGTACTCCCGCTACTGGAAATGGTCGGGCTGGCTGACAAAGCCAAACAGTATCCCGCCCAGCTCTCGGGTGGCCAAAAACAGCGTGTTGCTATCGCCCGCGCTCTGGCCAGCCAACCCAATGTGCTACTGTGTGATGAAGCAACATCGGCGTTAGATCCACAAACTACCGGCTCTATTCTTGAGTTGCTGCGTGATATTAATCACCAGTTGGGTATCACTATTTTGTTGATTACCCATGAAATGGAAGTGGTTAAGTCAATTTGCCACCGCGTAAGCCTTATTTCCAACGGCACACTCGTGGAAGACGCAGAAGTCGGCGACTTTTTCACGGCCCCCAACACTCAGCTTGGCCGCGAATTTTTGAACGACTTTCTCCAACTTACCCCCCCTAAAGAGCTGATCGAACGCTTAAACGATACGCCAGGAGAGACCACTCACCCCGTCGTACGCCTAACGTTTTCTGGCGATGCCGTCTCAACACCGCTTATCTCCCGCTTAGCCCGTGAGTGCAATGTGGATGTCAGCATTTTACAGGCCAAAGTCGAGTCCATTCAGGATCGCACCTTAGGGCTTATGATTGCAGAACTGCTCGGCACGACAGAGCAGACGCAACAGGCAATGGATTATCTTCAGTCTCACCAGTTAGAAGTCGAGGTACTTGGTTATGTCCAGCGCAATGTTTGACCTTATTTTACAGGCCACGCTGGATACGCTGTATATGGTGGCCATCTCCGGCGTCATTTCGACACTGCTCGGCCTACCGTTAGGCGTATTGTTGTACGCGACACGGCCAAGACAAATTCTAGCCCAGCCAGTGCTTAATCAGGTATTGAGCATTATTACTAATATTGGCCGTTCGATTCCTTTCATTATTTTGATGGTGGCCATCATCCCGTTCACACGAATGCTGGTAGGCACCTCGATAGGCATCAACGCCGCATCAGTTCCCCTAACCATTGCGGCCATCCCCTTTGTGGCGCGTCTGATAGAGGGCGCACTCAATGAGGTGTCGCCAGGCCTGGTTGAATCTGCTCAATCCATGGGCGCGACCCCTTGGCAGATTATACGCAAGGTACTTGTACCAGAGGCGCGGGGCGGCATCATTACAGGACTAACCATTACGCTGGTAACGCTAGTCAGTTACTCCGCGATGGCGGGCGCAGTAGGTGGTGGCGGCTTGGGAGACCTGGGCATCCGTTATGGATACAACCGTTTTAACCCCACTATTATGCTGATTACCGTGATTATTTTGGTGGTCATGGTGCAAGGCTTTCAAAGCCTGGGCGACTATCTGGTGCGCAAAAGTGATCGTAAATAGTGGTCGCAATTGGCCATGCTCACTTATAACAAAAAAACATTAGAATTATTTTTATTATTCCAATATTATTAAAAAATGACGATACAACGCATTAGGAGACTTATCATGCAAAAACTAATAATTGGTAGCCTGACAGCCTTGGCACTGGCCGTTAACGTTGCCAACGCAGAAACCCGCACGCTGAAAATGGGCACCGTTGCCGGCCCCGAAACTGAAGTCATGGAAGTGGCGGCGCGGATTGCCAAAGAAGAGTACGACCTTAATGTCGAAATTATCGAATTTACCGACTATGTAACGCCCAACGTTGCGCTGGCCGACGGTAGCCTTGATGCCAATGCCTACCAGCATGCCCCCTACTTGGATGCAATGGTTAGCGATCGCGGCTATGATCTTGCCGTTGCAGGCTATACCTTTGTTTATCCGATCGGTGCTTATTCAGAAAAATTCGACAGTATTGAAGATCTGCCCGACGGTGCACAGATTGCACTGCCCAACGATCCTTCTAATGAAGGTCGTGCGCTAATTTTGATGCATAACGAAGGCCTGATCACCCTGAACGATCCGGAGAACCTGGAAGCGACGCCGATCGATATTGCCGAGAATCCGCGCAACTTCCGCTTCCGTGAAATTGAAGCCGCCCAGTTGCCCCGCGTATTACGCGATGTCGACATGGCGTTTATCAATAACACGTTCGCCCAGCCAGCAGGCTTAAAGCTTGACGACGCCCTGATCAAAGAAGGCCCTGAGTCCCCCTACGTGAACCTTATTGCTGTGCGCGGCGGTGACGAAGAGCGTGAAGACATTCGCCAACTGGTGGATGCCTATCAGCGCGACGAAGTAGCAGCCAAAGCTGAAGAGCTGTTTAAAGGCGCTGCCGTACCGGGCTGGACTGAATAACCCCTTCAGCAAGCACCTCATCAGGCCGACCTTAGTGTCGGCCTGATGCGTTTATGATGAGATAATGATGCCAACCATTAATTACACGCTACTCAACCGCCAGCTTGAAGCCTTGCTTGATACACGCGACTGGCTTACCAACAGTGCTCAAATGTGCGCTTTTATTCAGCAGGAAGTACCTGACCTAAACTGGACGGGGTTTTATCTTCAGCGTCAACCTGAGGTTCTGGGGCTAGGGCCTTTTCAGGGCAAGCCCGCCTGCCATCCTATCCCTTTTAGCAAAGGCGTATGCGGAGCCGCAGCGCGCCAGCAGCAAACACAGCGGGTCGATGACGTACACGCCGTCGCAGACCATATTGCCTGTGATGCCGACTCACGCTCCGAGCTGGTCATTCCCATCGTGATAGAAGGTTATCTATGGGGTGTTCTAGACTTGGACAGCCCTCTACCTGCGCGCTTTACCGCAGACGATCAGGCAGGAATCGAAGCGCTAATAGCGACTTTTCAGCGCCAAACAGATCTACCGACCCGCTAGTGGTAAGCATGTAGATGAATCGTGCAGTAAGCGCGAAAAATAACGTCACTCATGGATAGTTCAGAGCGGCGGCGCGCTTTTCTTAGCGTTTGGTTGAATATTTCTTCTGCCTTATAGCGGCTCAACCCTAGCTCTTGAGCCGTATGAAAATACTTATCAAGCTCCACACTCTCAATATTATCGCTCACTAGCGGCGGTTTGTTTGCAGATTTAAGGCCTAACTTTAAGCCGCCAAAAACAGAGGCCCAACGGGGCAATAAATTAAGATACATATCTTCATCCTTGAATTATGTTCATGGATAGAGTTGTTCATCACGGCACGAATTCCCGCATACTGCCACGCCAATAGCTATACACATATTGTACTTCATGAAGCATGACGTTATCGTGACAGACACCATCTCACGTAAAAAGATACCGCCTGGGGGCGTGATGCTAGCCAAGGCGACACAGTGTACCAAGCACCCTAATCGCTGGGCGTTACACCCGACAAAGTAAGCTGTATGAATAAAAATGCTGCGCGAAATAAACGTGCACGGTATGAAAACGACGCTAAACGAAAAAACCCCGCGCTTAAAAAAGCACGGGGCTAACAATTTGGTAGGACCAGGCGGATTTGAACCGCCGACCTCCACGATGTCAACGTGGCGCTCTAACCAACTGAGCTATGGTCCTAAATAGAAAAGGTTGCGATGATGGTAGGACCAGGCGGATTTGAACCGCCGACCTCCACGATGTCAACGTGGCGCTCTAACCAACTGAGCTATGGTCCTGTCGTGCAACGGATGCGTATTCTACTTATTTATCACTGCATTGCAAGCTAATTTTTTCTTTCTGAACAACCCATTCACGCACTATCTCGCTATAAAATCGCTACGTAAGTGAGTATTTAAATTTTCAGCGTTTTAAACAATCCAACCCTCTTTCTAATGCAGGAAACCAATAATGCTCGCCCCTCTTCTTGTGTGCATGGCGTTAATACCACTGCTTGCAACACTGATTGCACGCATCCCTCTTCACTGGTGGTGGATCCGCTGTTTTGAATTCCCTCGCGTTCAAATAGCAACTCTGTCGCTGCTTTGTGGGGTATCCGCTCTCGTCTTTCTATCGCCTGGCAATTGGCATACCGCGATTTGGCTTATCGTTCTCATCACCATCGCTTTACAAAGCCAATATATCTTGCCTTGGACCCGGCTGTGGCCAGTGGACGTTAAAAACGCATCCAAGCAGTCTCCCAGCAAACAGCACATTACGCTTTTAATTGCCAATGTGCTGACGCCTAATCGGCACACGGAAGGATTACTGGGGATGATCCGGCAACACCAGCCGGATATCATTTTAACCCTTGAGTCAGATCAGTGGTGGCAGGATAAGCTCGACCCCGTGCTAGCAGAACAGTGGCAATATAACGTTAAAGTGCCTTTAGATAACTTGTACGGCATGCATCTTTATTCGCGCTTGCCGCTGAAAGATGCCTCCGTTAAATGGCTGATCCAGGAGGATATCCCTTCCATTCATACTCAGGTTCAGCTTGAAAGCGGAGACCATATTCGTCTATATGCCGTCCACCCTCGTCCACCTGCACCATCAGAAAGCGAAAAGTCGCTATGGCGTGATGCCGAACTTTTATGGGTGGGCCAAGAGGTGCACCAAACGCCCCAGCCTACCCTGGTCGCTGGCGATCTTAATGATGTAGCCTGGTCACGTACCACGCGACTATTTTGCCGGGTTAGCGGCATGCTTGACCCCAGGCGCGGCCGGGGCATGTTTAGCACCTTCCACGCCAAGAACCCCTTATTACGCTGGCCTCTTGATCACATTTTTGTGACCAACCATTTTACCTTGGTCAACATGCAGCGCCTTGACGCCTTTGGGTCTGACCACTTTCCTATTCTCGCTACCTTATGCTATCAACCTTCTCGCCAAAATGAGCAGGAGCGACCCGAAGCCGACAGCGAAGAGCGTCAACAAGCCAGCGAAACTATTCAAAAAGGCAAAACCGAGAAGCAACAAACCTGATCGACTGGTTACTCCGGAACGCCTCCCTGGGTCAATACGGTTGGATCCAAAAGGCGTTCCAGCGTTTTACGATCCAGATCCGTCTCTTCCTCAGCAACATCAATGATAGGCCTACCTGCCTGGTAGGCTTTTTTAGCCACTGCCGCCGCGGCGTTATAGCCAATCACGCTATTCAGCGCGGTCACGAGAATCGGATTTCGAGCCAAGGGACCTTGCAAGTTATCTTCTCGCACCTTGAACGTTGCAATTGCCCGGTCCGCCAGTAGCCGTGACGTATTACTCATTAGCGTAATCGCCGTGAGCAAATTAGTTGCCACCAGTGGCAGCATGACGTTCAACTGAAAATTACCGCTCTGGCCTGCCACGGTAATGGCGGCATCCAACCCAATCACCTGGGCTGACGCCTGCGCTGCCGACTCAGGAATCACAGGGTTAACTTTGCCCGGCATGATGGAACTACCTGGCTGAAGTGCCTCAAGCTCAATTTCGCCGAGCCCAGCCAAGGGGCCTGAGTTCATCCAGCGTAAGTCGTTGGCAATCTTCATAATGACGCACGCGAGGCCTTTTAACTGCCCGGATAGTTCAACGGCGGCATCCTGAGATGAAAGGCTGGCAAAAAAGCTGTCGTTGGGTGCAAAACCAAGCCCTGTTTGCTCACTTAGCTCTTTGGCCACCTGCTCAGCAAAACCATTCGGAGCATTAATACCCGTACCGACCGCCGTACCACCTTGGGCCAAACGGCATAGCCTGCTCATCGCGCTGTCGAATCGTTCAATGGCCTGCCCCAATTGGCTCGACCAGGCCCCGAGCTCCTGGTCCATACGTAACGGCATCGCATCCATTAAATGTGTACGACCCGTTTTAACAACACCTCTTAGCTCTGTGGCACGCTGATCAATACAGGCCTTTAAGTGCCCAAGGGCTGGCTTGAGAGACTCATTAACCGCAATCGCTGCTGACACATGTATGGCTGTTGGGATCACGTCATTGCTTGATTGCCCCATATTCACATGATCATTAGGCGTCACGTCGACACCTTCACGGCTTGCCAGCGTAGCCAATACTTCATTCACGTTCATATTGGTAGAAGTGCCCGAGCCCGTTTGATAAATGTCGATCGGGAACTGGTCGTCGTGCTGCCCGTTAATCACAGCCTGTGCTGCGTTTTGAATAGCCGTGGCTCTAGCATCATCCAACAGGCCTAACTGCTGATTAGCCCGCGCTGCAGCCAGCTTTATCCGCGCTACGGAATGGATAAACGCGGGGGGCATAGGTGTGTGAGACACCGGGAAATTATTAATGGCCCGCTGCGTTTGAGCGCCATAAAGCGCGGAAGAAGGCACTTCAAGCTCACCCATGCTATCGCGCTCGATACGAGTATCCATATGATTCTCTCCTTTGAGTGGTAATCAACCTTATCTACAAGCGATCACGTGGGCAAATCCCTTCTCAACCGCTGCCGCTATTCAAGCTAGACGCTCCAACCGGCCAGGTAAACCGTCATGTCCTATCATGCCCACATAAGGCTTGCCTCTTTATATTGCAGCGCACAAAAACCACTGCTATGCTGCACTGCAGATAAGCTAAACTAATGACATTTTTATTGTTCAGGCAGGAGTTTCATAATGAATGCATTCAACACAAATGAAATGAACCAGCAGTTTGATAACGTCTTTATGGCCCCTGCACGCGCTTATGCTGCGCTAACGATTGATTATGCCGAAAAGATGCTGAACGCTCAGGTGGAGGCAAACCAGGCTTATGCTGAGACGGGTATTAATCAATTGCGCCAGCTAACCAGCGTTAAAGATCCGCAAGGATTGCGTAATTATATGGAAGGCCAACAGCAGGTTGTTAAGCAGCTAGCGGAACGTGTGAAAGGCGATGCCGATAAAGTGGTTTCGCTTCAGCAAGATTATTTCAAGAAAAGCCAGAAGCTAACCGAAGAAAACGTGAAACAAGCACAGGCTGCTGCTGGCAAGATGCGTCAAACTACCTAATTTTTAAGTTCTGAACAATTAATCGTTATATGCCCGCTGATCCAATCAGCGGGTTTTTGCTTACCAGCCAAGTGCAGACTTAACAAACGGGATTGTCAGTTTACGCTTAGCCGACAAGGAAGCCTGATCCAGAGTTTCAATCGCCTTGCATAAATCGCCTAATTCACGAGGCCCGCGGTGCAAAATATAGCGCCCTACATCATCGGGTAGCTGCATTCCTCTGACATTGGCGCGCAGCCTAAGCGCGGCCAAACGGCTTTCGTCATCCAAGGGGTGTAAATGAAACGTCACTCCCCAGGTAAGCCGCGAAGCAAGATCTGGAAGCACAACCTCAAGCTGGCGCGGAGGTGTGTTAGAGGCGATAACAAGCTGTTTGCCAGCATCGCGCAAGCGATTAAACGCATGAAACAGGGCTTCTTCCCACCGTTTTCGGCCAACGACATACTCAAGATCATCAATCGCGACTAAATCCAATCGCTCTATATCTTCAAGCATCAGGGGCGGAAAATGCCCCAGGTCAGCTAACGGCAAATACAAGGCCCGTAGATCAGCATCGGAAGCTGCATGGCAGGCGGCCTGAAGCAGGTGGCTTTTCCCGCTGCCTTGCGCGCCCCATAAATAGATAAACGGCTCTGCATTCGGTTGAAATTGTTGTGTCAGGTGTTCAACCAGTGGAGCATTCGCGCCTGAAGCGTAATAGTTATTGAAGGTTGCATCATCGCGCAACCCCACTCCTAACGGCAGCTGTGCCGGCACTCGGCTCATGATGACTCCCTTTCGTCGTGACGACCCTGCCCATTATGGTGGTTTAAAGGCGTTAGCGAGCCTTGTTCAGCATTATAAAAGGTGCTGTGCTTATAACGATCATTAAGCTCTCTAAGCAGCACCATAAAAACAGCCGCAACGGGTAACGCTAGCAGCACACCGGTAAACCCAAATAAATTCCCACCCGCCAGTACGGCAAAAATAACGGCGACAGGATGCAAACCAATTTTATCGCCCAGTAGTTTGGGCTGCAGTATGACACTTTCTGCAGCTTGACCGATACTAAATACCACGATCACACCGAGCACCGCCCACCACGTACCGAATTGAAATAATGCAACAATTAAGGCGACGGCAATGCCAACAATAAACCCCAAAAAGGGTACGAAACTTACCAGTCCGGCAACAAATCCTATCAACAAACCAAAATTAAGCCCCATTACGGTAAGACCGGTCGCGTAAATAACGCCCAGGCACAACATCACCAATAGCTGACCGCGTAAAAAAGAGGACAACACTTCATCACAGCGCCGCGCTAAGCGAAAGGTATCGTCAGCCCATTGCCTTGGTACCAGGCTTGCAAAGTTACGCAGCATCCGCTTCCAGTCGAGGAGTAAATAAAACGTCACGACGGGAATCAAAGCGATATAAGTAATCCATGTCATAAAGGCCATACCTGAGCGACCAATTTGACCTAACGCTTGAGCCAAATACCCTCCCGCATCACGCCAGTTTTCAACCAATACTTCACGCACATTGGTTAACTCGGCACGCAAATCGTAGCCCGTCCACTCCTGAACCTGTGGCGCCAGCACATTTTCAACCCACATGAACATATCAGGCATCACTTCCCCTAGCTGCTTGATTTGTTGAATCACCAGCGGAATAAAAATCAGCAGGCTCGCCGTTAATACGATAAGCAGCACTAGAAATACCAAGCTGACGGCTAATGGACGCTTCATTCCCAGCCGCTGAAAGTAGTTAGTGAGCGGGTCAGCTAAATAGGCTAATACCATGCTGGCAATAAAGGGCATCAACATCGAATTAAGTACATACACCAGCCCAATGAAAATCGCGAGGAGGCCAACCCCCAACCATGAATTTCGCATTACATGACTCTCCTTCCTGGATCCATCAATAGCGCTTTGTACGCTTAATAATAACAAAAGTTGGAGGAACACTGACCCAACATGTATACCGGCGATGCGACCCACGCCGCTGGGTGTTACAATCTTCTGCAGTTATTGCCCAGCACTGGCCATTTCGCCAGCACTACCCCGTACTGCTATAGGCTTCACAGGAACTGTCATGACCGAGACTTCCACTTCTCCGGCTACTCCTTCACTCAGCTATAAAGATGCAGGTGTCGATATTGATGCCGGAAATGCCCTAGTTGACCGCATTAAACACGTTGCCAAACGTACCACACGCCCCGAAGTAATGGGCGGCTTAGGCGGCTTTGGCGCACTATGCGAGCTACCCGCAGGCTATAAGCAGCCTGTATTGGTGTCTGGCACCGATGGCGTAGGCACCAAGCTGCGTCTCGCCATGGACCTTGGCAAACATGACACTATCGGCATCGACTTGGTAGCCATGTGCGTTAACGATTTGATTGTTGCAGGCGCTGAGCCGCTGTTATTCCTTGACTACTATGCCACGGGCAAGCTGGATGTGGATATCGCGGCAGATGTTGTCACGGGTATTGGGGCGGGGTGTGAACTGGCAGGCTGCGCTCTGGTGGGTGGTGAAACCGCCGAAATGCCAGGCATGTACGAAGGCAGTGACTATGATCTAGCCGGTTTTTGCGTTGGTGTGGTGGAAAAATCCGAAATTCTTGATGGTAGTAAAGTGGCAGAAGGCGATGTTCTTCTTGGGCTTGCCTCCTCAGGCCCTCACTCCAATGGCTATTCACTGATTCGTAAAATCCTTGACGTCACCAATGCCTCACTCGACACCCAAGTGGATAATGCCCCGTTGGGTGATGCGTTAATGGCGCCAACTCGTATCTACGTGAAATCATTACTTTCACTAATGCGTGGCACCTCTATTCCGGTTCATGCGCTTTCCCATATTACCGGTGGCGGCCTGCTGGAAAACATTCCGCGCGTACTACCTGATACGTTAGCAGCGCATATTGATATTAATACATGGCAGCGCCCCGCGGTTTTCGATTGGCTTCAGGCCCAAGGCAATGTTAACGAAGTCGAAATGCACCGCGTGCTTAACTGCGGCATCGGTATGGTACTCGTGATTCCTGCGGCTGAAGCTGACCAGGCCATGGCTCACCTTCAAGCTCAAGGTGAAACGGTTTATCGTATCGGTCATATTACCCAACGTCAGGAAGAAGCGGTGGTGCTGGAGAACCTGTCAGCATGAGTGGTACCGAATATCCCAGCGACACGATGACCGACATGACGCCAGAACCTACCGGGCCACGGCGGGTCGTTGTGCTGATTTCAGGCAGCGGCAGTAATCTTCAAGCATTGATTGATGCGCAGTCGCATGACCGTTTAGGCGGAGAGATTGTGGCGGTGATCTCCAACGTGGCTGACGCTTATGGTTTGAAGCGCGCCCACGAGGCTGGCATCGAGGCCGTCGCCCTGCCTCATCGCGAATATGACAACCGCGAGGCTTACGACGGCGCGCTGATTAAGGTGATTGAGCGCCATGAACCCGACTTGATTGTGCTGGCTGGCTTTATGCGTATTTTAACGCCGCGCTTTGTACAACGCTTTTTGGGTCGGATGCTGAACATTCACCCCTCACTGCTGCCCGAGTACCAAGGGTTAAATACTCATGCGCGGGCGCTGGCCGACAAAGTAACCAGCCACGGCTGCAGTGTGCATTTTGTTACCGAAGAGTTGGATGGCGGCCCCGTAGTTCTGCAAGCAGAATTAGCGGTCACTCCTGAAGATAACGCAGAGACGCTTAAAGAGAAGGTCCACGCCCGCGAGCACCTGATTTATCCAATCGCCGTGCAGTGGTTTCTAGAGGGGCGGCTGCAATACAGCGCGGAAGGCGCCAAAATGGACGGTCATCTTCTACCTGAACATGGTATGCGCCTTTCTCATGCCGATGCCGCTGAAGAGCTTGACGAAGAGTTGGATGAAGACACTGACGTGTAGTTGATCGACCTGTCGGTTACTGTTCGCAGAAACGCGCATAGTAAATAGCAAGCAAGGCCTTACGGGAAACCGTAAGGCCTTGCTTTTAGGGCTACTTAACAGGCGTATCTATTACGTGCGCGGTAACGTAACACCACGCTGCCCCATGTATTTCCCGCCTCGATCTTTATACGACGTTTCACACACCTCGTCGGACTCTAAAAACAGCATTTGCGCCACACCTTCGTGAGCATAAATCTTGGCTGGCAAATTGGTCGTATTAGAGAACTCAAGCGTTACGTGCCCTTCCCATTCCGGCTCAAGCGGCGTGACGTTCACGATAATACCGCAACGCGCATACGTTGATTTGCCCAGGCAAATAGTCAGCACGCTGCGCGGAATACGAAAATACTCAACCGTTCTAGCTAACGCAAACGAGTTAGGCGGAATAATGCAAACATCACCTTTTACGTCCACAAAGCTTTTTTCGTCAAACGCTTTAGGATCAACAATGGCCGAATGAATATTGGTAAACACCTTAAATTCATCGGCACAGCGGACATCGTAGCCATAGCTGGATGTGCCGTAAGAGATCACTCGCTGATCATTAACATAGCGAACCTGCTCCGCTTCAAACGGTTCAATCATGGCATCGCTTTGTGCCATGCGACGAATCCACTTATCTGATTTGATACTCATGTGTTACTTCATCACTCGCTAAAAGAAATAGTGGGCCCATCGCTCTCGCTGCCATTTACTGACTGGGCAACTTGCCTGGCAATCTCTGCAAACGTTTGGCTTACCGAGCTATCAGGCTCTGAGATAACGCTTGGAGTACCCGAGTCTGCCAGCTCTCGAATGGACAACGTCAATGGTAGCCGTCCCAGCACGGTTGTTTGGTACTCTTCGGCAATGCTATCCCCTCCTCCTGTACCAAAAATTGCGGCCTCATGACCACAGTTTTCACAGTGGTAAAGGCTCATGTTTTCAACCACACCAAGCACCGGGACATTCACCTTGCGGAACATTTCGATACCTTTACGCGCATCCAACAGCGCGATATCTTGCGGGGTGGTCACAATTACCGCCCCCGTTACTGGCACTTTTTGCGCCAGTGTCAGCTGTATATCGCCAGTGCCGGGGGGCATGTCAATCAGTAGGAAATCAAGATTATCCCACTGTGTTTGTGTGAGCATCTGCTGAAAAGCCCCCACCACCATTGGCCCGCGCCAGACCATCGCTTCACGCGTATTAACCAAAAAGGCCATCGACATGGCTTGAAGGCCATGGGCGCTCAACGGTAAAAACTGGTTGTTGTCAGTCGCTTCAGGACGGACACCCTCCTTCACACCAAGCATTTGTGCCTGGCTTGGACCATAAATATCCGCATCCAGTACGCCCACACGATAACCCTGGGCAGACAGTGCCAGCGCCAGGTTAACGGTGACGGTCGATTTACCAACCCCACCTTTTCCCGAGGCCACTGCGACAATATGTTTAACGCCGTCCATTAGTCGCGCTCCTATAATCCAGGCAAACTATTCACGTTGCGCCAAATGATACTCTTTGGCCACGTATTCATAAACCAACAAACAAAAACGGATGCTGGGGCTACCAGCATCCGCCTGTCAATTCGTCTGGTTGATTCAGACGAATACGCTTAATTATTGCTTTGCTGTTGGCTCTGTGATTGGTTGTTATCGCTTTCGTTGGCAGGCGCCTGATCCGTTGCGCCGCCCTCAGATGAAGCGTCATTTGCTGCATCATCGGCGCTACCTAAACGCTGATCAAGGGAAGAAAGCTCGTCTCGCCAACTACTTAGCTGAGACTCCAGTTGAGATAAGGTTTCTTCACGCGCTTCAATATCGCTATTAATGTTAGCGACTTCATTACGACCAAGATCAAGCGCAACCATCAAGTCTTCCATTTCGCCACGCACCTGCTCCAGGCTCTGCGACTCCTCTTCACGAAGCTCAACCAATGAATCGACTTCGTTTTGAAGCTCATCACGCTCAGAGGTAAGGGAGTCACGCGTCTTTTCCAACTCATCCAGTTCACTTTGTGCCGAAGCCACCAGCTCCTCAAGACCAGTGAGCGCTTCATTAGCTTGACGGCTCTTCTCTTCAAGTTCAGCAAAATCATCTTCAGCGCTACTTAGTGCTTCAACCGCTTGCTGACGCTGCTCTTCAGCCTGTTGGCGTGCGGTTTCAGCCTGTTGCCGCGCTTCATCAGCGCTCTGCTGGGCTTCTTCTATCTGCTGAAGTGTCGTCTCAGCATTATCACGGGTCGTTGTGATTTCATCGCGCTCATCGCGCAGTGACTGCATATCGCCTTGGGCGTTTTCCAGCTCCTGGTTTAAAGCATCCACTTCATTTTGAAGTTCATCTCGTTGAGTTTCTAATTCTTCAAGACGCGTCTGAACAGCAGTCACGTCATTTTGTGCACTTTCCAACACAGAACTGGCCTCATTGCGCTGCTCTTCAAGCTGCGCCATCTCTGCCTGCATGTCCGCTAAATTGGTTTCTGCCTGATCTATTTCCTGGATACGGCGGCTATAACGACGATTGTCCTGTTCAACACTTGCAAGCTGCCCTTCAAGCGCTTCAACACGCTCTTTATGAGTGCCTGCGTTGGACTGCGCCATGATCGCCCAAATAACGGCAATGGCGGCGATACCCGCGATAGCCCTGACTCGGTTATCTTTAAATAGTGTTTTGGCATCCTGCCTGCTCGCAGGCGTCTGATGATCCGAATGGTGTTCTTCTGACATTCTGCGTCCCTCTCTCTACCAGGCTGCCGATATCAGCAGCGTTAATGGTGCATTTAGCGCATATCGTTCTTTACAAGGATACACAGCAAATGGCATCTAGCCAGTCTATTAGCAGATTCAATGCATTACGCTAAGCCCACCTTCTACTGTAGATCATTATGAACAGGAGCTTCGCTTGGATGAGCATTTTTGAACCACGCAAGCTTTTTGTGGAGTGAAACCACACCACCAATAATTAAAAGCGCCGGTGATTGAATACGGCCTGTCGTCAAGGCCTCAGGCAGCAATGCCAATGTTCCCGCATGGATTTGCTGTTTAGCCATCGTCCCTTGCTCAATCAACGCCAGTGGCGTATCACTCGACATCCCATACGCCATCAACTTTTGGCTAATCACACCAACGCTGTTTAGCCCCATATAGAAAACCAGTGTTTGGCCTGGCTTTGCTAACGCTTCCCACTCCATTGCCTGCTCATCATCCGCCCAATGCCCCGTTACAAAATGGACAGCCTGTGCATGATCACGGTGGGTAAGCGGAATGCCAGCATAAGCGGAGCATCCTGAGGCGGCGGTGATACCGGGAATAACCTCCACCGCTACTCCATGAGTGATTAGCGCCTCCAGCTCTTCACCGCCGCGACCAAAGATGAACGGGTCACCGCCTTTAAGCCTTACGACTTTTTTGCCCTCAATGGCCCAGTCGACCAAGCGTTGATTAATCTCCTGTTGAGGAACACTATGCTGTGACCGAACCTTTCCAACATAGAAGCGCTGCGTATTGCTCGGCAGTAGCGCTAAAATAGCGCTACTAACCAAGCGGTCGTAAAGCACGACATCTGCTTGCTGAAGACGCTTGTAGGCTTTTAAGGTTAATAACTCTGCATCGCCAGGACCTGCGCCCACCAGGCTAACAAAACCACTCATTCCACCTCCTGACAAAATTCATACCTATATTGTTGCTTACGCGTAATCATGCCAATGATAATTGGCCGTGATTGCGTTTGCCTGCTTTCATGACCAGTGTTATGCCGATTTTATGAGGGAATGTATATGCTCAGGCTTGCACAAACCATCTGTGAACCCTGCTCGAAAGATACCCCGCCGCTAGATAAAAGCGAGTGTCAGGCTTATCTTGAGCAATTACCGGAGTGGCGGATTGTCGAGCACGATGGCATCATAAAGCTGTCACGAAGCTTTTCGTTTTATGACTTTGCCAAGGCGCTGACATTTACCCAGCGTGTTGGCGAAATAGCAGAGCAGGCCGGACACCATCCCATGTTAATCACCGAATGGGGTAAAACCACCGTAATGTGGTGGACACATCGTATTAATGGCCTGCATCTTAATGATTTCATTCTTGCCGCCAGAACCGACGAGGTAGCTGAGTAAATGTTTGAGCATATTGAGCGAGTCCCTGGAGATGCCATTCTCGGGCTGATCGAAGCTTTCAAAAAAGATACCAATCCGCAAAAGGTTGATTTGGGCGTAGGGGTTTACCGCGATTCAAAGGGTAATACACCGGTAATGCGCGCTGTCAAAGAAGCTGAAGCTCGCCTGCTCAAGAATGAAGCCACCAAAACCTATATCGGTTCGCACGGGGCGCCCGCCTACAGCAATGTCGTATTGCCCATGGTGCTGGGTACCGACTCCCCCGTACTGGAAGCCAAGCGCGCCAGCGCTACTCAATCCCCCGGCGGTACCGGTGCGTTACGCTTAGCGGCTGACTTTATTGCGACTCAGCTGCCCCATAAAGGTATTTGGGTAAGTGACCCGACGTGGCCCAATCACCACGGTATTTTTACTTCTGCGGGCATAGCGCTGCATAAATATCCGTATGTAGATGCTGATAACCGCCTCGATTTTTCAGGCATGCTGGCCGCGCTGAAAAAAATTCCTGAAGGCGACGTTGTGGTGCTGCATGCGTGCTGCCATAACCCGACCGGTTTCGATCTATCCCAAGAGCAGTGGCAGAAAGTGCTGGACGTTCTACGGGAACGCAAGCTCCTACCACTCGTTGACTTCGCCTACCAAGGGTTTGGTGAAGGACTGGACGAAGATGCCTATGGCGTACGCCTACTAGCCGAACAGCTGGACGAAGTGATTATCACCAGCTCCTGCTCGAAGAATTTCGGTATCTACTGCGAGCGCACTGGCTGCCTTATCATGGTCGCTAAAGACGCGGAACAGATGGAGAATGTGCGTTCTCAGGTGGCAATTGTGGCCCGGGAAAACTACTCCAACCCGCCTGCTCACGGCGGCGCCATCGTAAGCGAAATTTTAAACGATGCCGAACTGACCACCATGTGGCGTGAAGAACTCACCGAAATGCGTGACCGTATTAATACGCTGCGCCGTGATTTTGTGGAAGCCCTGAAACCCTACGGCTTGGATCAGAAATATGCTTGTGTTGCTGAACAGCGCGGCATGTTCTCCTACACCGGGCTAACGCCTGACCAGGTAGATCGCTTACGCGATGAGTTTGGCATTTACATGGTCCGCTCTGGGCGCGCCAACGTTGCGGGCTTCTCTCATGAAAATCTCCCTTACCTTGCCAAAGCGATTGCAGCGGTTAACGACTAGCCGCGTTGCCTAATGCTTTACTCAGCGCCCAGGCTTTGCCTGGGCGTTTTTGTATCTTGGGAATGGTTGTATTGTTGTGTACAATTGCGCGCTTGCCGCCAGAGCCAGGGCCGCCCGTGCGGCGTCCTGTTCAGCGCCAACCTGACCGATCAGTCAACCCCACCTGGGTCTATCTGCCTAACGGCTTGCACTGTTAAACTCTTTCATTAACGAGGCTTTCCATGGCGGCAGCCAGCACACATTACCCTTGGTATAAAAAAGAAGACACCGATGCCTTCTTTGCTCTCTTCCAAAACAACATCGCCAACTTTATCGTTATCGCGATTACCATGCTGGGCATGGGCTTCCCTTCCTCGATCGTCTATGGTCAGGTGCTACCAGGAGCGGCCATTGCCGTTATGGTCGGCAACTTCTATTACGCCTGGAGCGCTGCACGCTTAGCCAGGAAAGAGAGCCGTACCGACGTCACCGCCCTTTCATACGGCATTTCTACTCCGGTTATGTTTGTATTTTTATTTGGCGTACTGTTACCCGCCAAGCAACTGACCGGTGATACCGAGTTGGCCTGGAAGGTTGCGGTGGCTGCCTGCTTTATTAGTGGCGCTATTGAAGCGGCGATTAGCCTGATTGGCCGATGGGTGCAGTATCACCTGCCACGGGCTGCCATGCTGGGGGCTGTCGCGGGAGTAGCACTAACGTTTATTGCCGGTGAGATGTTATTTAAAACACTGGAAGTACCGGTCATTGGCCTTCTCGTGCTGGCTATTATTATCGTTGGCCTGGTAGCCCGGGTCAGCATGCCCTTTAAACTACCTACCTCGCTGTTCGCGATTATTGTTGGCACGGCGATGGCTTACTTGATTGGTGATGCTGGCAGTGAGCGCTTCAGCGATGCATTTACGCACCTAGGCTTTTACCCGCTACTTCCCAACCTGGCCTGGTTTGAAGGTCTGGGGTTGCTATTTACCGGTATGCTCGCTGTTCTAACCGTTGTTCTTCCCATTACGCTTTATAACGCCATTGAGACCATGAACAACGTTGAAGCGATGGAGGCAGCTGGCGACAAATACGACGTCCGCGAATGTCAAGCGGTTGACGGCGTAGGTACCATGATCGGCGCACTATTTGGCGGCGTTTTTCCTACTACCGTGTATATCGCCACGGTAGGCGCAAAGTGGATGGGCGCCGGGCGCGGTTACAGCTTATTGAACGGTGCTGTTTATGCGCTGGCCACCATGACAGGATTAATTGCGGCCTTGGCCGCCATTATTCCCGTCTCGGTGGTAGCGCCCATATTAGTCTTTGTGGGCATGTCGATGATTGCCACGGCATTCCAGGCCAACGATACGCGCTACTATCCCGCCGTCGCACTCGCCATGCTGCCCTACTTTGCTAACTATATAATGACGCGCTTTAGCCGTGGCGCAGGCGAAGTGGTTAGCGATATTTCCAGTGCCATTGTGGTGATGGGCCAAGGGGCCATGTTTATGGCTATTTTGTTGGGCGCCATGACGGTGTCGGTGATTGATCATCAGTTTCGGCGCGCTGCTGTGTTTGCCTTGATTGCAGCAGGCTTTTCATTTGTGGGTTTAATGCACGCACCTCAACTTGCATTGAACGCCGCGCCGCAATTTGTACTCGGCTACTTGGCAATGGCGCTCCTATTTGCCTATTTCTCGTTCCAGGAAGCACCGCACAAGCGTTAATTGCCTATGTATTAATTACCCATTTATGAATCACCTTAGCCGTTATATCCCGCCTGCCGTTGCGGGCGGGATAATATACGTACCAATACGGCCCATGCAGTTAAACCCGCCAACAGATTGCCTATTGCGGCGCCAGCAGCCAGCCCCCACCAGCCAAAGAGCAGAGAGCCTACCCACAGGCAAGGCAAATAGCAGACAAAGAGCCGTGCACTGGAAAGCAGCATGGCGCGCAGTGGCCAGCCCAACACATTTCCCGCCGATACCACCAACATACATACCCCTAGCGCAGCATAACTTGGCAGCAAGAAGCGAATCAGTAGTGTGAGTTCGCTTTGCACGTTAGGCGTTCCCGCCAGAGCCATCGCGAGCCAAGGCGCACCCAAGGCAAGTATCACGCCAAGACCTAGCTGCCATATAACAGCCACTTTAAGCGCCAAGCGTATTAACTGCTGAATTTGCCCCCAATCCCCGGCCCCATAACAGCGTCCCAACCAAGGCGGAAGCGACATAGTCATCGCCAATATGACCATCAGCGAAAGCGTTTCCAGGCGGCTTGCCAGTCCCCACGCTGCCACTTGGGTATCGCCAAGCCCAGCGACAACGGCAATGGTTAACATGCTGGCAAGAGGTGGCATCAATTGGCTCACCATCGCGGGAGCGGCAATGCCCACATAAGGGCGCCAGGAGTGCTTGGCCTCATCCAAGAGCCCAACGTTAGACACCCATTGCTTACGTATCAGCGCCTGGCTCGTAATCACTAACCCCAAAGTGAATGCGATACACGTTGCCCAGGCAGCCCCAGGCAGCCCCAAGCCCTCCCAGGAGCCAACACCAAAGATCAGCAGTGGATCGAGCACCAGGTTGGCCACACTGCTAAGCACCATCATCTTACCCGGCAGCTTGGTATTACCGTGGGCACGAAATACGCTATAGATAAAATAAAGCACCGCACCCAGCCATGCTGAACAAAGCTGCGGCCCCCAATAAATACGGATGTAAGAAAGCGCCGTGTTATCTGCACCTAACAGACGAAAAACAGGCTCATGGAAAAGCCATAAGCCTATGCTCAGCACGCCAATCACGGCTCCCCCGGCAAGCAATACCAGGCTGGTTAAGCGCTTTGCTCTCGCATGCTCATCAGCTCCCAAGGCTCGAGAAATAAGCGCCGCAATAGCAATGCCCATCCCCACTTGGATCCCAATAATTAAGAAGGAGAGTGGAAAGGTAAACGATTGCGCTGCCAAAGGTGCAGTGCCAAGGCGAGCGACAAAAGCACTATCAACAAGCTGAAAACCCAATAACGCCAGTACCCCGATGGCCATTGGCCAGGTTTGGCGCCATAGAGTTATTGCCAACTTGCGCTGACTCAATACAGTGCTCAAACCGGTAGCTCCTTAATTTGCAATGTTTATAACCAAAAGCGCCATCGCCCCTTGGGGCGATGGCGCTTTTTAACACGGATGACTTACTGACGGATACCTTCAAACGTCACATAAAGCTCTAGCTCGTGCATGGGCTCGGGGAAATCGCTCAGATCGATACCATAATCGCCCAGATTAAGCATTGTGCTGCCTTCAAAACCGGCACGGTAATTACCCCATGGATCTTCACCCTGACCGATTAACGTCACAGGCATTTCAATTTCTTGCGTCTCGCCGTGTAACGTTAAATCACCCGTCACAACACCTTCGTTGTCGCCTGTTGATTCAAAGCTCGTCGAGACAAATGAAGCGGTTGGATATTCGCTTGCATTCAGGAAATCACTGCTCAGAATGTGACGGTCACGCTCAGCATGGTTAGAGTTCAAGCTATTCACCTGAACCTCGAACTCAACAGCAGAAGCGTCTGCATCGTCTTCGTCGTAAGAGAGTTGGCCATCAAATTCTTCAAAACTACCCAGAATATAAGACATACCAAGATGGTTAATTTTAAACTGTACGAAAGCGTGCTGGCCTTCGGTATCAACGTTATAATCAGCTGCCTGAGCCTGGCTTAATGGCACCAATGCAGCCGCGGCAATAGCAGATGCAACAACACTTTTCTTCAACATCATGGTTATCTCCTCTCTTTCCTTAGTAGACACAGAGAATTTTTTATTTTCTCCATGCTTGAAAACGCGATTCCAGCCAGTATTTACGAGTTTGCTCACCAAGCTCGAAGTACTTTTTAATGAGTACTTTTCAATTAGTACTTATGTATTAGCATTTATCGCTTATGAATGCTCAGATCGGCGCACCGGATTAACCATACGCACCAGTGTAGCGTGTCGATCAATCCAGTGATGTTTAAATGCGGCTAACGCATGTCCTACTGCCAAAACTACCAATGTTAATGCGCTGTACCAATGAATATCACCGGCGATGCTGGCCTGATTAGGAAGGCCATGCAGTAATGCAGGCACATCAAACCAACCGAAAATGCTAATACCCCGGCCATTAGCCGTAGAAATCATATAACCGCTAAGCATGACAAGAAGCAAAACGATGTAGAGCGCGATATGGCCCAGATGAGCCGCCAAGACTTCGAAACGGCTGCCTTCACCTGCCGGCGTCGGCTGCAGTAAGCGCCACGCTATGCGTGCAACCGTGGCTATCAACAGTAACATGCCAATTGAGCGATGCACCCATGGCCCCAGATTGTACCAACTATCGTAGTAACCAAGCCCCGTCATCCACCAGCCCAATATAAACAGGCCAATAATTGCTATGGCGCTAAGCCAATGAAACAGAATACTCACGAGACCCCAAGTGCGCTGTGTGTTCCGCCACATTCTTTTCTTCCTCGTTACTACCACACAAACGCTATGCTGACTCGCCTTCCTGTCAAGCATGCTCAAGTGGTGGCATTTCGCTCATGGCTATCGCAGGCCTGTTCTTATCGAAGTCAAGACAGTACGAGAGCGCCCGTTAATCACAGCGGAGCACCCATCAAAGCACTCAGCTGAACACTATCATCAAACATCAAAACGACATTCAGTTTCTCAAGCCGCCGAAAGAGCGACTCTTGCGCGGCTACCGTCATGAATATCAGGAGCATACTGGCTGGCGCTTTAAAAGACTGCTGAAAAAAGCAGAATACACCATTCGTAAAAACCATTGATTAACGTGCTAACAGCTTTCATGGACCGCACAATCAGCACCTTATAAGCGGTTCCTACT
>NZ_JBQSUZ010000016.1:0-74772 GCF_052375975.1 Halomonas sp. TP35 | reverse complement strand
CCTAGTCTTTTAAGGCATAGTCGATGGTCGTAACCACCCGGACACGCTTGATGTGCGGGGTATAGCTGTCCAAATCATCAATCGAGA
The DNA here is from genome assembly GCF_052375975.1 of Halomonas sp. TP35. Taxonomy (NCBI): domain Bacteria; kingdom Pseudomonadati; phylum Pseudomonadota; class Gammaproteobacteria; order Oceanospirillales; family Halomonadaceae; genus Halomonas; species Halomonas sp. TP35. The sequence continues at coordinate 74,685 of NZ_JBQSUZ010000016.1, read as the reverse complement.
AATAGCCTTGGGTTGCCTGGCGGATCTGCCCTACCTGACTCCCGGAGTCTTCTGCAAACTGCTGGGCGGCATTACGCGCGTCAGCCGTCGCCTCGGCAATCATCTCAGGCTTGATAGCCTCCAAGCCGGTAAATAGAAACTCAGTTTGGTACTCGTAACTTGGCGAGAGCAAAATCCCCTGACGTACCAGCGATGAAGTACCTGGGATCGCCTGCATCACACCCTCTACATCCGGCGAACGCAGCAGTAACGTGGCCTCAGCGCGGTAACGCTCATCAGGACGCTGCACGCCATAGAGGTTGCTGAACTGATCGGTAATCCTGGGGGGCGTGGTGCTGATATGCTCGGATTCAAATCCCTGAGCCTCCAGAAAGCGACGAATCGCCTGATCATTATTGGAAAGCTGCTGCTCCAGGTCGCTTAAGCTATTAGCGCTCACGCTGTAGTTAAACGGCCATAAGACCAGGTCGGCCGCCACCTCACGCTCGGCCAAACCGCGCACTGTGACATTGCGCGAAGACTGCTGCCACACGTCGGCCGCCTGCTTGATATAGCTACCGCCTCCGACCAACCCCAGCGCCAACAATCCACCCAACACAACCGCACTGCTTAACATCACGATATTTCTGCTGTTTCTAACCATCATTGCCACCCCGTGCAACTTACATTCAATTGGCCACTGCTTATCAGCAGCATAGCGGTGAAACGTTGGTACGTCGGTAGCCGAATGTGGCAAGTGTGAGGAAATATTGAGTTAGCCTCTTTAATCCCTGCCACTGCCTTTCATAAAAAACCATCGCGGTTAGAAAACAAGCGTAGGCAGCATCAGCGAAAGCGCCGGGATGAAGGTTACCAGTAATAGAATACCTACCATTACCAGCCAAAAAGGTAGAACAGCACGAATAAAGGATGAAACGTTAATACCTGTGATACTGCAGGTCGTAAACATCACCGTGCCTAATGGCGGTGTAATCGTGCCAATCGTGGCATTGATAATGAAAATGATGCCAAAGTGGACGGGATCAATGCCAAATTGAGAGGCTACCGGTGCCAGCAGCGGTGAAAGCACGATCAAAATGGCGTTTCCTTCCAGAAACATTCCCAAAATCAATAACAATATGTTAGCTAATAATAAGAAAGCGATAGCGCTTCCTACCTGCGTGGATAGCAACATAGCTATCTCTTGAGGAATTTGCTCCCAAGTAAGAAAGCGTGCAAAACCTGATGCTACGGCAATGATGAAAAGCACATTAACAGATGCCAAGAGCGATTCGTTGGTCGCCAGCGCTATCGTCTTAGGCGTCATCTGCTTATAAATGAAAACACCTACGATTAGAGCATAAAGCACCGCAATAGCCCCCGCCTCTGTTGGCGTAAATACGCCAATGCGAATGCCGCCAATGACGACCAAGGGTAGCATTAAAGCGATAATACCGGCACGCGTCACGCTAACCCACTCCGTGCGAGCTACTTTCGCTCGCTGGGGTGGCTGGTAGCCATAACGCCGACACAGGAAGGACACCAGCACCATTAGGCTGATTGCCATCAACACGCCAGGCACCACCCCGGCAAGAAAAAGCCGTCCAATGGAGACATTATTGACGTAGCCATACACGATCAAGGCTATGCCGGGCGGAATGGTCGAGGTAATGAGTGACGAAGCGGCGGTTACCGCACTAGAGAAAGGCACGGGATAGCCTTTAGCCGTCATGCTCGGCACCAAAAGCTTGGCATTCATGGCTGCGTCGGCAATATTAGAGCCAGACAGCCCGCCCATAAAAGTACTTAACAACACATTGGCTTGTGCTAATCCACCATGCATACGACGAGTCAGCAATTCAGCAAGCTTTAGCAACCGGTCGGTAATGCCTGAATAGTTCATGAACACACCCGCCATAATGAAAAATGGAATAGCGAGTAAAGAAACCGACTCTAGGCCACCGGCTAGACGCTGAATAAGCAGCATCATGGGTTGGTCAGCCCCTACGATGAAATAGAGAAACGTCGAGAAAAAGAGTGCAAACGCGACGGGTGTACCTAACAGAAACAGTAAAAACAATGCGCCAAGCGCGATACTGACAGCCATGTGGTTAGCTCCTAAGATGAATGTTGCCGAACCAACCGCACCACGCAGTGGTAAATCATTACCACCGCACTAACGGGGATCGCCACATGAATCCAGTAATAAGGAATTTGCAGCATCGGTGTACTGCGATACGCTGAATAGCTGAGTAGCTCAGTCCCCCAATAAAGCATTACTGCGGCACTCGCTAAAATGATGCCCACACTGAATATTTGCTCATTCCAATGCGCCAATCTTGGCGGCAGCTTATCGGTAACAAAACTGATAAACACATGCTCTCTACGGCGCACCAAGGCGCTGGCGCCCAGGAATGAGGCCCACACTAAAAGCATTTGAAGAATTTCTTCTGTCCAGGCTAAGGGACTGTTAAATAAATAGCGCATGAATATGTTGCTAATAGCCACCAGGAAAAGCGCAAAAATGGCGGCGGTCGCGATGACTTCATCAAGACGCATGAATCGATCTATCCACGTGAATATACGCTTCATATCAGACACCTCAACGTGGTTCCCCGGCTAGCCGGGGAACCACGCAATCACAGGCTGATTAGCCGTTAATTATTTCGTAAACCTTGTCATACAGACCATCGCTCCACTGAGGAAACGCGGATGGAATCTGTTGCGCAGCTCGCTCGCGGAAAGGCGTGATATCAACATCATGAATCTCTACACCTTCACTACGTAAACTCTCTAATGCCTGTTCGCTATTTTCCGCTACCAGTTCAGAGAGATACTCTGCCATCTGCTGGCCGGTATCCGTCATAATCTGCTGCTGCTCTTCACTGAGTTGATCCCAAAAAGACTTCCCAGTAACGAAAGGCGCCACGGTATGCATATGAGACGTCAAGCTAAGATGCTTCACCACTTCGTGGAACTTGCCTCCGTAAAGTACCGCTGCTGGATTCTCGACGCCGTCTACTATTCCCTGCGCCAGCGCAGGATAGACGTCACCAAGTGACATCGGCGTAGGGGTTGCTCCCATGGCACGTATAGCTTCTACATACATTTGCGAGTTTTGAACACGAATACGCATACCATCAAGATCAGCAGGACTGCTGACAGGCTCATTTGATAGCAGGTGGCGTGCTCCATATACCGCATTTGGGATAACAATGTGGTAGCCAGACCCATTTACCTTTGCCATTTGTTCTGAAAACCATTCCGAATCAAAAACCTTAAGCTTCGACTCAAAGTCTTCACTCAGATAAGGCGCATCTAATACGGCAAGGTCAGGCACTGAATCGAGAAAATTACTGTAAGCAGAAATTGAAATAATGGGCGCACCAAAGCGTGCCTGTTCCATTACCTCAGTTTCCGAACCTAGTTGGCTTGCGGGAAACGCTTTCAGTTCCAGCTCACCATTACTCGCCTCACTCACCCACTCAGCCCACTGTTTAACGGCGACATCCACCGGCTCGCCGGGCTGGTTGCCGTACGCAACGCGGATTTCAGTGCTGGCGTGAGCAGCCGTAACAGCGCCAAGCGTCGTAACAGTAGCAAGCGTAATAGCGATAGACAGTTTATTCAGGCGCATTGAGCACTCCTCTTTTTCTTGTGTTTAACCGTAGGTGTGGTGTCTGCTTTAAAGCAGTGTTGTTTTATCGTTAATGTTTGGAATGTTTTTCCGTTTAAGCGCATCACTCAGCATTGGCGTCGGTACTGCGTGATTTTTCGCCATATCCACCATCGGCTGTATACGACGGCTCAGTTTGTCATTGTGATACTGGGCAATATCTTTTAGACGATGACCTAAAAAAGGGTTATCAAAACGGTCCAATGTGCTCTGCCAGTAGGCGTTTAAATCCATATCCGGTAATTCAAGTGCCAAAACAGGTAGCACCTCTTTCTCCATAACCTCACTGAGCGCATTACGTAGCTGTGGCTCTCGCATGGCTTCTCTGACGTAGGTAACGGAACCGGTCAATTCAAGCTGGAGCCACTGATCAACCAGATACGTATGCGCCAGATTAAGGATATGCAGCTTGCGTAACTCATAAGGCTGTAACGAACTTACGACCTCAATGGCAGGATATTCAAAAGGCATCGTCAGGCCTGGCGTTTGCTGCACAGCCCAGAGCGCATAAGGCTCAGCAACAGCGCCAACCGGCTCCAAGGGCGCCGAGACGATTCGGTCTACCAATGTATTGACCCAGCAACACTCGATATCCAGCCATGTATCGAAATGAGCATCGTGGTAGTCCTGGCGCGCTAGTTTGGAGACGATTTCCTTGAGCACTTGACCATTGCTGCCGATCAATTCGCAGGGCAGCAGCGTGAGACCTGGCTGCTCTGCCTTGAAGCGTGCATAAAGCAGCTTAGTCAACTTGCCTGGAAAGCTTGCTGGAACAGCGGCAAGACTAGTATCACCGGCGACTTCGTAACCGCTATCCCCCGTATTGGAAACCACCCAACGAGCTGTGTGAATAAAGTGACGCTCTAATGCCTCCCACTCTTCCTGTGCCACGAGGCAGCCAGCGATACTACTAATAGAGAGGTACTCCTCAATAGGTGCACCATTACGCAATCCCTTAATGTGTAGCGGATAACTATCCTGCTGAGCCAGGGCAGCTGCCTTGGCTTTGCCCTCGGGACGCGCCGATGTCTGCACCACAAGCACCGCCTCACGACTGTTTCCCTCTGCCAACGCTGCGCTTGCAAAAGCAGCGACATGGCCGAGTAAAAAACGGCTCGTACCGAACTGAACAATGCTCGCCTGAGAGAGAGGCTGCCTCACAATGACACTCCTCTTTTCCAGGGAATAAAGTCCAACTGTGCAAGACGTGCGGCCTTCGATACATAACGTCCAGACGCGGTTTCAATACAGAACGTTAGCAATTCATCGGCCAATTGGGCAATGCTCGCTTCACCGCGGATGATCGGCCCAGCATCGAAGTCGATAACATCGCTCATGCGGCTTGCGAGTTCGCTATTGCTTGAAATCTTAATCACAGGTGCAACAGGGTTGCCGGTCGGCGTTCCTAGGCCTGTGGTAAATAGCACCAGATTAGCGCCGGACCCAACCAAGCCGGTAGTGGACTCTACATCGTTACCTGGCGTACATAGCAGGTTAAGTCCCTTACGCGTCATGGGTTCGGTGTAATCGAGCACATCAACCACGGGACTGTCTCCGCCTTTTTTAGCAGCGCCTGCTGACTTCATGGCATCGGTAATCAGGCCGTCACGCACATTCCCAGGTGAAGGGTTCATGGAGAAGTCCGCGCCCACAGCATGGGCATGACGCTGATAAGCGGCCATTAATGCGGTAAAGCGTTCAGCAACCTGTTGATTACGACAGCGCGCCAATAGCTCGTGCTCCACGCCACACAGTTCGGGGAACTCACTTAGAATACCGCTACCGCCCAGCGCCACTAGGCGATCCACAACGGCGCCTACCATGGGGTTTGCGGAAAGCCCGGAAAAGCCATCCGAGCCGCCGCATTCAACGCCCAAGGTAAGCTCAGAAAGCGGCGCTGGTTGCCGAGTCACTTGATTGGCCTGCTTGAGTCCATCAAAAATCGCTGTCAATGCGTCGCGAATCAGCACCTCTTCGCTTTCAGACCGCTGCTGCTCGAAATAGCTGACTGGCTTGTGGCCGCTTGGGTCACGTTTTGCAATGGCATCTTGCAACATCGTGATCTGTGCTTTCTGGCAGCCTAGGCTGAGCACCGTTGCTCCAGCGACATTAGGATGACAGATGTAGCCTGCGAGCAGTTCACATAGCGCGTCAGCATCGCCGTCTGTGCCACCGCAGCCTTGCTGATGAATCAAAAAGCGCACGCCATCGACATTAGGAAACAGACGCTCCCCAGCGGGTGCCGCTGACTCTGCAATGTCTTGCCCATGTAACAGCTGTCTGGCCATGCGCTTATAATCATAAAAGGGGTCGTCACCCAAGGCATCGGCAACACACTGGCGCAACACTTCGATATTGCGGTTTTCACAAAAGACCAAAGGCACCACTAGCCACACGTTGGCCGTTCCTACCTTGCCATCCGGGCGGTGGTAGCCCGCAAATGTCGTCTTCTCGAACGCCGCTACCTCAGGGGGCTGCCATGCTTGTTGCCTAGTCTCCGTGGATAGCTCGTCCGTTGCATGCACCACGTTTTCGGTCGTGATCGCGCCCCCCGCCGCAATGGGCTGTGTTGCTTTACCGACCCTTACGCCGTACATGGTGACAACATCGCCAACGGCCATATCGTTTAGCGCAAACTTATGCTTGTGGCGAACGAAGCCAGGTAGCGTGATGTTGACGCCTTGATCTTCGATCACTGCGCCCTCGGGCAAGTCGGTCAAAGCAACTCGAACATTATCCAGTGCGTGGACACGCAGCGTGAGATGGGGTGTTTGCGTTGTAATCAGGTCACTCACGGATGCGCTTCCTCAGTATCAATGGAAATCATGGCTTTGATAACCTGATTGTCGGGATCACACCACTGAGGCATTTTTGAAGGAACATCAGCAAGCGGCGCCCGGTGAGTAATCATCGCCTCAGCGTTGATAGCGCCACTTTCCATCAGCGACACCACGCAATCAAAGTCTTCACGCGTGGCGTTACGACTCCCCATGAGTGTCAGTTCTTTTTTGTGGAAGTCAGGATCGTTAAAGGTGATATCAGCTTTCACTATGCTAACCAACACGTAGCGCCCACCATGGCCTGCAAGATCGAACCCCGCCTGCATGGCACGGGGATTACCGGTGGCATCGAACACTACATCCGCTAGCGCTCCACCATTTAGTGTGCTGATCTGGGCCGTCACCTCAACTTCCTGTGGATTTGCGACCGCATCAGCCCCCAGCACATCACGGCAAAATGCTAATCGCGAGGCATTGGTGTCCACCATCAATGTGCGTGCACCTCGGCTTTTCGCCACCTGAAGAACACCCATGCCTATCGGGCCTGCTCCGACAATCACCGCCAACTCACCCGCTTGCAGTGCGCTACGTCTTACCGCATGGGCGCCAATCGCCATGCACTCTACTAATGCAAGCTGATCGATAGAGAGGGTTTCGGAAACTACCAAGTGTGTAGTGGGAACAGACAAGTACTCCGCCATTCCACCATCCTTATGTACACCAATAACCTGCATATTCTGGCAACAGTTTGTCTTACCCTGCTGGCAGGCGCGGCACTCGCCACAATGTAAATAAGGAATAACGTAGACCTGCTTGCCCAACAGATGCTGAGTTGGGCTATCCACCACCTCAACAACCTCTCCTGCGAGCTCATGACCAAGCACGCGTGGGTATTCAAAATAGGGCTGATTACCCCCATAGGCATGGATATCCGTGCCGCAGATGCCAATGCGCCGAATGCGTACCAGGGCATGTCCTGCCGGACATTCAGGCTTAGCGTAGTGACGCAGTTCAAGGTGGTGCGGCTTTGAACAAACAAGCGCTTGCATTAATGTGCTCCTTTCCGCCAAGCACAGGCCACTATCGAACCAGCCTGACAGGCGCTTTGGTCTATTGGTCAGTCCTTTGGAGGTATAAAAATCCTTCAAGGCCTGCCGCTCTCGGTAAATGAGGTATTAGCGGCGAATTAGAGCCGCCAATACCTATTTTCTTACCATGTGTATTTCCACTATCTATATTTCTACTATCTAAATTTTCTATGCCTGAACTACGCGCTGCGTCTGCTCGCCCAAGCCATCAATGCCTAAACGCATGCGCTGGCCGCCCCGAAGATATACTTGGGGCTGCTGGCCCATGCCTACACCGGGAGGCGTACCGGTTGAAATGACGTCGCCCGGCTGCAGGCTCATAAAACGGCTTAGATAACTGATCAGGAAAGGCACCTGATACACCATGGTCTGGGTGCTGCCATCCTGATAACGCTTGCCATCCACTTCAAGCCACATGCCCAATTGGTGCGGGTCCGCCACTTCATCACGGGTTACCAGCCAAGGGCCTAACGGGCCAAACGTATCGCAGCCTTTGCCTTTATCCCAAGTGCCACTGCGTTCAAGCTGGAACGCACGCTCAGAGACATCATTCACAACACAGTAGCCCGCCACATGAGACATGGCGTCGGCCTCGTCGATGTAACGTCCGCCCTTGCCAATGATGACGCCAAGCTCTACTTCCCAATCGGTCTTTTCCGAGCCACGGGGAATCTCCACATCATCGTTAGGGCCGCAGATAGCGCTGGTCCATTTATTGAAAATGACCGGTTCGGGCGGCACTTCAGCACCGGTTTCCGCTGCGTGATCTGAGTAGTTGAGGCCAATGCAGATAAACTTGCCTACGCGAGCCACACAGGGGCCCAAGCGGACATCATCAGCTACTTCCGGCAACGTCGTTAAATCCATATCGCGTAGCTGCTGCAACTTACTATCGCTCAATACGTCGCCCGCAATATCATCAACGATAGAGGAAAGATCGCGTACCTTTCCCTGGCTATCCAGAATGCCTGGCTTTTCCTGACCCGATGGCCCAAAGCGTAATAATTTCATATTGTTGTACCTCCTAAAGTAATCAGTTAGCCCAGCCGCCATCAATTAATTGCGCGGTACCGGTAATGAACTGCGATTCATCACTGGCCAGAAAAGCGGCCAAAGCAGCCACTTCCTCTACCCGCCCTAGCCTGCCCATCGGTTGACGCGCAATAAACGATGCCAGCACGTCAGACTCGCTGCGCCCTTCTCGGCGGGCCTGGTCTGCAATACGCTGTTTCAATGAGGGAGACTCGACGGTACCTGGGCAAATGGCATTGCAGCGAACACCCTGGGTCATAAAGTCGGCGGCGACCGACTTGGTAAGACCGATAACCGCCGCTTTGGAGGTCCCGTAAGCACAACGGTTGGCAACACCTTTAACGCTTGATGCCAGAGACGCCATATTGATAATGCTACCCCCGCCGTTTAATAACATGCCGGGTAAAAAAGCCTGAAGGGTATAAAACATTGAAGTGACGTTCAGATCCATCGACCGCTGCCAAGTCGCCTCGTCGCACTCAAGCACCGTGCCACCCGCCACCATGCCCGCACAGTTAAACAGTATGTCCAAGTCTGGCAGCGAAGCGGCAAGTTCGTTGATTGCCTGACTATCCGTTACATCAAGGCGATAGGCTTCAACGCCCGGCATATCTTGCAAGGTAGAAATATCAATATCGGTGGCGAGTACACGTGCGCCTTCGGCAACAAATCGCTCGACGCTTGCACGCCCAATACCGTTCGCGGCGGCAGTGATTAATGCAGTTTTATTTTTGAGTCTCATGCGATGTCACTTCCCTAATAGCGATGGCACGCCTCTGGAAATCGTGGGAACATACTAGGGTCAGGTCGTCCAGACATACAATGGCCTGACCAATGAATCGAGTATGAGCGAGAGATATTGATCTTTGCAATCCTCAAAAAGGCCAATCATGGGCTTTTGGGGATAAACTTTAGTCGCAGTTAATATTGATCGAGAATATTAAAGAAACGGATAGGAACGACCGCGAATGCCCATTCAAGCCATCCGCTCACAACGGCTTTATCGCCAGATCGCTGACCAGTTGCAGCAGTTGATCAATAATGGAGAGTTCCCCCCTGGAACCCTCCTTCCGCCCGAGCGCGAGCTTGCACAATCTCTAGGCGTCAGCCGAGCATCAGTAAGAGAAGCCTTGATTGCTTTGGAAGTGGTTGGTCAGGTTGCCGTGCGAGTCGGGCACGGTGTCGTTGTACTTGAGCCCCGTTCAATGCCTTTAGAGCCGGTGATGCGTGCGGCGGCACGTACAGAACCGTGGGCACTGGATCCAGAATTCGAGAGTGAAATTGAGCTTAACCTGGACGAAGAAATCCCTCCGTTTTCCCTTCTTCAGACACGCCGCTATCTAGAGCCGGAAATCGCGGCATTAGCAGCCACGAATGCGACCGATGACGACATAAAATCGATTCGATTAGCTCTCGAACGCAATTTTTTTGATAACGCCAACGGTAGACGTAACTGCGCCGGGGACCGATTGCTGCATATCCGCATAGCAGAAGCATCAAGCAACGCTGCTTACGCACTTATCATCAAGCACCTACTTGGCCATCAATATGGCCCTATGTTCCGTCGTCTTCAGGATCTGTACATGGAAACAGATATGCCTCAACGCTCCCAAGGCGATCATGAGCAGATCGTCAAGGCGATTGAAAATCGTGACCCGACCGCTGCCCGCCATGCAATGGAAGCCCACTTAGACCATGTTTTAAGTGTTTTCTTTGACGAGTAAACCGCGATTCAAAAATAAACATTAACGGCCTAATCTACTCGCCACATAGACCCGAAACCGCCGATTATCAGCAAGCGTTTCAAAGCTGCCAAAAGCCTCGGTGAGAAGGTCCGGATAAGGCAAGAACACATTGGCGACCATGATGAGACGCCCACGGTTAGCAAGATGCTTAGGCGCTTGGCGAATCAAGCGTTGGCTAGGCCCGTAGCTTACGTCTCGCTCTTGATGAAACGGCGGGTTACTAATAATAAAATCGTAGGTTTCACTTTCCAATGCGCTATACACATCGCTTTGCAAAGCATGCCCATTAACCTGATTAGCCTCTAGCGTGCGATGCGTTGCCTCTACAGCAAAAGCGCTGACATCCACGGCGGTTACCGCATGGCCCCGTTTGGCAAGCCAGGCGCTAATAATGCCATCGCCACAGCCCATATCGAGAATACGTTGAGGCGTTTTAGGCAGCTCTTTTTCCAAGCTGTCCAATAGTAGCAGCGTGCCTTCATCTACCTTGCCATGACCAAAAACGCCGGGATGGCTAACCAGCGTTAAGCCCAAAGCATCAAAGCGCTGCCAAGCGTCTTCCAGGGTGTTCTCAAGCGCGATGGTGCGTGTGGCAAAGAGTGAACAGCGCCGCGCGTTATCGCGCTTGTCACACATCATCCCCCGCTCTGCGAGTACGTTAGGCACCCGTTTCACGCCACCACTGTGCTCACCGACAATCTCAATGGCCGTGCCCATGGGTAACACCCTGCATAGCCACTCAAGCCACCAAATGCCTAGCTGATGCGCTTTAGGCCAGAACAACACTATCTCGCCGTGGGTAACGGCATTTTCAGGCAGCGCGAAGGGGCTAAACGCTCTCTTATCGGCAGCTTGCCACTCGCTTAGAACCCCAAGATCCCCACTGATAGCGCCTGCAGATTGCGCGATTAACCAGGCATCAACCGGTGGCGCTACGACCATAAGTGCCGTGTAGTCATCCTGTTGACGTTCCAGCAGTTGGCAGGCAGGTGATTGGGCACTCATTGGGAAGTCTCCGGTTTAATCAACGTGTAGAGTAAATAACGACCCAGCCGCCAGTGCGGGTCTTGTTGGCAGTACTTCTTTTCAAGCGCCAGCAGCGTTTCACGCTCTCTATCGCTGGCGGGTGGCTGACGCAGGTAATCCTGAAACACGCGGATACCCGCAACGCTTGCCACTTCAAGACTGTTTTCCGCCCCCCATGCCACCATCTCAGCGTGGGTGACCGGCGAAATAGGCGTTAAGCGCTGCCGCTTGCCCTTGCCTTCCAAACGATCACTTAGCGCCTTTTCCAGATTGCCTTTCACCGCATTGGAAAAACGCAGCGCATCGCGGTTAAACACCATCAGGCTCAACTGCCCGCCGGGCGCGAGCAGGCTTGCCAGGCTGGCCATCGCTGAGCGCGGGTCGCCCAACCACTCAAGCACCGCATGGCAGGTAATCAATGGCCAAGGGCCCGGCGCTTGCTGGCGTAAATCCTGAAGCGGGGCATGCACGTAGGTCATCGCCTCGCCAGGCAGTCGCTTGGCTTCAAGGTGCCAATGTTTGGCATACGTAAGCATGTCCAGAGAGGGCTCAGCCATGGTGACCGGGTGCTGGCGTTCGGCAAACCACGCCGCCTGCTGGCCTAACCCGCCGCCGACATCCAACACGGGCTGCTGGGTTAGTTCAAGCATTTGCGGCAGCAAGTAATCCAGCATCGCCAAGCGCAGCTCGCCGCGAGGCGCCTGGTAAAGCGAGCGTGAAAACTTGTCGACCAGACCGTCGAAGTAGCGGTCTCCAGCGTCGGTTAATTCATAGGTTGGATACATGCATAAGGCCAAGCGGCATAGTAAAGCCGCGTAGTTTACCCTGCCTAAGAGCGGAACGCTTGCAGCGGCAAGCGGTGCTGCCAGGCATCGTGCCGTTCAAATGCCGCAGCTAGCTGTAAGAGCTGTTTATCTTCACCAAACCGCCCGACTATTTGCACACCCACCGGTAGGCCGTTGGCGGCAACATGCAAAGGCACTGACATGGCGGGCTGGCCGGTCAGATTGGCTAATTGGGTGAACGGCGTGCGGCCAAGGGCATCCACCGCCAGCCTCTTTAATAAGCCAGCCTTTAGCGCCAGCGATGATGCCCCGGGAATGGCCAACACAGACATTAAGCGTTCGCGTGCCGCTGTTGGATAGAGCTCGCCAATTTCAGGCGCGGTATCTGCGCTTACCGGCATCACCAACGCATCAAAGCGTTGATGAAAACGGCTCATTTGTTCAGCGACCACGTGCCAATGGCGTTTCGCCAGCTCGTAATCCTGCGCTAATAGTTTGCTTCCTAATCGGCCGATGGCACGTGTAGAGGGCTCAATCGCCAAGCGATGAGTGGGCACGCCGGTTTGCTGGCTAATCCAGCGAAGGTCCGCTGCCAAGTGGCCAAGATAAAGCGTCAGGTAGCTATCTGCCAGGGCTTCACCGTCCACCGGCGGATCGCACCACTCCACCTCATGGCCCATTTCCGTTAGCGCAACGGCGGCTTTATTAACCGCTGTTTTTACTTCCGAGTTTAACTGCGTGCCCAAGCCACGGCTTAAAGGCTCGCCCAGCGATATAGCAATGCGTAATCGCTTAGGCGAGGACGCTAATGCCGTTACGAAGCCCGTTTCAGCGCGTACCGGGTACGGGCCGGAAGGCGCCATACCGTTTACCTGTTCCAACAGCGCCGCACTATCTCGCACACTGCGCGTCAACGCGTGCTCAATGACCGCCCCCTGCCACACTTCCCCATGGCTTGAGTCAAGCGGCATCCGCCCACGCGTAGGTTTAAAGCCAAAAAGCCCACAGTAGCTGGCAGGAATACGGATGGAGCCACCACCGTCCCCGGCCAACGCCAACGGCACAATTCCGCTAGCTACTGCCACGGCCGCACCGCCGCTGGAGCCACCAGGTGAATACCCTTCCCGCCATGGGTTAACAGGATGCGGAAAGGCTTTAGGCTCGGTAATCCCCATCAACCCCAACTCAGGCGTGGCCGTTTGCCCAATAATGACCAAGCCCGCGGCTTTCGAGCGCTGGATAATCGGCGAATCCTCTTTAGGGCGCCACTGAGTTAACGCAGCACATCCCGAGGCCAAGGGTTCACCGGCCAACCCCATCAACAGATCTTTACTCAAGGTGGGCACTCCACCAAAGAGCGCGCCATCGGCGATCTCCTCGCTCTCATGCCGGGCTTTCTCAAACCGCGTTCTGACGATCGCATGCAGGGCAGGATTTATCGCTTCAATCGCCTTGAAGGCAGCCTCCAGAACGTCTGCGCGACTCACCTCTCGGCGGCAGATCAGTTCGGCAAGGCCGGTGGCATCATATTGCCGGTACTCATGGGGCTGCATTGCGTTCGCCTATAATGCTTTTCTCTACAGCCTAGCAGAGGCCGTCAGATTAATTTTTCTTAACCATGTATTTTCACCTACCCTTCCACTGGGCCTTAAGGCGTATTGCCTTTAAACCCAAAATTCACTATGTTGGAGCCAATTGGGAACGTTCCCATTTTACTGTTTAATGGATAGCCAACATGCCCCCTGCCTCTGTGCGCGCCACACTTATTGAAGTCGCTAAACTGGCGGGCACGTCTAAAACCAGCGTATCGCGCTTTTTCGGCCCAGAGCGCGAACGGCTAACGCCCAGCCTTCAAGCGCGCATTGCCAACGCCGCCACGACGCTGGGCTACCAGCCTAATTTAATGGCACGCGGTCTCAAGGGAGGCGGCTCGCGCCTACTGGGCGTACTGGTGGCCGATATCCGCAATCCGTTCTCAGTGGCGGTTGTCCACGGCATAGAGCAAGCGGCTCGGGCTCACGGTTATTCATTAATCGTCTGTAATACCGATAACGATCCTGAACGAGAACAACAGCACCTGAGCCTGCTGAAGTCTTATCAGGTAGAAGGCTTGATGATTAATGCTGCCGGGCAGCCTGAAGCGCAGTTACAGGCACTCATGCATAGCGGCGTCCCCCTCGTGCTACTTGACCGCGAGGTTCACCAACTTGACGTTGATGTGATCGGGCTTGATAACGCGCTAGCGATTGATATGGCACTGGATCATCTCGTGCAACAGGGGTATCGCTCCCTTCTCTATGTCAGTGAGTCGCCTGCACATGCCAGTACCCGCCAGGAACGGCTACAGCGCTTTAATCAGCAAGCAGAGAGCTTAGGCATAAAAAGTCAGACGCTGATACTGGGCAATTCAGCGCCTCACTTTGAAGCGTTAACTGTCTTTACCCAGCACTCTGCATCATCTCCAGGCGCTGTTTTATGCGCTAACGGCAACGTCACGCTCGCCATGACACGCAGCTTTCAACAGCTGGGCATCCCTTTGGGCCTTACCGGTTTAATGGGAATTGACGAACTAGATTGGTGTGAGCTGATAACGCCAGGCATCACCACCCTGGCCCAGCCTACCGATGATATCGGTCACGCTGCCGTCAGTTGCCTGCTCAACCAGCTTAACGGCTCAGCGCCAACATCGCCCGTGCGCTACCGCCACGCCCCGCGCTTACAAGTGCGCGGCAGTACAACGCTTAAGCCAAATCTTTAACACACTTAAAAAGAGAATATCCTGATGGCAAATACAACGTCCTCCTCCCCTCGGATACTGACTTTTGGCGAAGCCATGGCCATGCTGGTGGCTAATACACCGGGTGATCTAGCAGAAGTCGAAAGCTTTCATCGCCGTTTAGCAGGCGCCGACAATAATGTCGCCATCGGCCTCTCGCGCCTGGGTTTTCACGTTGGCTGGTTGAGCCGAGTGGGCACCGACAGCCAGGGCCGGTTTATTCAGCAGTCTTTAAAAGCTGAAGGGGTTGACGACCGATATATTCAGCTTGATGCGCAACACCCCACCGGGCTGATGTTCAAAGAGCGCGCAGAAAACGGTGCCGACCCACGGGTTGAGTACTTCAGGCGCGGCAGTGCCGCCAGCCACTTAAGCATTGAAGATGCCGCTTCCATCGATTTTCAGTCGCTCACTCATCTGCATGCTACCGGCATTACCCCCGCGCTTTCTAAAAGCGCCCTGGAATTAACCCGCCACTTGATGCAGCAGGCACGCCAAAGCGGCGCCAGCATTTCCTTCGACCCCAATTTACGCCCGTCACTTTGGCCCAACGAAGCTGTCATGCGTGATACCTTAAATGAGCTGGCAAGCCTTGCTGACTGGGTGCTACCGGGACTTTCCGAAGGGCGGCTTTTGACCGGCTGCGAATCGCCCGAAGCGATTGCCGACTTCTACCTTGAGCGCGGTGCCAAGGCCGTTATCATCAAGCTGGGGCCAGAGGGCAGCTATTATCGCGGCACGCTGGGAGGCTCTTTGGAAAGCATCAACGTGCCCGGCCAGCCGGTCGCCAACGTTGTTGATACCGTAGGGGCTGGCGATGGCTTCGCGGTCGGTGCGATCAGCGCACTGCTGGATGGCCTAACTGCTCGTGATGCGCTTAAACGTGGCAACCTGGTAGGCGCCCAGGCCGTACAAGTCGTCGGTGATATGGAAGGTTTGCCCACCAGGGACAAGCTGGAACAACTTGAGCACTAAGGTCACATGTAACAATCACAACACGAGGAGATGGCATGAAAAAAAGTATCATTGTGACAGGACGACTTGGCGATCCACTAAAAGAAACGCTAGCGCAACACTTTGAGCTTATTGAGCACTCAGGGCCACTTGATCCCACTCAGCAAGATGTGCTCGACATGCTATCGAAGGCGCACGGCATTATCGGCTCAGGACTGCCCATCACACCTGAATTACTGGATGCGGCGCCCGCGCTTGAAGTTATTTCGACAATTTCGGTGGGTTACGACAGCATCCCCGTGGATGAGTTAACCAAGCGTGGCATTATGCTGTGCAATACACCTGATGTGCTCACTGAAACGACCGCTGATACCGGTTTTGCGCTGGTGATGGCCTCAGCACGCCGGGTAACAGAGCTTGCCGAATGGGTGAAGGCGGGCAACTGGAAAGCCAGCCTTGGCCCTGATCACTTTGGTAACGACGTACACGGAAAAACGCTGGGCATGATAGGTTTTGGACGCATCGGCCAAGCGGTTGCCCGGCGCGGTGCGCTCGGTTTTGGTATGTCGATACTCTACTCCAATGCATCTCCCAAACCTGAACGCGAAGCAGAGCTAGGTGCCAAGCGCTGTGAGCTTAACGAACTTCTGGCCGAGGCAGACTTTGTCTGTGTGACCGTCCCGCTAACCGCAGAGACCAAGCACCTAATCGGTGCCGACGAGTTTGCACGCATGAAGTCCTCAGGTATTTTCATCAACATTGCCCGCGGTAAAGTCGTCGATGAATCAGCGCTAATTGACGCACTTGAGAAAGGCACCATTAAAGCAGCGGGTTTGGATGTCTTCGAGCAGGAACCGCTGCCAGCCACCTCCCCTCTACTTAACATGACCAACGTCGTTGCCCTGCCCCATATTGGGTCCGCAACACATGAAACTCGCCAGGCAATGGCTCAGCGCGCCGTGGATAATATTCGCTTGGCCCTACAGGGCAAGCCTCCCATTAACCTGGTTAACGAGGACGTACGCCAATGAGCCCTGCGATGCCCAGCGCAACGACCCCCGCTTACTGCCTACTGTTTGACTGCGATGGCACGCTGGTAGACAGCGAAGTACTCCTTGCAGAGGTAATGGGCGACATTCTTCCGGAGTTCGGCCTACCGTTCTCTGCGCGTCAGTATATGGAAGAGTTTCGCGGGGTACGCTTTCAAACGATAGTCAATACGTTAGAAGCGCGTTTTCAGCCCCTCACAGAAGACCAAGCGGCGACGCTTGAAGCCGGTATGCGGACACGCATGGAAGCCCGCATGCGCGCAGAGCTTGAACCCATCGCTGGCATTCCAGATGCGCTTGAACAATTAAGCAGCTACGCCAAAGCCGTGGTATCTAACGGCCCCGAGCGAAAAATCCGCTGTGCCATGGAAAGCACCGGTTTAGGCCACCATTTTAAAGGGAATTTATTCAGTGCTTATACCCTGAACGTCTGGAAACCCGACCCCGAGCTTTACCGCAAGGCGGCGGCGGCAATGGGCTACGCGCCCGAGCAGTGTATTGTGATCGACGATGCGGCCGTAGGCGTAGAAGCCGGGTTGGCTGCAGGTATGCACGTTATCCATATTAACCACTTCCCTGATGAAGAGAGCACACCCGAAGGCGCCGTTGGCATTCAGCATGCCAATGAACTGCCAGCAGCTATCGCGCGCTTAAATCTTTAATGGAAGTAGCATAGCCCCCCCTCCTTTCCCATCATTCATGCTACCGCTAGGCATATTTACTCCACCTAGCGGCGCGATTACCTGTCTACTTACTTAGCCTTCTTTTTTATATCAAGACCATGGTCGCATAGCTCAAACATTGACCTGTGCAGGAATGGCGCTAAGCTTGGTCATGACTCAAATATAAAAATACATTTTATACTTGAGTCATGACGACTATGGCATAAAAAAAACATCAAAATAAAACGGAGAGCCTTCCATGCGCCTAACCCACCTGATGATGGCCAGCCTTGCTATCGGCTTCACGACATCTCTGCAAGCTGCTGACTTCACATTCAAATACGCTCATTCTCAAACCGATGATGCCCCGCGATCTGAGTCCATGCGTTACTTCAAAGAAGCACTTGAAGAGCGCAGTGATGGGCGTATCGCGGTAGAACTCTATTTCAATGGCACGCTAGGGAAAGAGGAAGACGTACTTCAACAAGTCCAGATGGGGCTTATTCAAGGCTATCGCGGTGGCTTGTTTGCTCAAGCTAACCCCGCCTACCTGATCTATACCATGCCGTTTCTGTTCACCACGCCGGAACAGGCCATTGACGTTATGGAAGGCGAGCTGGGCCAAGTCATTAATGAAGGCGCACATGCAAATCAGCTGCATATACCGGTGACCGGAGTTGCAGGCGGCATGCGCCAGTTAACCAACAACGTTCGCGCCGTTAATCAAGTTGATGACCTCCGTGGTTTGAAAATTCGTACCCCGCCGCTGGCTCCCACGTTGCTGGCGTTTGAAGCGTTAGGAGCTTCCCCACAGCAAGTGCCTTATACCGAAACCTATATGGCAATGCGCACAGGCGTAGTCGATGGTCAGGAAAATCCGCCCTCCAATATCGCTGATATGAAATTCCATGAAGCTCAGGAGTACATGTCATTACTGAACTGGCAAATCCATCCTGACCCCTTCTTTATCAGCGCTCAGTGGTACGACCAGTTACCTGAAGATCTGCAATCAATCGTTGACGACGTGGCTCAGGAGACGATGACGCGCTCCAACGAAATTTGGCTAGCCTCCGAAGCCAACTACCTCGACACACTTGGCGAGCACATGAGCATTAATGATATCGCCGACGAACACCGCCAAGGTTTTGTGGATGCCGTCGTTCCTGTTTGGGAGCACTTTGTTGAACGTGGTGACTTTAGCCAGGAGCAGTTAGAGCAAGTACTCACGCTGACCGATCAAGCCGAGGTATTGGAGTAATGAACCCTCCTCCACTGGCGCAACCGATGGCGGAAGATACCGTTTTGATGCGGGTAATGCGCCGCTTCGCTAGCCTATTGGAAAATCTTATTGCCGCATTAATTGCGGCGGTTTTCCTGCTCTGCTTGACACTGGTGATATTTCGCTACGTATTCAGCATTGGCTTTGCCGGTGCTGAAGAGGTGATGCGCTTTCTATTTGTGTATTCCACCGCAATGGGGGCATCGGTCGCCATTTTGCGCGGCGAGCATATCCGTATCAGCGTGCTTGTGGATGCGCTGCCTACGTCAATAGCCGTCTGGCTCAACCGCTTACGCCATATACTCGTGATGGTATTCAATGGCTATTTGGCATGGCTCAGCATTAGCTGGATTGGGCAAGTGGGTCGCTTCCGCTCCGCCGTGTTGGATGTACCTAACTGGATCGTACAAATCAGCGTCCCGGTTGGCGCTCTTCTGGTCATTCTATTTTCCCTTGCTGTGTTAGTGGGTGGAGAGCGCCCTTCCGCTCAACGTGATGATGCACAGGAGGGCCAGGCATGATCTTACTGCTAGTTAGCCTAATAGTGCTTCTACTGATAGGAGTGCCCATCGCCTATTCGCTAGGGCTTTCGGGGTTGGTCTATTTTTTGATCATGCAACCAGGCTTGATTGGCGTGCTGCCCCAGCGGGTGCTGTCCGGAATGGATTTGTACACCATGATTGCCCTGCCGTTGTTTATTTTGATGGGATTGGTGATGAACGCTTCAGGCATTACCTCTCGCTTAATCGACTTCTGTTTGATGTTGGTAGGTCGTTTCCCTGGTGGTTTGGGACACGTCAATATCTCAACATCGATGATTTTTGGGGGCATATCAGGCTCTTCTGTGTCTGATACGGCCTCGGTGGGTTCCTCCATGATTCCGGAGATGGCACGCAAAGGATACAGCGTCGAAACCGCCAGCGGTATTACCGTGGCCTCCTCCACCATGGGAATGATCATTCCACCCAGTGTACCCATGGTAATTTTCGCCGTTACCGCTCAGCAGTCTATCGGCACCATGTTTATGGCGAGCCTTGTACCTGGTTTACTGATTGGCTTGCTGATGATGGGCATTATTGCGCTAATGGCCGGTCGCCAAGGCTACCCTCGTGCCCACACAGGATTAACCTCTCAACAGCGCCGTCAGGTAATTCAACGTGCGGTACTCGCCCTATTAATTCCCCTGTTTGTCGTGGGTGCGGTGGTCGGTGGTGTCGCGACAGCCACTGAATCTGCCGCGTTAGGCGTGGGCTATGCGCTTTTTCTAGCATTGGTAGTCTTTAAAAGCCTCAAGCTGCGTGAACTGCCTGCACTATTTCGCTCTGCCGTCATGACCAGCGCCACAGTGATGATCATTATCGCCATGAGCCAGCTATACGTGTGGATTCTCTCGATGGAGCAGATTCCCCAACTATTGGCAGGCTTTTTAGGCGGGCTGGATCTTACCCCGATTTTACTCCTGCTGGTCATTGCTGCTGCCGTGCTACTGATCGGCACCTTTATTGATGTAACCCCCGCGATTTTGCTGATTACCCCAGTGGTGCTGCCGGTACTTGCCCTGGCCAATATTTCCCCCGTGCAGTTTGGCGTATTGCTGATTAGTGGCTTGGCTATTGGCTTGGTCACGCCACCGGTAGGCATGTGTCTGAACGTATGTTCATCCATTACCGGCCTCTCGATTGGACGTATTTTCCGTGGCGCTTTGCCGTTTCTCCTCGCAAACCTTCTGGTGATGCTGCTGGTAATAGCTTTTCCGATCATCACCCTTTGGCCGCTCACACTATTCTCGTGAGCCCATTTACTTTCATCATTTAAGGAAACTCATATGGATATTCGCCAAGCGCTTCATAGCGATCATTTTAAAACCCTCGATACCCAAGGCTTGCGTGACAAAATGCTGGTTACCGAGATTATGGTGCCTGGCCAACTGTCGCTAACCTACAGCCATGTTGACCGCATTATTGTTGGTGGCGCAGTACCCACTGATTCGCCGCTCACCCTGAGCGGTGGCAAAGAACTTGGCGTTGACTATTTTCTAGAGCGGCGGGAAATGGGCGTTATTAACATTGGTGCGCCCGGACGCATTACTGTCGACGGTGAAACGGTCGAGCTCGGCACCCACCACGGCCTGTATATTCCCAAAGAGAGCCGTGAAGTCAGCTTTGAGAGCCTTGATGCGAGCAAGCCTGCGCGCTTTTATATCAACTCAACGCCTGCCCATGTACGTTACCAGCTACGCCATATCCGCCCGGAAGATGCCTCACCCACCACCCTTGGTGACCCTGAAACCGGCAATGTGCGTACCATCAATAAGTACCTGCATACCGATGTATTAGACACCTGCCAGCTATCCATGGGGCTAACCCAGTTAGAGCCCGGCAGTATGTGGAACACCATGCCCTGCCATACTCACGAACGACGCATGGAAGTGTACTTCTACTTTGACTTGAGTGAAGACGATGTGGTGTTCCACCTATGTGGCGAACCTCAAGAAACCCGTCATATCGTAGTTGCCAACGAACAAGCCGTGATTCACCCAAGTTGGTCGATTCACTGCGGGTTCGGTACCCGCCGTTACACCTTTATTTGGGGTATGTGCGGTGAAAACCTGACCTACGATGATATGGATTTTATCGCTTCTAAAGAGCTGCGCTAAACCACTACTCAGGGAGAGTGACCAATGACGCTATTTTCACTGAACGGCCAGGTTGCCATGGTGACTGGTTGCAACAAAGGGCTGGGGCAGGGAATTGCCATTGCACTGGCACAGGCGGGTGCCGATATCGTGGGGGTCAACCGCAGTCCTGCTGATGACACCCGCCAGCAGGTAGAGGCATTAGGACGTCAGTTTTACGACATTACCGCTGAGCTGGGCAGTCAAGCACCTAGTGAGATCGTCTCACAAGCGATCATGCAAGCGGGCAAGGTAGATATCCTGGTCAACAATGCGGGAATTATTCGCCGAGCGGCAGCCGTTGAGTTTTCAGAGCAAGACTGGGATGACGTCATTGACGTTAATTTGAAAGCCGCTTTTTTTCTCGCGCAACAGGTGGCCAAACATCTTATCGAGCGTGAAGCGCCGGGCAAGATCGTCAATATCGCTTCATTACTGTCGTTTCAGGGCGGCATTCGTGTGCCCTCCTACACCGCCAGCAAAAGCGGTATTCTCGGTCTAACACGTCTACTCGCTAATGAGTGGGCGGGTCATGACATCAACGTGAATGCCATCGCCCCTGGCTATATGGCTACCGATAACACCCAAGCATTGCGCGACGACCCCCAGCGCCACGCTGAAATTCTTGGCCGAATCCCCGCTGGACGCTGGGGCACGCCCGAAGACTTAGCCGGTGCTGTGATATTCTTATGCTCCGATGCCGCCCGCTATGTACATGGGCATACCCTGGCAGTAGACGGCGGCTGGCTGGCACGCTAACCAAGCATTTTGGTTAATTAACATTACCATCAACGAGCGATTGGCAATTACGTAAGGAAGCTTGAATGAAGGAGAAGGCTGAAACGCAGTACCACGCCCCTGCCTTAGAAAAAGGGTTGGATATTTTGGAGCTGCTTGCTCAGTCTTCCCAGCCGTTAAGCACCCAAGCGATCGCCGAGCAGATCGGCCGTAAAACCAATGAGATGTACCGCATGCTGATGGTGCTGCGGGATCGCGGCTACGTCAGCATGGATGATAGCGGTAGCCGCTATCAGCTAACCCTAAAGATATTCGAAATGGCCCACCGCTTCCCTCCCACCAAGCGGTTAGTGCAGGCTGCGCTGCCACGCATGGAGGAGCTGTGCCATGAAATTTCCCAGTCATGTCATCTTAGTGTTGCACGTCCTGGCCATCTATTAGTTGTGGCTCAGTATGAAAACCCCGACAAGATGGGTTTTAGTCTCCGTTTAGGAGCCAAAATAGATATTTGCGGCTCCGGTTCAGGAGCCGTTATGCTGGCCTTTTTGGATGAGCCACGGCGGGCACGGGTACTGGCTGCCAGCGATGCCACGGTAGAGGAAGTGGTTAGAACACGTGCTCTATTTGACCCGATCCGTCAGCAGGGTTACCACATTGGCCCCAGCCCTCAGGTTCAAGGGCTAACCAACATCAGCTTTCCTGTCTTTGGCGTTCATGAGGTGATTGAAGCCGTTATCACCATCCCTTACCTCACGCTGATTCCAGAAGCGATGCACCGGGAAGTTCCCAGCATCGACCGCTGCCGTGAACAGTTAGGAGAACTAGCAAACGCCCTGACAATGGCTATTGGCGGGCGCCTACCAAAAGATACAACGAGCTAGAAGCAGGTAGTCAAATGCTCTTTAACGTTTAAGTCATTATCGACTAACGCATGCCGCTAGGGTTGGGGCTACTACTATTGGTAGCGGGCCTTTCCGCCACTATGTCGAGCGCCCTGCTGGGTCGTTACAAAAAAGCCCCGCTGACCCATTAAGTCAGCGGGGCTTTTTGTCCTTATAACGATTTTGTGCTGATGGCGATGGCTTATCCGGCAGTTAGCTGGCGCACGGCGAGCTCCACGCCGCGTAGCTCAGCGAGCCCGCGCATACGGCCATAAAGCGGGTAGCCCGGCGCAGTTTTACGCTGTTGATCGTCGAGAATATGGTGGCCATGGTCGGGGCGTAATGGCAAACGCGCCCCGCCCTCTTTTTCACGGCGACGCTCCTCTTCGACCAGTGCCTGAATAACGCCGACCATATCAACGTTACCTTCCAGGTGCGGTGCTTCGTGGAACGAGCGCGGGTCCGCTTCGCGCTGTGTGGCACGCAGGTGGATAAAATGAATATGCGAGGCAAAGTGGCGGGCCATGGCAACCAGGTCGTTGTCTTCACGAACACCATAAGAGCCGGTGCAAAACGTTAGGCCATTGGCCGAGCTGGGCATATGATCCACAATCCACTGCGCATCCTCATGAGTTGACACCACACGCGGCAAGCCCAGAAGCGGCCGGGGTGGATCATCAGGGTGAATCGCCATACGGATGCCGACTTCTTCAGCCACCGGAATAATCGCCTGTAAAAAGTAGCCAAGATTTTCGCGCAGCTTTTCAGCATCAATCTCGGCATACTCCGCCAGTACATTGCGAAACTGTTCCAGCGTATAGTGCTCTTCCGCCCCAGGCAGCCCGGCGATCAGTGTCGTCACCAGCTTGTCGCGGGCGGTCTGATCAAGCGTCTCAAGGTAGCGTTGGGCCATACGCTTATCCGCTTCGCTATACTCAGCCTCGGCCCCTGGCCGCTTAAGAATATAGAGATCAAACGCCGCAAACGCGGTGTGATCAAAGCGCAGCGCCAGCGCACCATCCGGCAGTACATGAACAAGATCTGTTCGCGTCCAGTCGAGCACCGGCATAAAGTTGTAACAAACGGTGTCGATACCGCAAGCTGCCAAATTACGTAGCGTTTGGCAGTACGTTTCAATTAACGCACCGCGCTCGGGCAGGCCCTGCTTTATCGCTTCATGGACCGGCACACTTTCAACCACCGACCAGCGAAGCCCGGCGGTCTCAATCAGCTTCTTGCGCGCTTGAATAGCCTCGACCGGCCACACTTGGTGATTAGGTATTTCATGCAGTGCCGTCACAATGCCGGTCGCACCGGCCTGGCGAATTTCTTCAAGACGTATCGCATCGTTAGGGCCGAACCAGCGCCAGGTATGCTCCATAAATAACTCCCTATCCTTCGATGCCTAGCGCTGCTAACGCGGCATTTAACCCATCTTGCGTTAAGGCGCGATAGGCCGCTACTACGTCGTCGACAAACGGCTGATGTGTCGCCAACGCGGGCGGTACCACTTCGTCCATGGCTAAAAATGCGTTTACCAACGCGACCGGCTGGCCACCGTGAGTCTGATGTAGCTCAGCAAACTGTTTTGCCATGGGATCATCAACGGTATAAAGCTTGCCGTTTAGCTCCTGGCCATCGGTATAACGAATCCACCCAGCCATTCCTAATGCAGTGCAAGGCGATGCCTGACCCGCTTGAATACGCTCAAGAGCGCCACTCAGCCAGCGCTGGGGCAACTTCTGGCTGCCGTCCATGGCGATCTGCTGCAAACGGTGGCGCAAGCTGTCATTGGTAAAGCGAGAAAGTAGCGAATCAGCGTACACCGCAAGGTCAGTGCCTTCGGGCATATTAAGCGTCGGTGCGGCTTCTTCCAGCATGTAGCGGCGCAACAGCGCGCGCAGTGCCGGTTGGTTGATGCCGTCATACACCGTTTCAACGCCTTCCAAAGCACCCAGATAGGCCAGCAGAGAGTGGCTACCGTTCAGCATTCGCAGCTTCATGGTTTCAAACGGGGCAACATCGGCGACCATTTCTACGCCGTCGGCCTCCCAGCTTGGCCGTCCGGAGGGGAAGTTATCCTCTACCACCCACTGCGAGAATGCCTCACCCACCACGGCATTAGGATCAGCAACGCCCAAGGCAGCCAAGCGCTCAAAGTCAGCGTCGGTCATCGCAGGCACAATGCGGTCGACCATGGAGCTTGGAAACGCCACTTCGGCATCAATCCACTCGGCAAGTTCGGCGCTGCGCTGCTGGGCAAGCTTAACCACGGCTTTACGAGTACGCTGACCGTTGTGTGGCATGTTATCGCACGAAAGCACGGTAAACGGCGGCACGCCCGCGGCGTGCCGCCGAGCCAGCGCTTCAACCAGTAAGCCAGGAGCGGTCCGCGGCTCGCCAGGTGAGGCGATATCGCCCGCTACCATGGGGTCATCCAGGCGCAGCTCGCCACTGGCCGGATTCAGGAAATACCCTTTTTCCGTCACGGTCAGCGTGACAATACGCGTCGCTGGCGCCGCCAGCCGCTCAAGCAGCGCGTCTCTATCCCGCCCCCAGTTGCCCGACGCATCGCGGCCGGAAAACAGCGTTTCTTCAATCACGCCGATCTCGCGTAGCGTCAGCGTCTGGCTGTCGGCATATTCCGCCACCTGATAGCGGTAACCCGCCTTGCGCAGGCTATCTACCAGGTCAACACTCGAGCGTAAATTGGCGCTACATACGCCCCACTCGCCATCGCCTGTGCGCTGGCGATAGCGCTCAAGATAAACCGCTTGGTGAGCACGGTGAAATGCGCCCAAGCCAAGATGGACAATGCTGATATGGCCGCTGGATTGGCTAGCTTCGATGGTTTGCATGTTCAATGCAGTATTCTCCTTGGCGAGTTATTACACGTCGACATCGAAATAGCGCCGTGCATTATAGAAGCTGATATTGCTAACCAATTCGCCCAGCCAACGCTCATCGCTGGGAAGCTGTCCATCTTCCACCCAGCGCCCTAACATACGGCACAAAAGACGCCTAAAGTATTCGTGGCGGGTAAAGGAGAGGAAACTTCGTGAATCCGTCAACATGCCCACAAAGTGGCTTAAAAGCCCAAGCTGGGAAAGCTGGGTCATTTGCCGCTCCATACCATCCAACTGGTCGTTGAACCACCAGCCAGAACCGAATTGAACTTTACCGGGAATGCCGCTGCCCTGAAAATTACCAGCGGTAGTGGCCAGCACTTCATTCAACAGAGGGTTCACGCAATAAAGAATCGTTTTGGGCAATTGATCATTGCGATCCAAGGCATCCAAAAGCTGATTAAGCGGCGCGGCTATGGGTCTGTCATCCATGGAGTCGAAGCCCGCATCCGCGCCTATCTCCCGCCAACCGCGAGTACTATTATTGCGTAACGGGCCCATATGGTACTGCTGTACCCAACCACGCCGATGGTATTCGCGGCCCAGAAAGACCAGCACTGCCGTCATGAATTGCGCCTGCTCGTGCTCATCAGGCAGCGTGCCATCCAGGCGGCGCTTAAGTATGCCATTTAATTCTGCATCGGTAGCCAAGGCAAACTGGACACGCTCCAAACCATGGTCGGCAATCTTGCACCCATGCGCGGTGAAGTGGTCCATCCGCTGTTCTAAAGCGCTATAGAGTGAGTTGATATCACTTATCTCTATCCCCGCTGCCTTGCCTAACTTCTCAAGATAAGAGGGATAATCAACCGCAGCCGGCTTAAATGCACGGTCAGGCCTGAAGCTTGGCAGCACTTTGACACTAAAACTTGTATCAGAGGCTATTTGCGCGTGATGGCTAAGGTCGTCAGCAGGGTCGTCCGTGGTACCCACCATGCGGACATTCATCTGCTGAAGGATACCGCGAGCGGAGAACTCAGGCTTGGACAGTAGTGAATTGCCCCGCTCCCAAATGGCGTCGGCAGTGGTAGGGGACAGAAGCTGATCGGTTATTCCAAAGGGGCGTCTAAGCTCAAGGTGAGTCCAGTGGTAAAGCGGATTACCCAAGGTATTAGGAACGGTAGCGGCCCATGCTTGAAATTTTTCGTAGTCACTGGCATCGCCGGTGCAAAAACGCTCGTCCACACCGTTCCAGCGCATGGCGCGCCACTTGTAATGGTCACCTTTTAGCCAGATTTCGGTCAGGTTCTCGAAGCGACGGTCTAGCGCGATATCTCGGGGAGACAAGTGGCAGTGGTAGTCAAAAATGGGTTGTATGCTTGCATAGCCGTGGTATAGGCGCTTTGACATCTCGCTATCGAGAAGAAAATTCTCTCCAAGGAATGCTGCCATTAAACCCTCCATTGCGATCGTTACGTCTTAGGGCAGAAAGGAACTGAGCTAGCCGCCCTTGTAAATTGGTTAGGCCAAAGAGTCCACTTGGATGCTTTCATTGTCAACCTTTCGCCCACCAACTACGACCAAAGCCTCATTTAACAAAAGGATTGGTTAGTCCAATTTAGCGACCTGTTCAAACTTGGCCCAATGACTACAACGTGCAGGCACTATTTTATTGTAGGTAGGCTTTTCAGGAGATGGGACAACATGCATAAAGGCATAATTTCAGTCTTATCGGGCGCTCTGTTCGCGCTTTCGGGCTGCTCAATGCCCTCAGAGGTGTCTTCGGGCGTTACTCAAATGAGGCTCGCTCACAACATGAGCGAGAGCCACCCTGTTCACAAATCCTTGGCATATTTTACCGAACGGGTCCGTGAAAAAAGCGGCGGAGAACTATCGTTTCAAATTTACGCCAACGGGCAGCTTGGCTCTGAACGTGAAGTTATTGAGTTAGTTCAAACCGGTGCCGTGGATGTTACAAAAGTGAGCGCCACCGCGCTTGAGAGCTTTTCTAACATCTACTCTCTGTTCAGCATTCCTTACCTCTTTGCCAACCCTGAGCACTACTATCGCGTGATGGATAGCGATATCGCTACCGATATTTACCATCAAACCGCCGACAATGGCTTTTTTGGTCTGACCTATTACGACTCTGGCATTCGTAATGTTTACACCATTGATACGCCCGTACGGACCCCAGCCGACATGCGTGGTTTGAAGCTGCGCGTTCAGCCCAGCCAAACTGCGCTGGAAATGACCCGGTTAATGGGCGGCGCACCAACGCCCATGGCATACGGAGAAGTATATACAGCGTTACAGCAAGGGGTGATTGACGGCACTGAGAATAACGAAACAGCATTGACGTCATCCAACCATGGAGAGGTAGCCAAGGAGTACTCCTATACCGCCCATGCCATCGTGCCCGATCTGTTGATTTTCAGCCAACACCGCTGGGAGAGTTTCACGCCACAGCAGCAAACATGGCTTAGAGAAGCGGCAATTGAATCCACCGCGTTTCATAAGGAACTCTGGGCAAAAGAGATCGAACAAGCGGTCACAAAAGCGCAGGAAATGGGCGTTAACTTCCATCACGACGTGGATGTGGAAGCCTTTCGTGAATCGGTTGCTCCCATGCACAAAAGAGTCGCGAAAAATCCTGTCTTGGCACCTCTTTACAAGCGCATACAAGAACTAACGGAGTCTTGAAGCCATGGTAAACACTATTAATCGCTGGCTAAGCAAAGTCATCACGGTGCTTACATCAGCAATGCTAGTTATCATGGTGCTGGTTGCACTATGGCAGGTGGTGAGCCGCTATTTGCTTAATGATCCCAGCACGTTTTCGCAGGAGTTCCTGCGCTATTCGCTTATCTGGATCACGATGATCGGCGGCGCGCTCGCCTTTCACACTAAAAAGCACATTGCGGTAGAAATGGTGACTAACCGGTTTTCTCCTGGCCTGCAGAAAACCGCTCACTTTGCCGTACTCGCCTTCCTGATCCTCTTTTCTATTATCGTCATGATTTATGGGGGCGTCTGGCTGGTCTCTTTAACCATGTCCCAGCAGACCGTCTCCCTTGGCATACCGATGGGTTATATCTACCTCTCCCTACCCACCTCAGGCGTTCTAATCCTTTGGTTTTGCATTTCAGAACTTATCAATACCAGCGCCAGAATTCCCCACGATTTCGATCAAACCTTAGACGTTTAATACACAATTAAGGCATTTGAGCCATGACAATTATTGCAGGTTTCAGTCTACTCATTTCTTTCTTTATCCTTCTATTTATCGGGGTACCAATCGCCATCAGTATGGCGGGTGCCTCCATCGTAACAATGCTACTGATTGCTCCGTTTGATGTTGCGGTATTTACCTCAGCACAAAAGATGGTGACCGGTATTGATAGCTTCACGCTACTCGCCGTTCCTTTCTTTTTGCTTACCGGCATCATTATGAACCAGGGTGGTATCGCGCTACGCTTGGTCAATGTGGCAAAACTCTTTACGGGGCGCTTACCCGGCTCGCTTGCACACACTAACATTGTCGGCAATATGTTGTTTGGCTCGCTTGCAGGCTCTTCTGTGGCCTCTGCGGCGGCGATCGGTAAGGTCATGCAACCACTGCAAGAGAAGGAAGGTTATGACCGTAAGTTCTCTGCCGCGGTTAATATTGCCTCAGCCCCCACGGGGTTAATTATCCCACCGACCGGGCTTTTCATTATTTACTCCCTGGTTAGCGGTGGCACCTCGGTGGCTGCGCTATTTTTAGCAGGCTACATCCCAGGCATACTCTGGGGAATGGCGACCATGGCGGTGGCCTACATCATTGCCAAGCAAAGAGGCTATACCACGCCACATAAAGTCCCCTTGCGCGCTGCCATGAAAGTACTGTGGGACGCCGTACCCAGCCTGTTTTTAATCATCATTATTATCGGCGGTATTACAGGTGGCATATTTACCGCCACCGAGGCGTCGGCAGTGGCCGTGCTGTATGCGTTACTGCTCTCTTTCGCCTATCGCAGCTTATCGATTCAGCAACTGCCCAGCATACTCAAGGAAACAGCAGAGCTTACCGTTGTCATCATGTTCCTTATCGGCACATCCGCCATGCTGGCGCTAGTGATGGCTTTCACGGGGATTCCAGCAGCCATTAGCGAAGGTATTCTATCGCTGACCGATAATCCCATTCTGATTCTCATATTGATCAATATTATTTTGCTATTGATTGGCACGTTTATGGACGTCACGCCGGCCATATTGATCTTTACTCCTATCTTTTTACCCGTAGTGTCGGAATTTGGCATGAGCCCTGTGCACTTTGGTGTCGTGCTCATCGTAAACTTGTGTATTGGCAACATCACGCCTCCCGGCGGCAGCGCGCTGTACGTTGGCAGCAAGGTAGGCAAAGTCAAAATGGAAGAAGTGATTAGACCTCTTCTACCGTTTTATGCGGCAGTCATCGCGGTTCTCATGCTGATAACGCTACTGCCGATTCTCAGCGAATGGCTTCCGCGCCTAGCCGGCCTCATGTAATTTTCAAGGATTGACCTGGATGAATATTCAAGAGCGCTTTCGCTTTCACTTAGCCAAGACTCAGCAAAACCATCTCATCTTTGCATCAAGGGATGAAGACGTGAAGGCTCACTTCTTTATCCTTGAGGAGGGCATATTTCGCGTACTTTTTGAAAAACAAACAGGACTTGAGGTTGGTAAGACCTGGAGTATTGCGCCAGGCCAAGACGATCTTCCTCATCGTGGCCGAGACAGGTTCAGTACCGAGCACTTTAGTTTGCCGGGCTACACGCTATCTGAGGATGAACAGAGCTTTGCAATCCAAACTCGCCAGTTAAAAGCCGTCATTCAAAAGGAAGGTTTTCGAATTGACTGGTATCACACCACTCATGGCCAGTGGCAGCTGTTCGCTCAGGATAGACAGACCCAAGCATATAACTTCAATGGCGAATTAGGCCAGGAACTCAAGCACTACCTGAAAAGAGATATTCAGGAGCAGTATTACGGTTTGGGTGAGCGAACCGGGCACCTAAACCATCATCACCGCCGCTATCGTAATATTACAATCGATGCGATGGGTTATGATGCCGAACATTCGGATCCACTGTATAAACACATTCCTTTTTATATTACCCGCAAGCCGGAACAAGCGTTCTCCTACGGTCTTTTCTATGACAACTTAGCGCCTGGCTACTTTGATATGGGCCGTGAGCTTGATAACTATCATGGCCTTTATCGTTACTTTGAAGCCGAATCCGGTGACCTGGATTACTACATGATCGCCGGTCCTCATATGCGCGATGTAGTAACCACTTATACCTGGATGACGGGTAATACGGCCCTGCCACCCAAATGGAGCATCGGTTACTCAGGCTCAACCATGAGCTACACCGATGCTCCCAATGCACAAGAGCAGGTGTGGGAGTTTATTGAGCAGTGTGAAAAGCACGACATTCTCTGCGATTCATTTCAGCTCTCGTCGGGTTATACCTCCATCGATGGCAAGCGCTACGTCTTCAACTGGAATACGCAGAAATTTCCCGATGCTAAAAAGCTCTCGGCAGACTTCAAGCGCAAAGGTATCCGTCTTGCCGCCAATATAAAACCGGCGCTTCTCACGGAGCATCCACAGTACGCAAAACTGGAGTCGCTTGGCTATTTTCTAAAAGATGAAAGCGGTAATACAGAGCTTGCGCAGTTCTGGGATGGTGGGGGCGCACATGTCGACTTCACAAATGAGGGCGCCTATAACTGGTGGAAAGAGGAAGTAACCCGGCAGTTGCTTGAGTATGGTATCGAGACGACCTGGAACGACAACAACGAGTATGAGATTTGGAGTAAAGGCACTCAAGCAGACGGCTTTGGCGCTCGCCTTCCCTTTACACGCATTCGTGCGCTCTTCCCACTATTAATGATGAAGGCCTCTTTCGAAGCACAAACAACCTACGCTTCTGAAAAACGTCCTTTCCTCATTTCGCGCTCGGGCGCACCAGGCATGCATCGTTACGTGCAAACCTGGACCGGTGACAATCGCACCGAATGGAAAACCATCAAGTTTAATAACAAGACAGGTATTGGCTTGAGCCTTTCGGGCGTTTATAACTTCGGCCACGATGTAGGAGGCTTTGCTGGCCCTAAACCGGATTCAGAGCTTTTTATCCGCTGGGTGCAAAATGGCATCTTCCACCCTCGTTTTACCATTCACTCCTGGAACGAAGACGCAACAGTCAACGAGCCGTGGATGTATGACGAGGCCGTCGCCCCTATTCGTGAGCTGATAAAGCTACGCTCACGACTAACGCCCTATTGGTATAGCGCGTTTTACAAGGCCCATGTACATCACGAACCAATCCTCAAACCCACCTTCTTCGATTTTGAAGAGGACACGCGTACCTGGCTTGAGAACGACGACTTTTTAGTGGGCGAATCGTTGCTCGTTGCAAGCGTTGTTGAGCCCGGCGTCTCGACTCGTGATGTCTACGCGCCTGAACACCCAGGTGGCTGGTTCGATTTTTATACGGGCAGGTTCATCGCAGGCGGCACACAAGCCACGCTCGACGCACCTCATCATCAAACTCCTCTTCTCGTTAAAGCGGGCGCCATTATCCCCACCAACGAGGCTTCACGCACATTTGCCAATAAAGATGCGGACCAGCGCGGCTTTTTACTTTTCCCGCCACGGGGGGCAAATGGCATATCTCGGTACACCCATTATGAGGATGACGGCGAAACGAGCCATTGGCGCACCGCTCATGCCTTGGTAGAGCTTCACATGCATACTAGCGAAGATGCGATCCATGTAACGACAGACGTCATTTCTAATGGCTATCGCCTACCCTACGAATCAGCGATCTTCATACTGGCTACCGGCGACACCCGCACGCTGTACATAAACGGTGAAGAGAAGCCGAAGAGC
Organism: Halomonas sp. TP35; assembly: GCF_052375975.1. Lineage (NCBI taxonomy): Bacteria > Pseudomonadati > Pseudomonadota > Gammaproteobacteria > Oceanospirillales > Halomonadaceae > Halomonas > Halomonas sp. TP35. Next base: position 41,790 of record NZ_JBQSUZ010000016.1, on the reverse strand, counting down.
AACGAGGTCACTGCCTCCCTATAGCAGGAGTTAAACGCTGGGATAAGAAGCAGGCTCTAAGAGAGTAAGTGCTCTTGAAAAGTGAAGCGAGGAAAGCCCCCTCGCTTCACTCACCGCGTTTAAGGAAAACCTGTGGGTACGAGCGCTAGTTACCGTTTGAACAGCCTTCTGGTCCGGCACTTTATTTAGCCTTGGAACACAAAAATGCAACTGCCTACTCCCAAACGCCTCTATCAAAAGACCGGGTTACAATTGAAAGAGCGCATCTTGTCTGGCCTTTACGGCGAGGGCAACCGGCTTCCCGCCGAGCGTGATATCGCAGAAGAGCTGGGCGTTAGCCGCACAGTGGTTCGCGAAGCGCTGATCATGCTGGAACTCCAAGGGCTAGTGGAGGTACGCAAGGGGTCAGGTATTTATGTGCTGTCGCCTCCCAAGGAGCCTATGCCCAGTAAAACCGAAGACGAGGATAACGCGCTCAGCGCCGGCCCTTTCGAAATGCTCCAGGCACGCCAGCTTATCGAAAGTCAGATTGCAGCGCTTGCGGCCACCCTAATTACCAAAAGCGATATACTGGAGCTGATGGAGATCAGCAAACAAGCACGCGATGAAGATCGCTATCAAGACTCAGAATGGGACAAACGCTTTCATTTGCAGATAGCCAAGTCGAGCCAAAATGCTGTTTTAGTCTACCTGGTCGAAAAGCTTTGGTATCAACGCGATAAAAACTTATTGTGGCAAAAACTCCATGATCGAATTGATAATCGCCAATCGTTGGATAGTTGGTGCGACGATCATGATGTTATTTTAAAAGCCCTAATTCGACGCGATGCGAGCGCCGCTCACCAAGCCATGTGGCAACATCTCGAAAATACGAAAGAGATGCTTTTTAAAGCCAGTACATTAGAGGAAGAAGACGAACTCGACTACTACCTCTTTGCCGACAAAGTGGTGTTAAAAGAATAGCGCCGAGTTATTACCCGGCGCTCGCCAACCCATCGTGTCTTGGCACTTTTACAACGCTAGCTCTTAAAAGTCGCTTCAGCCGAGCAATAGGTTAGGCAAAAATAAAACAATATTGGGGAAGAATATAATACAGGAGACGACTACGAAAACAGCTAATACATAAGGCAGTAGCTCTCTGCTGTAGTCATAAAAAGAGCAGCGTAAAATACCGCAAACCGTATACATCGAGATGCCTACAGGCGGCGTCATCCCCCCAAATGTCACAAGCGTCATCATCAAAAGCCCGAAATGAACGGGGTCCACGCCAGCAGCTTTAATAACAGGCACAAGAATAGGCGTTAGCAGCATCACTACAACGGTTGCTTCAAGCAGCATCCCCATACAAACCAGCAAAAATGCAAGTACAAACAATAAAGCGGTTTGGTTAGTAAAAACGCCCAAGGTAAGTTCCGCTATTGTTTGAGGCACACGCTCGAAAGACACCACATAACCGATAATGCCGGCAAACATGATAATCAGCATGACCATCCCAATGTCTCTTACGCTGGCACGCATGGCATTGAGCAACTCTTTAACACCCATTTCTCGATGAATTACGCAGCCGATGAAGAGCGCATAAGCAACCGCAAAAGCGCCCGCCTCGGAAGGCGTAAATAACCCATAGCGAATACCCACCAATAGCCAGACCGGAAACAGTATGGCCCAAATACTTTCTCGCAGCGCTTTTAGAAGCTCCTTGCCCTTCGGTAGATGAGACCTTACAGGCTGGTAGCCGCGATGCTTGGCCATGATATAAGTGGTGACCATAAACGCGACCATCAATAAAAAGCCAGGAACCAGTCCAGCGATAAATAGACGCCCGATGGAGACCTCTCCCAGATATCCATACAAGATCAGACCAATACTAGGCGGGATCGTCGCGGTAATGAGACCGCCTATAGAAAGCACGGCACCCGAAAAGCCAGCAGAGTACCCCCCTTTAATCATGCTTTTTCCCAGGACGCGCGACTGCATAGCGGCATCGGCTACCGCGGATCCAGACACACCGCCCATCAAGGTACTCAATACGATGCTCGCCTGGGCCAAGCCGCCACTCATCCACCCCGCTAAGAGTGTCGAAAGGTGGACCAGCCGAGGGGTTATACCGCTGGCATTCATCAAGTGCCCGATAAAAATAAACAGCGGTACGGCTAATAGCGGAAACGACTGAGTGGACGAAACAACACGCTGTACAGCAATACTGGTTGGCAGGAATGTCTCCGGCAGTAAAAAATATGAAAATCCAGCAATGCCGATCGCAAAAGCCACCGGCATGCCTATCGCCATAAGCAACAACCCAAACCCCAATAATAAAGCGGCCGTCATAGTGTTTCCTCCACCGCGTTATCGTCGTCTGCGACCAGGCTTGCGATAATCCCTATCGCTGTTATACGACGCAGCAGCGTTATTATCATTAAGACAGCACCAATCGGCAGCGCCAACGTGATATAGCCATAACTTAACCCGGCAACACCCATAGGCCTTTGCCAGTTTGAAGTAGCTAAAATAAAACCATACCAGGCAAGCAGCACGAGAAATAGCAACATCATACCCAAGCACAAACTGGTAATAATTAACTGTAATTTGGCGGGAAGACGAATAACCAACGCATCTATTCTCACCTGCCCCCCCTGGCGCAACGTGATATCCGCACCCAATACAGCAGTCCAAATGAACAAAAACTGCGCAAGTTCAGCGCCACCAGCGAAAGGCTGGCCTACAGCTCTAGCAGTTGAGCTAACTAACATCGAAAGAGAGGTGCCCCCTAAAAGCGATATAGCCAGCCACTCTTCGCCCTTGTCGTACCAGCGCCACATATTGAATCCTTCCTACTAAGGGCATACGGAAAACTGATTTCAGCGGTAAAGCGCCCTTACCTTAGCGGTAAGGGCTTTCACGCTACTCTTGACTGAATAGTTGATCGCGATACTGGTCGTAGCCCAGCTCTTCGTACACACCGCCCACTCTTTCACGAAACAGTTCCGCGTCGACCTCTGTAAAAGTAACGCCCTCAGACTCCATACGCTCTTGTACGGCGGCCTGAGCTTCGGCTATGGCGATACTTGCCTCATTCCCTGCGCTTAAAAGCTCTTCATCGAGGATAATGCGCAACTCTTCCGGTAGGGATTGAAACCACTGCTCAGACGTTGCGATGCCGGTCATTAAATGAATGTGGTTCGTAAGTGCTACATGGGTTATTACCTCATGCAAATTTTGCCCCTCTGCCGCAGTTAGCTGCGCCTCTGCCCCATCAATAGAGCCTAACTGTAGGGCTGAATAAACTTCTGACCAAGGCAGCGGTGTTGCCGTTGCTCCCATCGCTTCGATGGTTTTGACCCATACGGGAGAGTTGATTGTGCGTATGCGTACACCGCTCAGATCTTCTGGCGCGTTGATCTCGTTCTGGGTCAACATTTGGCGAGATCCTTGAAACCAGTTGTAGTTAAGCAGGCGAAGACCACTTTGATCCGCCAGGCTTTCTACCCAATCGCTATAAAGCGCAGAGGAGGTGATTTGATCATAATCTCTATGGTCTTCGACGAGATAAGGGGCACTCAAAATACCCAGCTCAGGCTGATATTCGGACAAGCGGCCTGCATCAATCAAGATAGCGATATTGGCGCCGCTGCGAATCTGCTCAACAACATCTTCGTCTGACCCTAGCTGACTATTAGGAAAAATCTGGATAGCCAACTCACCATTAGAGCGCTCTTCTATTTTCTCTTTTGCCGCATCCAGTGCTTGGGCAATAGGGTCTTGCGGGCTTAGCGCAATTGATAAGTTTAGCTGGTAGTTGGCATATGCAGAGCTACTGGCTAGTACCAACGCTATGGGAAGTAATGTTTTAAGCTTCATTTTCATCTCCTTAATCTATCGTTTGTTATTGATGTTGTATTACTGAGTTGTAGAAATTAGCTCTACGCCCCGCTTGACTCCATAACGTATGTTTTAACCAACATGGCGCGTTATGGGAGTAGCTGTTTCTTCAAACATGTCGTGAAACCGGTGTTCAAGTTCTGGTAAAGATTGGAGTATTTCACGTTGGTGAAGGCTCATCGCCTTTGCTGCACCAGGCGCGTCTGCTTCAGCAATGGCGTTTACGATTGATTGATGTTGATCAGCGAGTTTTGCGATAGGCGTGGAATCAGGAATGCTTAGGTAGCGCACTCTATCTAACTGCGCTTTAGCATTTTCGATAACGCTCCACGCCATGGCTTGTCCGGTAGAAAACGCAAGTCTTCGATGAAACATTTCGTCCAAAATAAAGAAGCGATCATGATCTTGTCTTTCGATACAACTTTTTTGGCGCAAGACAAGTTCATTCAATTCCATTATGTCAGCGGCGGGAAGTTGTGCTTTTGCAGCTTCTAGAACAATTGCCACTTCTACTGCTTCACGTATAAAGCGCGCTTCCAGCACTGCGCGTCGGGAGATCTTGACCACATAGGTGCCTCGCTGCGGTCGGACCTCGACAAGCCCCGCTTCCGAAAGACGAATAAACGTTTCGCGCACCGGTTGACGACTGATTGAAAAAGTACTCGCTACTTCTTTTTCAGACAGCGCTTTGCCCGGTGCCAATACCATTTTGATAATGGACTGGCGAAGGACATGATAAAGACGATAACGAATCGATTCCGTCTCCGGTATATCCTGCCATAGCGCTTGTAGCGTGGTACTCATATCGCTCATTTAAAAAGACGCCTGAGGTGAGTCGTTAAAAACATCAACTGATACAACTAGTATGGCAGCATGGCAAAAAACGTAAGCCCTGCATTCTATACTTTGGTAGCGCCTTCCAAATCGACCTTAAACTAAACGTTGTACTTACAACACAAGCAACTGAATAATATATGTTTTTTATTTAGCCAAATTTTAGCTCGGCATTTAAAAACCACCGTTTCAACACTGATTTCGAGACTATAATGGCAATAATGAATCGTGCTATTTACTGAAGCCATAACAGAGAATGTACTTTTTTTGCGATTTTCCAAGCATCTAGCGGCCTGCTTAAACAGCTCAGCGCGCTATGAGCAATAATTAAAATCACAGCTCATCAGAAAATCAGCCCCTTCTCTCACACGCCACAGCAGCGTAGCGCCGATGCAATGATGGTGGTGTTCAACATAAAAAAGCCTGCCGGGTGCTGAAAAGCGCCCGGCAGGCTTGTACACAACATGAGACGGGTTGTCGCTTTAACACATTAAACAGTTAAAGCTAGTTACTCCCCATCAGCAGATTAGGCAGCCAGAGTGAAATAGCCGGCACGTAGGTCACCAGCATCAGTACTGCCAGGTTGCATAGCAGGAAAGGTACAATCGCACGCGCCACTGAGAGCATGGGCAGCTTACCGATGCCAGCGACGACAAACAGACACACCCCGACCGGTGGCGTGGTCAGGCCTATCATCAGGTTGAGCACGGCAATGACGGCAAAGTGCACTGGGTCCACACCCACACCGGTGGCCACGCCTACGAGGGCCGGGAATAGAATGATCAGCGCGGCGATGGTTTCCATGAAGGCGCCGACAAACAGCAGAATCAGGTTCAGAATCAGTAGTACGATCAGCGGATTTTCGCTGATGGAGAGAATCAGCGCAGCGATCATTTGAGGGATCTGCTCACTGGTCAGAATCCAACCGAACAGGTTGGCCAGGCCCACCATCAACAAAAGCGCTGACGAGGTCAAAACGGTATCGACCAGAATACCCGGCAGTTTGCGCCAGGTAAGCCCCTTGTAGACGTACATACCTACCACCAAGGCGTAAAGACTGGCCACAATCGAGGCTTCGGTGGGCGTAAAGAAGCCGCCGATGATGCCGTAGAGAATAATCACGGTCATCAATAGCGCCCAAAACACCGTCTTGGCTTCGCGCAGAAGCTGCAGGACCGGCACGCGCTTCTCTTTGGGGTAGCCTCGACGAACGGCCAGAATGTACACCGTCAACATCATGGCCAAGCCCATTAAAAGACCGGGCACCGCACCTGCCAGGAACATCCGCCCCACAGAAATACCGCTTAACGAACCGGCAATGATCATCGGCACACTGGGCGGAATGATCGGCCCGACGGTAGACGAGGCGGCCGTAACAGCGGCGGCAAATGGCTTGTCATAGCCCGAGCGCGCCATGCCCGGAATCATGACCGAGCCGATACTCGCGGAGTCTGCCACGGCGGTGCCCGAAATACCGCCAAAAATCATTGAGCCGCCCACGTTGGCAAGGCCTAGCCCGCCGCGAATATGGCCAAGCAGCGCGTTGGAGAAGCGTACGATATGTTCGGTGATATTGCCCACGTTCATCAAGTTACCGGCCAGCACAAAGCCTGGAATACACAGTAGAACGAAGGTGTCGATACCCGCGTACATACGCTGGGGCACAATAGTGAGCGAAATGCCCTCCAGCAATAGATACGATACAGAGGCGATACCCAGAGCAAACGCGATGGGCATGCCCACCACGAGAAGTATCAGAAAAACACTAAACAGAATAATAACTTCCATGCTTACGACTCCTGTTCACGGGTGGCAGAGGGACGACACATTGCGATAATTCCCTCAAGACACCCCAGCACGCTATAAGCCAGGAGTAGCGCAAAGGTGACTACCGTTGAGAAAAAGATATACAGCATGGGAATCCGCAGCGTTGGCGAGGTCTGCCAGGTACCGTTCTGGGCATACTGCCAGGCATAGGGCAGCACCAGAAACGCAAATACACCAATCATCAAGCAGATCAGCGCCTGAAACGCGGCTTTCACGCGAGGGCCAAGCATATGATGGAACAGCTCGACACTGATATTGCGATGCTGGCGCATCACCACACCGACCGAGAGCGCCACCATGTAAATAAACAGATAGCGCGAGAGCTCTTCTGTCCAGGCAATGGAGAACGGCAGAAATAGCCGAGAACTCACCTGCAACAACACCGTGCCCGCAATAGCGACCAGTGCAAGCACAGCCAGGGTTAGAAAACAGGTATCCACCCAGCCAATCAAACGTCCAATAGGACCTTGCAGCCTGGGTACCACCGACATCGAATCCAAACTCTCCAACGCTTCTTGCTCAAGCGCTTTTTGATCCGAGCTCATAAACGTATCCTCATGGGATAAACCACTCTTGCAGATAGACGATGGGCTGGCGCACGGCCAGCCCATCCTCATTACTTACCGACTTACAGGCCTTGAATAGCGTCGAAAATCTCACGCTGTTCAGGAGTCAATGCTTCGAGTACCGCTGGGCGGGCCGCTTCAGCGAAGGCATCGACATCCACCTCAACGAACTCCATGCCGCGCTCTTGCAGCGCCTGCTCAAGACGCGTTTGGTCTTCGACAAACAGCTCTGACTCATACGCCTGCATGGTTTGTGCAGCATCACGTACAACCTGCTGAAGATCTTCAGGCATGTTTTCCAACTGGTTACGGCCAATCACAACGTAGATCCAGCTGCGCACATGACCGGTCATGTTGACGTAGTCCTGCACCTCGTTGAAGCTGGCGCTTTCGATCAGGCTAAGCGGATTTTCCTGACCTTCCAGCGTGTTCTGCTGAAGTGCGGTGAACACTTCACTGAACGCCATGGGAGTTGGGCGTGCACCCATCGCCTGCCAGGTATCTACGAAAAGCGGCACGTTAGGCACGCGCAGGCGTAGGTCGTCCAACTCTTCTGGCGTGCGGATCGGACGGTTGGAGGTCAGCTCGCGAGGGCCACGCTCAAACCAGGCCAAGGGCACCAGGTTGGTACGCTCTGTGATCTGCTCTTCAATCTCGGTGCCAATCTCACCGTTAACGGCTGCGTGCAGATGCTCGGAGTCGCGGAAGGCATAAGGCACGGCCATCATGGCCGCCTTGGGCGCCCAGTTTTGCAGGCTCTCGCCGGTAATCGTCATGTCTGCCGTGCCCAACTGAATGCTGTTGATCACGTCCATTTCATTACCCAACTGCTCGCTGGGGTAAAGGCGAACTTCAACACGGCCGTCAGAGTTGGCTTCAACTTCTTCCTTGAACTTCTCAGCCGCCTGGTGCCAGATGTTCTGCTCGTTGGCCAAATGGCCAAAGCGTAGCGTGTAGTCGGCGGCAAGCGCAGATTGCGCACTGAGAAGAACCGTTCCAAGTACCGCACTGGTTAATAGCTTCTTGATCATTTTTATCGCTCCTGCACTTTGCATTGTTGATTGTTAGTGCGCGTAGTTAATGTGAATGGTTGATATGAGTGGGCGTGGGCGTTAAGCACTGACTTGAATCAGTACTTTACGGGCTTCTTCAGGACGGTGGTCAAGCATATCGATGGCACCAGGCATATCGCTCAGCGGTAACCGATGGCTAACCAGCGCCAACGGGTCCAGCTTGCCACTTGCCATTAGCGCCAGCACCTCCGGAAACTTACGATTATTAAGCCGTGAGCCGACCAGTGTCAGCTCTTTTTTGATCACTTCAAGCTGCACCAGATCGCTTGGCTGAACGCTGAACCCGAGCAGGCCAATACGGCCCGCGGGCGATGCCAGCCGCAGCATCTGAGGAAGCAGCGCCGGCACACATGCAGCGTCGGCAATCAGCGGTACGCCTTCACCTTGGGTTAGGGCCAGCACCTCTTTCTCGACGTCCTGCTCACGGCTGTTGAGAACGTGCGTGGCGCCAAGCGCTTTAGCAGCCTCCAGGCGCTCATTGATAACATCGGTAACGATGATCTCCTCAATGCCCAAGGCCCGGGCCATCTGCAGGATCGTCATGCCAATCACACCTGCGCCCAATATCAGCAGCCGATCACCGGGGTGCGGCTGCATGCGGTCCAGCACGTTGGCGGCAATGGTGTAGGGCTCTACCAGGGCAGCGGCGTCCAGGCTGATATGATCCGGCAGCTTGTGAACATTCGCTGCGGGCACCGCCACGAACTCTTCAAAACCGCCGTTACGGTGTACGCCAATTACCTCAAGGGCGCCGCACACGTTGGGGCGGCCAATGCGGCACGGGTAGCAGGTGCCGCAACTAATCACCGGGTCAACGCAGACGCGATCACCCACGGCTACACCCGTTACGCCTTCGCCTACCGCGTCAATAACGCCCGCAAATTCGTGGCCCGTGATACGCGGAAAGCGCACAAAGGCGTTATCGCCGTGGATAATATGCATATCCGAACCGCAGATACCGGCAAACGCTACGCGTACCCGTACTTCGCCTGCGGCGGCGGTGGGTACTTCAACATCGGCGACCTGGTAGTCATGGGGCGCCTTGACCTGAAATGCTTTCATGGATGCAAAACTCCTTATCCGTTCTTTAGGTCACCAATGCCAAAGAGTGCCATCTTCCAACCGGTTAACCGGCAGGCTGGCACGCTTATAGGGGTATTGCTTGGCAAGCTCTTCGTCGATATCCACGCCATGCCCAGGCGTTTCGCCAACGATAAAGTGGCCATCCTCAAACCGATAATCGTGAGGAAACACCTCGTCAGTCGCGCTGGTATGCGGCATGTACTCCTGAATACCAAAGTTAGGCACCCAGGTATCAAAGTGAATAGCCGACCCCAGGCACACCGGAGATAGATCGGTCGGCCCATGGAAACCGGTACGTACGTGGTAAAGACCCGCCAAATCAGCAATACGGCGCACGTGAGTGATGCCACCAGCGTGAGTCAACGTGGCACGAATATAGTCGATCCACTGGTTTTCGATCAGCGCTTTGGCGTCATGAATGCTATTGAATACCTCACCTACTGCTAGCGGTGTGGTGGTGTGCTGACGTATAAGGCCAAACGCTTCCTGGTTTTCAGCCGGTACGCAGTCCTCAAGCCAGAAAAGATGATAAGGCTCAACTTCCTTGCCCAAGCGGGCTGCTTCAATGGGCGTTAGGCGGTGGTGAACATCGTGCAGAATATGCAGATCATCACCAAAGCGCTCACGTACAGCGGCAAACAGTTTGGGCACATGGTTCAAGTACTTGCTGGTACTCCATACGTGCTCGGCGGGTAAATCGGCATCCGCAGGCTCGTAGGGCTCGCCGTCTTTCTTGGCAACCCCATAAATACTTGCGATACCCGGCACACCGGCCTGCACACGCACGGCTTTATAGCCTTCGTCTACATGGCGGGCGACCTCTTCAAGGCACGAATCGATATCGCGCCCTGTGGCGTGGCCATACACCATCACGCGGTCGCGGCTCTTGCCGCCCAGCAGTTGGTAAAGCGGCATACCCGCGAGTTTCGCTTTGATATCCCAAAGGGCCATGTCGACAGCGGCAATCGCGCTCATGGTAACCGGGCCACGGCGCCAGTAAGCGCCGCGATACAGATAATGCCAAATGTCTTCGATGCGCTGAGGGTCACGGCCAATCAAGGCCGGGATTACATGCTCATCCAAATAGGCGACCACGGCCATTTCCCGACCGTTTAGCGTGGCATCTCCGATACCGTAGGTACCCTGGTCGGTAACGATTTTTAAGGTAACGAAATTGCGCCCCGGCGAGGTGACGATGGTATAGGCGTGTTCGATTTTCATGGGGTTGCCTCCTCAATGAGGGATACCGTTTCCTGAGTATCGAACATCTCGGGAAACCGCTGTACTAGATCGGGAAGTGAAACAAAAATTTCACGCAAATGGCGCCGCATGGATTGCTCGGCAAGCGCTACGTCGCGGGCTTCAATAGCCGCCATAATATCGGCGTGCTGTTCAATCAAACGGGCAATCGGTGTGGTGTCAGGAACGCTTAAGTAGCGCACACGATCCAGTTGTGCCCTCACCTCTTCGATAACCTTCCAGGCGGCCTGTTGCCCAACGCCCAGTGACAGCGTTTTGTGAAAACGCTCATCAAGACGGTAGAAACGAATGGTGTCGTGCGGCTCAATACAGCGGCGCTGGCGCTCCAGCAAGTCGTGTAACTCGGTGAGCACTTCGTCGGGAAGCCCTTTGACCGTTGCCTGACGTACTACGGCTACCTCAACCGCCTCACGTACAAAGCGCGCTTCAAGCACTGCTCGCTGAGATATTTTGACCACATAAGTGCCACGCTGTGGCCGGACTTCGATCAGCCCTGCTTCAGAAAGACGGATAAAGGCCTCGCGCACTGGCTGGCGGCTGACCGAAAAAGCGTCCGCCACTTCTTTTTCAGACAGCGCTCGGCCAGGTTCCAACACCATTTGAATAATCGACTGGCGCAGTACCTGGTAAAGACGCTGACGAACCGATTCGGTCTCCGACGTCTCCTGCCATAGCACTTGTAGCGTGGTGTTTGTGTCACTCATCTGCCGCCGCCTGGGTGAAGGGGCATGACGCCCTTATCTGATACAACTAGTATGGTAGTATGGCGAGATAAACAAAAGCCTAAACACCCTATACTTTGGTTGAAGGTAACTCACCATGAAACGCCAGCTTTACACGGGTTCAAATTATAAAAAATCAATAAATATCAATGATCTTGAGCGCATCGCAAGAAAAAGACTGCCGAACTTCGTGTTTGAATATGTTCATGGCGGAAGCGATGATGAACATACGCTGCATCATAATCGCACTGTGTTCGATCAATATCTGTTTGAACCCAGAACAATGACAAAGGTGGGTACGCGGGATTTAAGCACAACACTGTTTGACCGTTCTTACCAAATGCCAGTAGCGATTGGCCCAACAGGATTTAACGGCATGCTGACGCGTGATGGCGACCGAAAACTTGCCTATGCCGCCCGCGATGCGAATATCCCGTTTGTGCTGAGCAATGTCTCTACCACCGCCATGGAAGATATCCAGGCCATTGAAGGCTTGACGGCGTGGATGCAGCTTTACTTCTATCGTGACCGAGCCTTCGTAAAATCGCTTATCAAGCGCTGCCAGGACGCCCGTTTTGAAGCCATTGTGATCACTACGGATAGCGCCATTTACGGCAACCGTGAGTGGGACGTGCGCAATTTCCGGCGGCCCATGAAACCCACCTTCGCCAACCTGGCACACATGATGACCAAGCCTCGCTGGATGCTGGATGTGTTGCTGCCCGGTCTGCCCACCTTTAAAAACCTGGATGAGCTTCTGCCACCGGAAAAGCGTGGCGCACAAGGCGCATCGCAAATTATCGGCGCGCAGTTGGACCCGTCGCTTAACTGGGAAGACATTGCCTGGTTACGTGAGACGTGGCCGGGCAAGATAATTCTCAAAGGGATCCTGGCGCCGGAAGAAGCCGAACAGGCCGTAAAACTTGGCGTTGACGGTATAGTGCTTTCCAACCACGGTGGAAGGCAGCTCAATCACTCGCTCTCGCCCATGGATACCTTGGCCGACGTAAAAGCCTGCGTAGGGGAACGCTGCCATGTGTTTGTGGATAGCGGGTTTCGGCGCGGCACCGATATTATAAAAGCACTGGCGTTAGGCGCAGACGCCATTTGGCTTGGAAGAGCGACGCTTTACGGGCTTGCGGCGGGTGGCCAAGCGGGCGCAGCGCATGCGCTGAGCCTGCTGAGAGGAGAAGTAGACAGAACGTTAGGCTTGTTGGGTCACACCAATATTGAAGATTTAACCTCAGCGTGCCTGGTCAAACGACCACGTTGAATTACTTATGAAACCTCTGATTACCTATGAACGCAATTGCGTATGCTCAGCGCTTGCAATTGCGTTAAAAAAACCAGGTTACTGACACAACAACATTAACGATCCATACATAAAAACCCTCTCTATTACGCTATTGCCTGTCTTCTTCCATGCCGTATAAACCAAGCCAAAAACGTTAAGAGAAAAAGAGCAATTTGTGCTACAGGGTTTAAAAATTGTTAAAGATCCTCTTATCCTACGCAAAACACCCACTTAGATCCTATTATCAAATAATGGCTAGCATCATCAACTACTTATTAAGCGCAAATGCTTTTCCGGCTATTCTTCAAACTAATTCTTCAAACTAACTTAGTGTAAAGACACATATTCATAAAGGAGGTACTAACGTGAGCATACCGAAGTTTAAAGAGTGTATCGAAGCCTGCAATATATGTGCGATCTATTGCGATAACTGCGCGGCCTCCTGCCTTCAAGAATCCAACATTGAACACATGGCTGAATGTATTCGGTTAGATATTCAGTGTGCACAAATTTGCCGGTTGGCCGTCTCCTTTATGGCCCAGAATAGCGAATATGCTCAGGATGTCTGCCAGCTGTGTGCGGATATCTGTCAAAAGTGCGGTGATGAATGCGACCAACATGACGCAGAACATTGCCAAGAGTGCGCCCAGGCATGTCATCTGTGTGCCAGCCTATGTGCATCAATGGTGGCATAAAAAGGCAGCGCTGCTAAACCCAGCCATTAATTTGGAAAATAGCTGATTACGCCTAATGTATAAAGTGAGCAAGGCTTGAGCGATCCTATGCTCACTTTTTTTGTAAGCCTGATTAACGAGCGGTTATCTACATTCCCTTAACGGGAGCGGTTATACGATGCAAAGCAAGGACAGCTTTATATCATGCGTCTTTCGGACCAACATGCTGCTCATTTTTGCAGTTTTCGCTTTGGCAGGTTGCCGTTATCCGGTCAATATTGAACGCCCCATGACGGAGATGCAGGGCGGGGAGCTGAACGTTGGCCTTTCCGAGAACCCGCCTTGGGTCATACATACTGACCAAGGTCCGGCAGGGCTGGAAGTCGACATCATTCGCGCGCTTGCGGAAAATATGGATGCCACCGTTAACTGGCACTGGGATAGCGAAGGAAACCTGTTAGCGGCGCTCTCCCAATACCAGCTTGACCTGGTGGCCGGTGGACTTACTCAGGATTCAAATGTGAGTGCCCTCGCCACCCCCACCAAGGCCTACTATGAGAGCCGCTATTCAGTCGGGGTACCCAGAAACACTTCCTTACCCAGCCATCTTGAAGGTGTGGAGGTAGCCATTCCTGTCGTTAACCATATCGCCCATGCGCTTAAAAAAGAGGGCGCGATTCCCCTTCCCACCCCCGACCTTGATGCACTAAACCAAGCGGTTGCCAACCCCTCCTGGTGGCTTCATGCGCACAACTATCAGGTTGGAGAGTGGGAAATCGCGACCGACCAGCATGTTATGGCGCTACCCAAAGGAGAAAATGCTTGGATGCTGGCCGTACAGCGCCATTTAAATAGCTACCCCGGTATTGAACAACGCCTTCAACACCTGGAGGCTGAACAATGAAAATACGCAAGCTTTATCACCTGCCTCCAGAGAAGCAGCAAGATCTCGACTATCTGATCCGCCTTGAGTGGTGGAATTTAGCGTTTCGTCTTTCCATTGTAGCGATACTGGGTACGGTATTGGGTAACAGCCAGGCAATGAAAGTCGCATGGCTGGAAGACATGCTTTCGCTCATTCCGCCTATCACTTTCTTGCTGGCCGCCCGGTTTCGCAATCGCCCGCCTAATAAGACCTACCCTTATGGGTATCAACGCGCCACGATCATTGCCTTTTTATGCACCGCCACTGCACTAAGCGCGATGGGCCTGTTTTTACTAGGAGACTCGTTGCTAAAGCTTGCCCATCAGGAGCATCCCAGTATCGGCGCCATCACGCTGTTTGGTGAGACGATATGGATGGGCTGGGTGATGGTTGGCGTGCTTATCTACAGTGTCATTCCGCCGGTTATTATCGGGCGTTTACAGACCAAAGCCGCCGCCAAAGTGCATGAGAAAACCGTCTTTGCGGATGGTAAAATGAGCAAAGCTGACTGGATGACCGGGATGGCTGCCATTGTAGGCGTGCTGGGCGTAGGGGCCGGTTTTTGGTGGGCAGACGCGGTTGCTGCGGCCATTATTGCCCTGGACGTTACCAAGGATGGCATTACCAATTTAAAGGAAGCCATAGGCGACCTGCTTGATCGCCGCCCTCACTTTACGTCTCGCGAAAAGCCGGAGCACATGGAAGAAGCACTTGAAGCCGAGCTTTGCGCCATGCCTTGGGTAGCCGCCGCCTCGGTACGCTTACGTGAAGAAGGCCCAATCTTCAGCGGCGAGGCCTTTGTCACCCCGCATAGTAATGATGATTTGGCACAGCATCTGAAAGAAGCCTCTCAACACCTTAATAATTACGACTGGCGCATTTATGAAGTTGTCGTTACCGCATGGCCCAATGAAGAGCACATACCTTCCCCCGCCAATGCCACTCCTTCATAACTTCTTTTTCATGACCCTTTTTTCATACCCCCTGTTCCAGAACCGCTTTGGCCCAGCGGATTAACGATGTTCTAAACTCAAGGCCGCCTCTTTCGCATTCACCCACGGCGAAGGAGGCGGTTCAGTGCTCTTCGACTAAGCGATGTCTAACGCCTTCGCCGGGCCGAAGTGTTCGAAGTGGCGATGTGTCTCGGGCACGCCCAAGCGAGTCAGGCTTTCATCCACCGCACTCATAAAGCCATGAGGCCCGACAAAGTAACACCGCTCGCCGGATACGATATGTTTCGCCAAAAGCTCATCACTGATACGCCCCTGGTAGTCACCGCTGTCGTCCTGCTCAAATACGGTGACGACGCTTAACTGCTGGGGATAAGCGTGCGCCAATTCCTGTAGCGTGGTCGCAAAGGCACGGTGCTCAGCATCTATCGCGGCATGCAGATAAGCAACCTTACGGCCTTGCTGCAACGCCTCTTGAGCAATCGGCAGTAAGGGCGTTTGACCGATGCCGCCGCTGACCAACAAAAGAGGCTCATCGCCCGGCACGAGTGTCATCTCACCCGCTGGCGGCAGCAACTCAATCGTATCGCCTACGTTTAGATGGTCGTGAAAATAGCGGCTGGCAAGCCCGTGAGGTTCACGCTTGATAGAAAGGCGGTAAGAACGCCCATCCGGCATACCTGACAAGCTGTAATGGCGGTGTACCGGCTCGCCATCAATCATAAGCTTCACGCCGATATACTGGCCGGGCGTATAGTTTGCGACCGGGCCGCCATCTTCAGGCACCAGGATGAACGAGCGAATAACGCTACTCTCCTGCTGTATTTTTTCAATACGAAAGCGCCGCGTGCTGCGCCAGCCGCCAAGGCGCTGCTCGAACTCCTGATAGCGCTGCTCTTCAAGCTCGATCAACAAAGCGGCAAGCTCTTGGTACAACGCCCCCCAGGCATCCGCAACTTCAGGCGTCACCGCATCGCCCAGCACCTCACCGATAGCCTCCATCAGGCATTCCCCAACAATCGGGTACTGATGCGGCTGAATATCCAGCGAGATATGCTTGTTAACCACAGTTTCCATAATGTGGCGCGCCGTTTCAGGATTTTGGCGAACCTGCACATACGCCAGAATGGAACCTGCCAGCGCTCGTGGCTGCCCGCCATTTTGCTGATGCGTTTGGTTGAAAAGTGACTTCACCTCAGGATAGCGCTCAAACATTAACGGATAAAAGCGCTGGGTAATCGTATCGAGATGCTCAGCCACAACGGGGGCTGTAGCAGCAATGATCTGTTCTTGTGCCGGTGTGAGCATGGCGGCCTCTTCCCTATAGCTTAAAGATTCATTTTAAATGCACCTTTAAAATATCAGGTTTCGGCAAGCCATGGCATGAGCTGCGTCAATAAATCGCTTCTCACGGGGAAGAGTAAAGCATCTGTTTGTCGATATCGGTATAGGGTAACCAGGCTAACATAAGCCTTTTACGTCACATATTGGGCACAGAATTAGGCAATGCCCAGCGCCTTCCCCGCTCCAAACAGGATAGCGGTTTATAAAAGCGCGATCTTCAAGACTATTAGCTCATGGCTATTAACAGGGCTACTTTTTATCAGCGTGTGCCCGGCGTTAGATCGCCGTAATGCACAGCGGTAACCGCATTTTTTGGCGAGCCATCCACCAGCTTGGTGCTATAGGTCAGATACACAAAGGTTTGTGTTTCAGTATCATGCATGCGCACTACGCGCATATTCTTAAAGAGCACCGAGCGGCGCTGGGTGAACACCACCTCTTGCGGAACTATCTCATCGGGATTAAAAACAATCTCGCCCGTTTGCCGACAGGCCACGCTTGCTTCGCTGGCTTCTTCAGCAAGCCCAATCGCGCCTGAAATTCCGCCAATCTGGGAGTAGGAAATATAGCAGGAGATACCCTGCACTTTCGGGTCATCGAACCGCTCGACTTCAATGGTATTGTTTGGCCCCAGCATTCTGAACTCGGTGCGCACGCTACCAATATGCGCCTCCTGAGCTAATAACGTGGCAGGAAGTACAGCAAGTAAACCCGCCAACGATGCACTGGCGATACGGTTAGGCGACAACATGGGCAGTGTCCTTGAAAAAGCGACGAGGTAATAAGTAGGCGACGAGCATACCTGAGTGCGCCTATTCAGGGGAGCCGCATTAACCCTAATGCCGAAATGGGCCAGCACAGAGAACGCCCACCTTGTGTATCAGTCGTTTCTCAACCCTTCGGTTCGATACAGCATATTCACTTCAACGACACGGCCTTCAACTAAATGGCAGTAGTCACGTTGAGTACCGCCAGATTCACGACTGCGCACTTCCCCACCCTCACGTTCGCAGTATTCAACGGCATAGCGGTGTGCTTCTTGTGCACCATCCGCCGTACCTTGCGTTGAACACCCAGCCAGTGCAATGGCTATCAAAACCAACAGGCCATAACGAGCCATTCGCGCCTCCCTTTGCGTCAATGTGTTGAACAGCGTTCATTGGCGTCGGCGTCCAAGAACGCCTGCGCCTGGTTCACTATAGTCAATATTCTGGCTTTCCTGGGCCAAGGGAGAACAGCCAAGCCGTTACATCCCCGCTGCCATCAAGGCGCTGCCCGCGCGTGACCGGTTAGGGGCGTTGATCGCTTGCGTGATCCAATCCCCCGTTCTTGCTAGCGCGTTTAAATTGATGCCTGACGCAATACCCAAACCTTCAAGCATATACACCACATCTTCGCTGGCCACATTGCCAGAAGCCCCTTTGGCATAGGGGCAGCCACCCAAACCGGCGACGGAGCTATCAATAACGCTTACTCCCTCTTCCAGCACCGCATAGAGATTAGCAAGTGCTTGGCCGTAGGTATCATGAAAGTGAGCGGCCAGATTATTCACCGGGACTTGGGCGGCAACAGCTGCCAGCATACGCTTGGCTTTGGATGGCGTGCCGGTGCCAATCGTATCGCCCAGCGATACCTCATAGCAGCCCATCTGGTATAGCGCCTTGGCCACCCGCGCCACCTGTAAAGGCTCGATCTCTCCCTCATAAGGGCAGCCAAGCACGCAGGAAACATACCCCCGCACGCGCAGCCCGGCCTGGCGCGCACGGTCGACCACCTGTTCAAAGCGCTCGAGCGACTCGGCGATAGAGCAGTTTATGTTCTTTTGCGAGAAGGCTTCGCTCGCTGCACCAAATACAGCGACCTCTTCAACACCACACTCAATCGCCGCTTCCAGGCCTTTCAGGTTAGGCGTCAAGGCTGAATAGACAACGCCGGGGCGCGGCTCAACGCCCTGCATTATTTCCCTGTGGTCGGCCATTTGCGGCACCCAGCGGGGCGACACAAAGCTCGTCGCTTCGATATTGGCACAGCCCGCCTCCACCAAGCGCTTGATAAACGCAAGTTTCAGATGAGTCGGCACGCGCGCCTGTTCATTTTGCAAACCGTCGCGCGGGCCGACCTCGACCAGACGCACAGAGGATGGCAAAGTCATGTCTTCTCCTTATCCGTGACGCAACTGTTCAAGAAGCTGTTGGGCGATATCCACACGCACCTTACCGCCATCCACAAGCAGCGCCGCTATCCGGTCAACTTCCTCATTTTCGGCCCCGGCCATCACTGCAATATTCTTGGCGTGCAGCGCCATATGGCCTTTCTGAATACCTGTGGTTGCCAGCGCCTTCATGGCGGCAAAATTTTGCGCCAACCCTACTGCGACGATAATACGCGCCAAGCGATCCGCTGTTTTTACACCCAGAATATCCAGGCAATGCCGAGCACTGGGGTGCGAGCGAGTAGCACCGCCCACCAGGCCTACCGGCATGGGCATTTCCAGGGTACCGGTCAGGTTCCCTCCGCTATCAGCCTCCCAATGTGTCAAGGAACGGTAGCGCCCGGTACGCGCGGCGTAGGCATGCGCGCCCGCTTCCACCGCACGGGTATCGTTACCGGTTGCCAGCACGACAGCACTCACCCCGTTCATGATGCCTTTGTTGTGGGTGGCTGCCCGATAAGGGTCCTGATCAGCAAAGCGATACGCATTAAGCATGCTGTCACGTACCGACTCGCCGCCAAGGTCTTCGAGTTTCCAGGTAGCACGCGCACGCGCAATGCGCCGATCCGCAAGGTTGGAAAGAATACGCAGGCAACTACGTCCACCACTCCACTGTGCCAGAGAAGGTGCGACGGCTTCCGCCATCGAGTTGACGGCATTAGCGCCCATGGCGTCACGCACATCCACCAGCAGATGCACGATCAGCATGTTGTCGAGCACGCGCACTTCCAGCTCGCGAAAACCGCCCCCGTGCTGCAGCAACACCGGGTCGGTTGCATCGCAAATGCTTTTTACCTGCTCAAACTCGGAAAGCAGCCGGAGGCGCGCAAACTCAGGATTGGGCACATCCAGTAATTGCACCTGTGCAATCATGATGGGTTCTGACGTATCGGTATAAAACCCGCCCGAGGCGCGACACTGCCTGGCCGCATTACACACGGCAGCGACCACGGAGGACTCCTCGGTCGCCATGGGCACCAGCTGTTCCTCGCCATCAATGACCAGATTGGTAGCAACCCCGATGGGCAGGTTCAGCGTACCGATGACGTTCTCGATCATGGCATCGGCAGTGGCTGACGAAATATTGCCCGTATCGGAAAAATGCGCGCGAACCTCGTTGCCAAGCCCGGCTATTTCAATGACTTTATCAAGCCGCTCGCTGGGGGAAAGCTGATAAAAACCGGGAATGCGTGATGTGCTGTGTGCCATTGATAATGCCTCTGATCAATTGAGGTTGAATAAGTAAATGTGCCTGAAGCAGGCGGTTTACCAAGACGCTGCATATGCTTCAGGCATGGACCAAGCGTATTAAGCAAGCAGCCCTAAAATCCAGGGTGCGGCATATAGCGTCATGAACTGCACACCGTAGTTGACGCCCCACCGGTTGAGCAGGCCCGCCATCAGTGCCAACACCATCACGCCCAAAATGCCCATTACGCCAGCATCCATATAGGCGAGCAGCATGACCAGCGAGAAGAACATCGCCAGAAACGCTTCGTGGGGAATGTGCTTGAAGACAAAGATGCAGATACGCCGCGCGTACCGAACCGCAATCGGGTAGGTAATCAGCAAAGCGACACCGGCGCCCAAAATGCTGGCGATGGTAATTTCAGAAAAACTCATCAAGTGGTGAGCGTTCTGCTCAAGCGTCAGCACCGGCGGTGCGTTGAAGAAGGCATTGCCCGGACCAATCGCCATGGGACTCATCGGAATGCCCAGCGCCGCCAGGGGAATCAAGATGCCCGCGATGTAAGAAGCATTGGTGACCGCATCCATTGAAGAGAGCGCTCGGCTGGCCTTATTGACCGTGCCCTTCACCCAACTCGACATTACTTCGCCCAGAAAGATCGTGATGCCCACTGGGCTCATGAAGAACGTAACCGATCCCAGCACCGAGCTTGCCGCGGCCGAGGCGGTTTCCTGGCGCGTCAGGATACGGAACGGATTGGGTAGCTGCCCTTTGTCATCGTCACCGTAGATATGGATCTGCTTGGGCTCAGACTCCGCCATTTTATGGCGCTCACTGTTGACCGTAAGCTGCGCCAGATTAAACATCATCGGGCCAATGGTGATGCCCAAAAAGAACGAAATGAATACCGTCTGCCCTTCTGGAATGACGCCCATCCCCCAATACAGGTGCCGTAACCCCTGAATCAGAGCCGCCAACAGCACAATACTGATCAGACTGATGACTTTCTCCTTGCTCATCAGCGCCAGAAATACGGCACCACCAAAGAAAATCTGGCTAGCGTACTGGCCAAGCACATCGGCTAGCGGCGTTAACAGAAAGGCGAGGAACAGGCTGATGGGTATCGCGACGAGCGTACCAATGACCGAACCGGACGCCATTTTACGAATCGCCAGGGTGGCGTGCCCTTCCCGCTTTAGAATCAGGGCGTGTTCGACCATAGGGGCCGACATCACCCCGCCCGGTATACCGGCTACCGAAACGGGGATGGAGTCGGTCAGCTTCTTGGCAACGATTGCCGCCATAAAGAAAGCCAGCACCACGGGAAGCGGTATACCTGCGACCACCAGCGCCAAGGTTACCGGGGCCAGTACGGCGGTTTCATCAGTACCCGGCGCAACGCCGATAGCGGTATAAACGATGACGGCAATGATCGCAGCCGCCAGCATTTGAAGTAATAAGACGGGATCCATTACTACTTCTCCTCACCGGTTTGCAGCTGCCGCTTAGGGCGAAACAGCAGCGCATTGATGAAGAACCCCAGAATAGCGCCGCTTAGCCCCAGAATAAGTGGAAGCGGAGGCTGCGCCGGGGCAAGCAGATAGCCGCCTAGTGTTAACGGCGTAGAAATACACAGTGACAGCAGGAGGTCTCTCCCACTCACCGTGTCATCCCACACATTAAGAA
This sequence comes from Halomonas sp. TP35, assembly GCF_052375975.1. Lineage (NCBI taxonomy): Bacteria > Pseudomonadati > Pseudomonadota > Gammaproteobacteria > Oceanospirillales > Halomonadaceae > Halomonas > Halomonas sp. TP35. The sequence continues at coordinate 20,272 of NZ_JBQSUZ010000016.1, read as the reverse complement.
ACCGGTTCTTTCGCTCAGCCATAGCGTGTCTCCTTGAATTTATTATGGATGTTTCTTTTTTAATGCCGCTCATGATGGGTAAACTTGCTGATTACTGACAGGTACAGTTAGCGAGATTGTACGAGGTACTGTACCCATCGAAAGACAGGTACACTGATTTCACCGGGTTGGGTTTAGCCCGTTTTCGGGAGACACCTACCATGTCGAAATCCAGGCACGTGGCTGACACCATCCTCAAGGCTATCGAAGAAGGCCGCCTAGCACCGGGTGCCAGGCTCGCCTCTATACGCAAAGCCGCCCGCCAGCATGGGGTTTCGAAAAACACGATTGTTGATGCCTATGATCAGCTGATTGCACTGGGCAGATTGCGCGCCCGGCAAGGAGCCGGCTTTTTTGTTACGCAGCCACCCGCGCTTGAAGCGCTGAAAAAGACCCACGAGCTAAATGAAGCCGTTGATAGCGTCTCGCTTCTGAGAGAGCAGTTGGTAGGTAACTTTCAGGTGCGGGTAGGCGACGGCCGAGCGCCCGCCAGCTGGATGGGCGGCGCGGCGCTTGCACGTCAGGCCAAGCGATTAACATCCATCGGCAATGATGATATCGAGTATGGCGCTCCTCAAGGGTACCTCCCACTACGTGAAACGATTGCCAGGGTATTGGCCGGACGCTCCATTCACGCCTCCCATGAACAAGTACTGCTGACCTTCGGCGCTAATCACGCTTTCGATCTTATTATTCGCCACCTGATCGCCCCGGGCGACCGAGTTCTTGTGGAAACACCCGGCTATTACCCGTTGTTCGGCAAGCTGCGCCTAGCCAAGGCGAAGCTGATTGGCGTTTCACGCAGCCACGAAGGGTTGGACCTTGATGACCTTGAGCGAAAAATTATTCAATATCGCCCCAATGTTTTCTTTCTACAGCCCAATGCCCATAACCCGACAGGTTCTACCCTTTCGCTTAATCAGCTGTACCGGCTACTGACTCTCGCGGAGCGCTACAACCTGATACTGGTAGAAGACGACGCCTTTGCCGACCTGCTCCACCGAGGAAGCGCCCACCTGGCGGCACTGGATGACCTGAGTCGCGTGATTTACGTAGGCACGTTTTCCAAGACCCTTTCCACTGGCATTCGCTCGGGCTATTTAGCGGCAAACCCTGCGCTGGTTAATGCGCTTACCGATATCAAAATGGTCACCGTCGTTAACAGCTCCACCTTCAGCGAGCGCCTGATTCACGACATGATTAACCACGGGCGTTACCGCCGCCACCTGGTACAGCTTCGCGAACGCATTACCAAGGCCAGCGCCAGTACCGTTACCGCGTTGAAAGAGGTGGGGCTTGAGAATATAGAGGGGCCAGGGGAAGGTTATTACTTATGGGCGCGCCTGCCGAACAACATTGACGCAATGCAGCTAGCCAAAAAAGCCTCGGATGAAGGTATTTTCATCGCACCTGGCAGCATCTTTTCACTACGCCCCAATGGACCGGATGCATCGTCCATGCGTATGCATATTGCCTACGCTAATGATCATCGGTTTTTAGGGTTTCTTGAGCGTTGCTTGGGGTAGGGTTTGGCGTCCCTGGCAGGAGTCGAACCTGCGACCTGCCGCTTAGGAGGCGGCTGCTCTATCCTACTGAGCTACAGGGACTTTGCTTGCAGAAGGGGCGCACAGTATAACGTGTTACAGATAACACTCCAACCCGCCTCTACCCTTCTTACACCCATCCCAACAAACGCAGCGCAAAAACGCCCAGTGTTACCGAAATACTGGCCATTAACGTGGTGATCGCAATGATGTTGGCGGCCAAGCCTGCGTTGCCGCCCATGGCTTTTACCATGACAAAGCTGGCAGCGGCGGTGGGGCTGGCAAAAAAGAGGAACAACAAACCCAACTGTTCGCCTTCAAAGCCTAACAACCAGGCGGCTACGGTAGAGAGCACAGGCAAGATGGCCATCTTCATAATGCTGGAGCTCACCGCAATGTCGCTTTTATCTCGAATGCTGGACATCGAGAGCGTAGCGCCAATACAGATCAACGCCAACGGTAGCGTGAGCGACGCAAAATAATCCCCAGAGGTCATCACCCAACTGGGGAGCGAAATGGAAAAAGCGGTAAACGGCAAGGCCACGATCACTGAAATAATCAGCGGGTTCGTCGCAATATGTTTGAGAATGCTGCGCCAGTTAGCAGCTTGCTCCGTCTGATAAGCGGTCAGTACCACCACTGATAGCGCGTTATACATAATAATGACCACACCGACCAGCAGGCTGCCGGTTGAAAGCCCATAGTTGCCGTACATGCCCGCTGCCAGCGCCAGCCCAACGACACCACAGTTACCGCGAAAGGCTCCTTGAACATAAATCCCGCGCTCGGCATAGGGAATGCGAAAGTGTGCCCATAGCCAACTCAACACAAACTGCCCAAGTGTGGCGATGGCAAAAAACACCATTAACGAGATATCCAGCGCAACGCTAATATCGGCTTTAATCAAACTTAAAAAGATCAAGGTGGGCAGCGTGGCTTTAAATACCAACGCAGACGCGGTGGTGACAAAGGTGCGATCAATCCATCCCAGACGCTTTAGGCCAATCCCCAGAAAAACCATGGCAAACACGGGTAAGGTGATATCAAGCGTTTGAGTAAACAATTCAAGTAGGTTCACAGTGTTGCCTCAGCCAATTCAGCGTGCCCTGATAGTTTGCGGTTGCGGGTAGTTTATCGAATGAATATCAAGAAAGGCAGACGCCGGACAGCGTAGCTGTCGTGACATAATAACTTAATCAAAGAGTTCCTGAAGCACCTGGTCGGTTGCTGCGTTGACCACCACGCTGTTGCGCCCTTTGCCTGAGTGGACAACCGACACCTCACTGACGGCCTGGCACAGTGCCTCCGCAATGGTTTGCGCTTGCCCCAGTGTACAGCTTGGCAGTAACACGCCAAATTCATCGCCCCCCTTGGCGGGCAACGTGGTCGCTACACCGTACTTCCCACGCCACTATAGGTAAATAACGTCCAATTACCCAATTGGCAAGCCAAACTTGAGCATACGTCTGGAGTATACTGTACGGCCCTAACACCTTGTTTCTATTACACCACCCTATCAAAACAGCAGATTTTCTCGCGCCGCATTAAATTAAATTTAAACGATCATTCAGCTTCGTGACTATAAACACAAATTTCTGTAATCCCGTAAGCACTTGCTGTGACTAATTGATAAGCGGGCCTGTTTCACGTATGTTCGCTCGCCTAACTTTTTGTTCCGTTACGAATGACAATACCCATGGCAAATAAAACGGCAGGTTTTACCTCATCAGGTATCGGAAAAATTAGCGCACTTCCTGCCTTGCTGCCTGAATTTAGCCACTTTTCTTACTTACGACCACTGAAAAAAAAACCTGATGTCGTTATTGGCTGGGGATTAAAGCCATCAAGCTTTCAGGCAAGGCGGTATGCCAAGCGCCACCAGTTGCCCTATATTGCCTTGGAAGACGGCTTTTTGCGCTCGCTTGGGCTGGGAGTAGAGGGCTATCAAGGGCATAGCCTGGTCGTTGATCACACCGGTATTTATTACGATGCTTCACGACCTTCCGACTTAGAAAACTGGCTTAACAACACTACTTTTACTACCGACGAAATCAACCAGGCAGAGCGGTGTGTTAAGCAGCTTGCTCGCTATCGTCTATCAAAGTACAACCACGCGCCAGATCCTGCTTCAAGCGGCTCGCTCCAAGAGAGAGTGCTAGTTGTTGATCAAACCGCAGGCGATGCCTCTATTGAGTTTGGGGGAGCGAATGCGGATAGTTTCGAGCAGATGCTGGCCGCAGCGCTTACCGACCATCCCAATGCTGAGATTCTGGTCAAGATTCACCCGGATGTTATCGCAGGCAAAAAACAGGGCCACCTGCTCAGCGCGCAAAACCACCCCCGCTGCCGCGTGATCAGTAAAGACATTAATCCTTGGGCATTATTTGATCAGGTTGAAACCGTGTATGTCGTGACCAGCCAGCTCGGTTTTGAAGCGTTGCTGGCTGGCAAGCGCGTTCACTGCTTTGGCCTACCCTTTTATGCAGGCTGGGGGCTCACCAAAGACCGGCTAACCTGCTCGCGACGACATACAAAACGCACGCTCTATGAAGTATTCGCGGCGGCTTATCTGCGTTATACGCGCTATGCCAATCCGTATACGCTAAAACCTGCCACGCTAGAGGAAACCATTGCGCTGATTGCCGACCAAAAGCGCCAGCAGGAACGGCTACGCGGCAAGTGGGTAGCCTGTGGCTTCTCCTCTTGGAAGCGACGCTTTATTCATGATTTTTTAGGCGGTGCCGCACAGCTCACGTACCAGAAAACGCTGCCTGAGGCGCCACCTTCGCAAAAGCTTTTAGTGTGGTCTAGCCGTATTGATCAAACCTTCGAGCAGCAGCACGCCGTGCTGATGCCTCATGTGTGGCGGATTGAAGATGGTTTTATCCGCTCTGTAGGCCTGGGGGTTGATCTTACTCAGCCGCTTTCACTGGTCATTGATGCTCAAGGGATTTATTACGACCCAAGCCAACCCAGTGACTTGGAGTCGCTGCTTGAGCATGCCGATTTTAGCGATGATCTACTAGAGCGTGCCGGCGAACTGCGAGAGCGTTTAGTGGCATTAAAGCTCTCCAAATATAACGTGCGCGGGCACGATACTCTTGAGCTGCCCAATAATCGACTGATAATACTCGTACCTGGCCAAGTTGAGAGTGATGCATCCATTGCCACTGGCTCGCCGCATATTCGTACCAACAGCGCGCTTTTACGTGAGGTGCGCCGTACTCACCCCCATGCGTTTATTATTTATAAGGCACATCCAGACGTGGTCAGCGGTGCTCGCATCGGAGCACTCGAACCCGATACTAAACACCTGTATGATCTGGATGCCAGCCATGTGGAAATCACCACACTACTTGAGCGCGTCGATGCGGTTCACACCATGAGTTCGCTGACAGGCTTTGAGGCGCTATTACGTCACCGCAAAGTACATACTTACGGCATGCCGTTTTACGCAGGCTGGGGATTAACACAAGATGCTATGCGCTGCCCGCGCCGCTCTCGCGCCTTAACGCTGGAAGCATTGGTGGCGGGCACGCTAATTCTGTATCCATGCTACGTCGCTCCCTCGAGCCGTCAGCTCTGTAATGCGGAAACCGCCATTAGCCTTTTAGAGCAAGCACGCACACAGCAACCGACGCTGACATGGAAGCAGCGCCTCTACCGGCTTTACCGTAATTTATTGATTGGAAGACACTGAGTTGAAGTCAAAGCGCGCATTCTTATTCTTACAAGGGGTCTGCTCGCCCTTTTATCAACGTTTAGCACGTCGATTGACAGAGGACGGGCACCGCGTCGTAAAGGTTAACTTCAACGCTGGCGATATTGCTTACTGGCAACGTACCCACAGTGAAAACTACCTGTTTCGTGAATCATTAAGTGAACTGCCTGACTACATAGCATCGCTCTGGCAGCGCCATGCGATTACCGACCAGATCATGTTCGGCGACCGCCGCCCTATCCATCGGCCTGCGATAGAAAATGCCCCGGCGGCAGGGGTGCGTACCCACGTGTTTGAAGAGGGCTACTTTCGCCCATTTTGGGTAACGCTTGAGCGCGACGGGGTAAATGGTCACTCGCTCTTACCCCGCGACCCCACCTGGTTTTATGAAACGGGTAAGGCGCTACCCCAATTCCCCCCACCGGTGCGTTTTAGATCATCATTCAAGATCCGCGCCATGCACGATGTCAGTTATCACTTGGCTGGGTTAGCCAACCCCTTGGTGGCACCGCACTACCGAAACCATGCACCGATTACTGCGCCGATTGAATACGCAGGCTATATCAAACGCTTTGCGCTATTAAGGCAGTGGAAAAAGCAGGATGCCCAACGCATAAAAACGTTGATTGAAAGCGCCAAGCCCTACTTTATGCTGCCGCTTCAGCTCAATACCGATGCCCAAATTCGCGATCACTCACCCTATGCCAATATGCAAGAAGTGATGGATCATGTGATGGGGTCGTTTGCCGAACATGCGCCAAGCGATGCCCTTCTCTGTATCAAGAATCACCCGCTGGATATGGGGCTGGTCAATTACGCCAGAGTTATTGAACAGCTTGCCCAGTTTTACGGTTTGCAGGGACGTATCGTCTACCTGGAGTCCGGCAACCTGGAGTTGCTGATTAAACATGCAGTGGGCACCGTGACGGTTAACAGCACCGTCGGCTTTGTTTCTTTGGAAAAACAGTGCCCTACGTTTGCGCTAAGCGACCCAATTTACAATCTTGCCGGGCTTACCTATGAAGGTAACCTCGACGAGTTTTGGAATCGGCCGCCTCCACCAAGCCAAGCGCTTTTCACCTATTTTCGTAATACGGTGATGCATAGCGTCCAAGTGAACGGCGGTTTTTACTGCCAGCCAAGCATTGACCTGGCCGTTAACAATGCAGCGCACATACTGGAAGCCTGCCCATCGCCGTTGGAGAAACTACTTTGAGTGCCGCCCCAGACCTCACCACACCTGAGCGCTGCGTGCTGATCACGGGAGCAACCGGTGCCATAGGTGGTGCCTTGGCACGCGCCTATGCCGCTCCACGCACTCACCTGGTGCTCCACGGCAGGCAGCAAGACGTACTATCCAACCTGGCGGATACTTGCCGGGCGCTAGGCGCTCAAGTGACAACCAGCTCGGTTAACCTGGTCGATGAAGAAGCACTCAAGCAGTGGCTTCATACACTGCGTAAAGAACACCTGCCTGATATTGTGATCGCCACCGCTGGCAAGAACACCCATCCCCAAACAAACGGGGCATTAGAGCCTTGGGATGATGTTCAAGCGCTTCTGGATATCAATCTGAAAACCCCCATCGCCATGGCCCAGCATTTGGTGCCCGCCATGCAAAAACGAGGTAGCGGGCAGTTAGTGTTGATTAGCTCGCTCGCCGCTTGGCACGGTCTGCCTACCACGCCCACGTACAGCGCCAGCAAAGCAGGGATTAAGGCTTATGGGGAGGGGTTACGGGGGCTACTGGCGCCTCATGGTGTGGGGGTAACGGTCGTAATGCCGGGCTATGTAACCTCGCCCATGTGCAATGCCATGCCAGGCCCCAAGCCTTTTGAATGGCCACCAGAGCGAGCTGCCAACGTGATTAAGCGGGGCATTGATGCGAACCGGGCTCGTATCAGCTTTCCGTTCCCACTCAATTTTGGCACCTGGTGGCTGGCTGTACTTCCGGCCGCTATTTCACAATGGTTAATCAAACGCCTGGGCTTTAATCATACTGACCATTCGGGGAGCGATTGATATGACGACTTCGCTGCCCTTTCCGCTTTTTTGGCCATTGCTGGTTGGAGGAATGGGGACGATCATCTTCGAAGCCCTCCTTAACCCACGCCCTAAGCCACTTTGGCGGCGCGGCCTGGCGGTCAACAGCGTGCATTTAGGCAGCTGGCTATTGCTGTTTGGCGCGTTTATTCTGGTGCTTCAGCGGCCCTGGTTTACGGTGGTTTTTATTCTGGCGCTTCAGCTGGTGCTCGTTCAATCCAGTAATACAAAATCTCGCACACTCTGTGAGCCGTTCATCTGCCACGATTTTGAGTACTTTTGGGATGCCATCCTCCACCCCCGCCTTTATGTGCCCTTTTTTGGGACCGGCCTTGCCATAGCCGCCATTGGCGCGGGAGCGGGAGCCATCGGAGCGTTTCTGTACTGGGAACCTTCGCTCGTATCTCAGTGGGGCGGGCAACGCTTTATCACCCTCTGCGGATTACTCATCGCAATAGGTGCCCCGCTTATCGCATTGGGCTGGCGGGCACTCGCTCCCATCACATTGAACCCGGTAGATGACATAAATCGTTTGGGCTTATTTGCAAGCCTATGGGCTTATGGCATCGCCCTTATGCGCTCATCTCCTCCCGCGCCAGAACAATCCCCGTTTTACCTGTTAACCAAAAAGGTTGAAGCCAGTCGCCTCACGGCAACATCTAACGTACGTCCTAATGTCGTACTGGTGCAAAGCGAATCCTTTTTCGACCCACGCCCCTGGCACTCTGACATTAGTGACAGCTTATTAAAGAATTTTGATGCTACGCGCTTACAAGCGCAGCTGCATGGCGAGCTAAATGTGCCCGCATGGGGTGCTAATACCGTACGTACCGAATGTGCAGTGCTCACCGGACTTTCACCGGCCGCATGGGGCTCGCGCCAATTTAACCCCTATCGCACGCTATCGCGCCACCCACTGCCAAGCTTGGCCAGTGCGTTTAAAGCAGCGGGGTACCGTACAGTATGCGTTCACCCCTACCCTGCCAGCTTTTATATGCGCCATAAAGTGATCCCCCAGTTAGGGTTCGACCAGTTTATCGATCTCACTGGTTTTGAAAGTAGCGAAAAGCAAGGCCAGTACATCGGTGACCTTGCCGTTGCACGAAAGGTTGGACGCCTGCTTGAAGATAGCGATAATGGGCCTCTTTTTATATTTGTGATTACCATGGAGAATCATGGGCCGTTGCACCTGGAAGCACCTCACCAGGAAAGCCTCGCGGCTGCACTGCCCACAGCACCTTGGCCACTACCTGCACATTTACACGATTTAGCCGTGTACTTGCGCCATCTAGGCGAGGCCGACAAAATGTTGGCTAGCGTTAAAAGCACGCTGGATGAACGTAAGCGGCCAGGATTGCTGGGCTGGTATGGTGATCATGTACCTATATTGCCCGAAGCGTATGAGCACCTCTCGTTACCGGCTGGCACTACGCCGTACATGATATGGTCGACGCAGGCTAAAGAGTGGTCGAACGACTTTATGCCCAAACAGCATGACACGTGCGCGTTAACCGCCAGTGAACTTGGCGTCCAGCTATTTAAACAAGCGTTTGGACACGATATAAGTAGCGATGTGATCAAGGCAGAACCAGAACCTCAGGAGCAAGAATGACTAAACGCGTTGCCATTATCGGCGCCGCCCATCGTTTCCCCGGCACCACCCCTGAAACGTTCTGGCAGGACCTGCAAGCCGAAAAAGATCTGGTCACCCAAGTGGCCTCTGACCGCTGGAGCCATGAGGCTTTCTTGCACCCCGACAAGCGCCACCCCGGCACCAGCGTTACCTTTGCGGCAGGTAGCCTTGGCGACATCAGCGGGTTTGATGCCGAGTTTTTTGGTATTTCGCCCCGCGAAGCGGCCAATATGGACCCGCAGCAACGCATGCTGCTGGAGCTCGCCTGGGAAGCCATCGAAAGCGCCGGCATCGTCCCTGGCAGTTTACGCGGCAGCCAGTGCGGCGTGTTCCTGGGGGTTGCCAGCCTTGACTACTCGTATCGCATGGCGGATGACATGGCGGCCATTGATGCGTCAACCGCGACGGGCAACACGTCAAGCATTGCTTCCAACCGTCTCTCTTACGTGTTTGACCTGCATGGCCCAAGCATGTCGCTGGATACCGCCTGTTCGTCATCCATGGTGGCGTTTCATCAGGCCTGTCAATCCATACGCAGCGGTGAAACCACCATGGCGCTGACGGGTGGCATTAGTCTTCACCTGCACCCTTATGGGTTCATTATATTCTCCAAGGCGAGCATGCTCTCGCCAACGGGCCGCTGCCAGGTGTTTGATGACTCAGGCGATGGCTACGTGCGCTCTGAAGGCGCGGGGCTTTTCCTGCTCAAGGATTATGACCAGGCGATCGCTGACGGCGACAATATTCTCGCAGTAGTCGCTGGCTCAGCGGTGAATACCGATGGCCATAAATCAGGCATTACGGTACCTAACCCCAGCGCACAGATTGACCTAATGCGCCGCGCCTACGAACAGGCAGGCATCAGCCCCGACGAGATCGACTATCTGGAAGCCCATGGCACGGGCACCGCCGTTGGCGACCCAATAGAAACCCGCGCCATTGGTGAAGCCCTGGGCAAGTATCGCCAGGCCCCCCTGCCGATTGGCTCTATAAAAAGTAACGTCGGCCACTTGGAAACGGCGTCCGGGGTTGCGGGGCTTGCCAAAGCGCTTTATAGCCTGCAACACCGTGAAGTGCCTGCCACCATCGGCATTCGCAAGCTTAACTCACGCATCAAATTTGATGAATGGAACCTGCATGTCGTTACCAAAGCGCAGCCTCTTAAAAAAGAGGGCCGCTTGGTCATCGGGATTAACTCGTTTGGCTTTGGCGGCGCCAATGCCCACGTTATTTTAGAAAGCGCCCCCGAAAAACCGGCAGCAGCTGGCCACACCTCCGCTCATGCACTGCCCATCCGACTAAGTGCTAAAAGCCAGGACGCACTTACGGATAGCGCCCACTTATTAGCAGAGCATCTCATAGAAGGCAGCAGCGCCTTCTACAATGTTGCCCATACACTGTTTAACCACCGTGAACAGCACACCTTTGGCGCACTTTGCTTTGCGCAAACGCCAGAAGAAGCTGCAGCAGCGCTGAGCCAATTTGCCAAGGGTGAAGACACCCCGCATGTGATCACACTGGAACGACTGCCCAATGCGCGTGGCCCGGTATTTGTTTATGACGGCAATGGCTGCCAGTGGGAAACCATGGGCCGTGAACTGCTCAATACAGCCCCCGTGTTTGCCGACGCTATTGACCGCGTGGACAGCCTCTTTCAGCAGCATGGCGATTTCTCGCTACGTGCTGAGCTTGAGGGGCAAAACGGAGAGAACCGCTTCGAGCTTACCGAAATCGCTCAGCCAGCCCTGTTTGCTCTACAGGTCGCGCTAACAGAATGGCTAAAAGCGCAAGGCATCATGCCTACCGCTGTGTTTGGGCATAGTGTCGGGGAAGTCGCTGCCGCCTGGGCTGCAGGCGCTCTCAGTCTTGAAGACGCCGTCAAGGTCATTTATTTCCGCAGCTTTTATCAAGGCCAGACCCGTGGCAAGGGCGAAATGAGCGCCGTCGCCATGAGCGCCAAAGACATAGCGCCATGGCTTGCCAAGCCAGAATTTGACCAGGTTTGCCTAGCGGGTATTAACAGCCCTAAAGGCATCACGCTGGCAGGTAACCGTGATCAACTGGCCGAGCTTGAAGCCGCGTTAAGTGAACAAGGCACTTTCGCCAAACGCCTACCGCTGGACTATGCCTTCCATAGCCCCGCCATGGATAGCATCCAGCAGGGGGTTATTGATGCCCTGGCCGACATTACCCCTTGTAAAACACAGCTGCCCTACTACTCAACGGTTACTGGTGAACTTAGCCTGGGCACTGAGCTCGACGCCACGTATTGGTGGAAAAACATCCGCGAACCGGTCCTGTTTGATAACGCAGCCACCGCGCTGATACAACAGGGTTATAACGTATTTGTAGAAGTTGGCGCGCATCCCATTTTGCGCCGCTACCTCAATGAAACACTACGCCAGCAAGAGCGTAAAGGGCTGGCAATTGGCACTATTGAGCGGCACAAGCCTGGTCTTGAACAACTGCAGCAAAGCGTTGGCCAGTTACTGTTGAGCGGGCTCTCATTTGATATGCGTCATGCCTTCCCCGTGGAAGGCCAACGTACCTTACTGCCCCGCTACCCATGGCAACGCACGCGGCACTGGGTCAGCAGCACACAAGACAGCCAAGGACTACTGTCACGCTATTACCAGCATCCTCTACTGGGCTACCCACTGGCGCAGCAAGAGCACACCTGGGAAAGCCAGTTGGACATTAAGCGTCAGCCTTGGCTTGCTGATCACGTGGTGGGTGAAGGCGCGGTGTTCCCCGGTGCCGGGTTTGTTGAGCTAACCCTGGCCGCCGCATTACAGCAAAAAGATACCCCACTTTTGGATATCGAAGAGCTGGAAATTCGTGCCCCCCTCCTGCTGGATGGACCTCATGGTCGTGCTCTGCGCTTAGCGCTCAATTCGGAAGACGGCCGCATCGCCATTCACTCCCGTGAACCAGCCAATGGGCACGAATGGCAGTTAAACGCGGTAGCGCGCAATATGCACGAAAGCCGTGGCTTTCTGCTCAACCGTCGGGCACCTAAACTGCCTTCGCGCGCACCGGACTACACGCTAACGGAACACCTGCAAATGGCCGAGCGCATCGGCCTGCACTATGGGCCTGCCTTCCAGGCAATTAGCCACGGATGGATTGAAGATAACGCCGTCATCGGCGCCATCGATTTATCCAGTAACGTGCAGGCACAGCTAGCGACGCTTCACCTTCATCCCGGCATTCTGGATAGCGCCTTCCAGATGTTTATCCCCTTGCTAGCGCAGCACAGCGAATTTGCCGCACAGCTTGCGTTTGTGCCTGTTCGGGTTGGTCGTATACAGGTCAACCTCGAAGCGGGTGTGCCGGTACTGGCCCGCGCCGTGATGGGCAAACGCGCGCCCCACTCGTTTACCGCAGATTTTGAACTGTACGATGCGAGTGGAAACGCCGTGGCCGTGCTGAGCCAAACACGCTTCAAGGCGATTCGTTTGAACCGCGCGCATCATCAATCGTTTAGCTATCTGGATATTGAGCTTACGCCAGCGCCGCTTGACGCCAAGCCACTGCCCTTGGCGGCCGACGCCCTAAACCGTTTGGCACAACTAAGCAGCCACTACGCGTCATATACCGGTCAACGCTACGCCCAAGAGGTCGCTCCGTTACTCGATAGCCTAAGCGAAGCATTTACCCAGCATGGCTATGCCATTGAAGGCGACGAGGAAGCACTGGCGCCCGAAGCTATCTGGCAACTTCTGGTGCAGGATTACCCCGACTATTTTGCACCAATTCACCTGGTGGGCCGCTTGGGCTTGCACCGTGATGCACTACTCAACGGCACGACATCACTTGAGACACTGGGCATTACCACGGAGCTAATGGCGAGGCTAAACCGTGTACTGATCGGCGAATGCGGTTGGCAAGCGCTTGCCACTGAGCTTGGCAGCCTGATCGAAGCCTCACTTTCCCTATTGGGCCAAGGCGAGCGCCTGCAACTGCTTGAAGCGGGCCCCTGCGCGCCTGCGCTGGGCCAGCGTCTGCTGGAACAGCTAGCCAATGCGGGCCAGGCAGGCAATCACCACTACCGAGTGATTACCACACATGACAGCGCACGCCACCAGGCAGAACAGTTGCAAGAGCGCTACCCGCTTATTGATATGCAGTCGCTGGATGATGCGCCACACACGTTAGCAAACGCAGAAAAAGCCCAGCTCGCCTTCATCAGTACCGATGCCACCCAACCTGCTCGCACGCGCCAGCTGATTGAAGCCTTGCCTGCCCAGCTGGCTCCTGGCGCCCACCTTATGGTGATGGGCATAGCCCCCAGCCAGTGGCTAGATGACGTGCTGGCAACGCCAGGCATCGACCAAACGGCACTGGAACACAGCACTCTAAGCGATTGGCTAAGTGCCCAAGGCTTTATGGTTTCAGCCCCTATCGAGCTTGAAGAGAGCTCGGCAGGCGCTTACCTGCTGCATGCCCAGTTGCCTCTGGCATCCGTCACTTCTCAGGCGGATGAAAGCCTTGCCAACACGCCTTGCCAGTTAATCATCACCGACTCGACCAACGAGGCGCTTGCGGCACGCTTGGCTAAAGCACTTACCGCACACCAGGCCAAGGTCCGGGTTGAACAAAGCGACGACGCACCCGATACGCTATTGCAAAATGCACTCGGCGAATGGGGCGATGCTGCTCAAATATTGAATGTGATTGACCTGCGCGACCTGGGCGGTAGCGACACCAGCGTGCAAACCTTGCGTTGTTATCGTGCCCAGCAGTGGAGCCTGGCGCTGGAAGCGGCCAAACTCACCTCGGCAACGCTATGGCTTACCACTCAAGGTGTTAGCCTGCTTTGGCACACTCAACAAACACAGCAAACACACGACAACGTACCCGATGATGCCGCACTTTGGGGCTTTGGCCGCTCGCTTGCCAATGAAGCCGTGGGGCATACGGCCAGCCTGCTGGATATCCCCCATGAGGTTAGTGATGCGGCGTTAAGTACATGGGCTGCATCGCTGACTATCGCGGACAGCGAAAACGAAGTCGTCATCCATGCAGGCGGTGAACGCTTTGCCACCCGCTTGCGCACCTTGCCAGCACCAGCACCTCAACAAACCGTTAGCACGCCTGCCCATCAAGCAATGACCCTCGGCTTTGCGCTACCCGGGCAGTTGCGCCAGCTACAGTGGCGCCCACGAGCGTTACCTGCGCTTAAGGCCGATGAGGTTGAGGTCAAGGTAAAAGCTACCGGGCTTAACTTCCGTGACGTGATGTACACGCTCGGCCTGCTTTCTGACGAAGCAATAGAGAACGGCTTTGCGGGGCCAACCTTGGGTCTTGAGTTCTCTGGTGAAGTTATTGCCGTGGGCGACAACGTTACTCATGTAGCCCCAGGGCAAGCCATCGTCGGCTTTGGGCCAGCCAGTTTTAGTGACCGGCTGATTGCTAGTCAGCACGCGATAGCGCCTCTTCCAGAAGGCGTGAGTTACGCCGCCGCTGCCACCATCCCGACCACGTTTTTTACCGTGTACTACGCGCTTAAACACTTGGCACGCCTGGAGCCAGGCGAAAAAGTCTTGATTCATGGTGCAGCCGGTGGTGTCGGTATTGCTGCGCTGCAAATTGCCCAATGGCTTGGCGCGGAAATTTACGCCACAGTGGGTTCGGAAGAGAAGCGCGACTTTTTACGGCTAATGGGCGTGGAGCACCTTTATGATTCTCGCTCACTCACCTTTGCTGAAGAAATTCTTGAAGACACTCAGGGCGAAGGTGTCGATATCGTACTGAACTCACTTGCCGGGGAAGCCATCAACCAAAACCTGCGCGCCCTGCGCCCCTTTGGTCGATTCCTGGAACTGGGTAAGCGCGATTTCTACGAGAATACCCACATTGGCCTGCGCCCTTTCCGCAATAACTTAAGCTATTTCGGTATCGACTCCGATCAGCTAATGAAAGTACAGCCTGCGCTGACCCAGCGGTTGTTTGGCGAAATGATGGCGCTGTTTAACGACGGCACCCTCAGCCCGCTACCGTTTACCGCGTTCAGCCATAGCCAGGTAATCGATGCTTTCCGCTATATGCAGCAAGCGCGCCAGATCGGCAAAGTCGTCGTTACCTATGAGCAGCCTATCGCGCCGCCCAGAAACGAAGCGCTGGGCCGTGAAACGCTGAGCCTATCAAACGATGGCAGCTACCTGGTGACCGGCGGCTTGGGCGGGTTCGGTCTTAAGACCGCCCAATGGCTGGTAAGCAAAGGCGCTCGCCAACTGATTCTGCTTAGCCGCAGCGGCCCGGCCAGCGAAGAAGCACAAGCTGCGCTTGCGGATTTTAATGCTCAGGGCGTACAGGTAATGGCCGCAGCCTGCGACATTACCAACCGCGATGCACTGTCCAACGTATTAGCACGCGCCAAGGATGAGCTGGGCCCGCTGCGCGGTATCGTGCATGCCGCCACGGTGATAGATGACAGCCTGATTCGTAACCTGGACGCCGAGCGCATTCAAAAGGTGCTAGCGCCCAAAATAGAGGGTGCTCGCCACCTGGATGCGCTAACGCGTAATGAGCAATTGGACTTCTTCATCCTCTACTCGTCAGCGACCACGCTATTTGGCAACCCAGGTCAGGCCAATTACGTGGCTGCCAACCATTGGCTCGAAGCGTTTGCCGCTAATCGTCGTGCCGCCGGCCTTCCCGCCACGTGTGTACGCTGGGGTGCTATTGAAGATGTCGGCTTCCTGGCGCGCAACTCTCGCACGCGTGACGCGCTGCAAGAGCGTTTAGGCGGTTCTGCCCTTCGCTCAGATGACGCGCTTAACGTGCTTGAACAGATGCTGGTAACACCAGGGCCTAGCCTTGGCGTACTGGAGCTAGAGTGGGGGGCGCTCGCCCGCTTCTTGCCAACCGCCAATGCGCCGCGCTTTAACGAGATTGCCCGTGCCAGCGATGACGACAGCAACAACGATGCCGATGACGATATCAGCGCTCTGCTTGCCGACCTTTCCCCGGAAGAGCTGCATAGTACGGTCACAGAGCTGCTTAGAGCAGAGCTTGCCAGCATCCTGTTAATTGAAGAGGAAAAGATTGACGTTAATCGCTCGGTCTACGACATGGGCTTTGACTCGCTGATGGGGGTCGAGCTGATGACAGCAATCGAGAACCGCTTGGGTGTTCAGGTGCCAGTAATGATACTCAGCGAAGCCTCAACGCTTAACAAGCTGGCGGGTGTGCTGATTCAAAAGCTCCATCAGCATGACGACGATGTTGAAGAAGCACCGCAAGATGCGTTAGCCTCTCTGGCCGCTCGCCACGGGGCAGACGGCTTCACCGAGCCTGCATCAACATCATCGACAACCGAGACACCATGACCGCCAAGCGCTCTGATTTAAAACGGCAGCTGTTGGAACAAGCACGTAAACGTACGACGCCACGCGCAACGTCCAACGCTGCCGCCCCTTCACAGGGCAACGACTCAAGCAATCCGGTGCCCGAGCGCTTTACGCGGTTTGATGCCCACCCAGGCTACCAGCAGCTTGCCATGCTGCGCCAGGGTGCTGAACAGTTGGGGTTAAAAGACCCCTTCTTTAAGGTACATGAAGGCATTGCCGGAGCAACCAGCGTTATTCAGGGGCAACCGTGCATCAACTTCGCCAGCTACAACTACCTTGGCTACTCAGGCGACCCGCGCGTTAACCAAGCCGCTTGCGAGGCGGTGACGCGTTACGGCAGCTCCGTATCGGCCAGCCGAGTAGTTTCTGGTGAGCGCCCTATTCATCGGGAGCTGGAACACGCCATTGCCAAGGCGTATCAGGTCGATGATGCGGTCGCGTTTGTAAGCGGGCATGCCACTAACGTATCAACGCTTGGCTATCTGCTTGGGCCTAAAGACCTCGTGCTACATGACGAGTATATTCACAACAGCTCACTGGTTGGCGCGCAGCTTTCCGGCGCCAAACGAATGTCGTTTTCCCATAACGATCCCGATGCCCTGGATGCCTTGCTTAGCCGTCATCGTCACCAATTTGAACGTGTAATTGTCGTCATCGAAGGGCTTTACAGCATGGATGGCGACATTCCTGATCTGCCTCGCTTTATCGAGCTCAAAAAGCGGCACCAGGTATGGCTAATGGTTGATGAAGCACACTCCTTCGGCGTCATGGGTGATAACGGCTTAGGGCTTCATGAGTACTTTGCCATCGACCCACGTGACGTGGATATCTGGATGGGCACGATGAGCAAAACGCTCTCCGGCTGTGGCGGGTACATTGCGGGCACTAAAGCGCTGGTTGAAACGCTGCGCTACTTTGCGCCCGGTTTCTTGTACAGTGTGGGGATGCCTGCCCAGGTCGCCGCCCCCTCTCTCAAAGTGCTAGCGCTTATGCAGCAAGAGCCTGAACGGGTGGAAAAACTTCACTCGATCTCGCGCTACTTCCTGCAGCAAGCCAAAAAGCACGGCATGGATACCGGACACAGCATCGGCGCCGCCGTTGTTCCCATCATTGTGGGCAGTTCACCGTTGGCAGCACACCTCTCCCACACGCTGCTTGAACAGTACCACATCAATGTTCAGCCGATTCTTTACCCAGCAGTACCGGAAAAGAGCGCCCGGCTACGCTTTTTCCTTGCCTATGATCATACCCAGGCGCATATCGACCAAACCCTAGAAGCACTCGCTACACTGCTCGCCCAGGCACAGAGCTAACGGCATGGAACCCAATGACGTAGAGCCAGCCTCTTCCGAGACCAGCATTGAAGAGCGCGCCCTGCCCAACTGGTACGTTATTCAGTGCAAAGGCAGCGAATCATTCCGCGCGGCCGAACACCTCGCTAACCAGGGTTATGAGGTGTTTCATCCGGTACTGAACGTACAGCGCAGGCGCCAGGGCAAGCTTGTCACGGTGAGCGAACCGCTGTTTCCCTATTACCTGTTTATTCGTTTAGACCAGATTGTCAGCAATTGGCGCCCTATTCGCTCAACCCGTGGTGTATTACGCCTGCTGACGTTTGGCAATACGCCCATTAGCGTGCCCAATACACTGGTGGAGACGCTTCGCGCCCAACCTCACCGCTCAGAAGGGAGCCATACCTATTTCTGCGCGGGCGAAAGAGTCACCATTACTGACGGCCCCTTTAAAGACCTTGACGCTATATTCGAACGCTGCAAGGGCGAAGAGCGCGCCATTGTGCTGCTGAATGTACTCCAGCGCCCGCAACACCTTAACGTGCCAATTGAACTGTTGCGTAAGCCATGAGGGGCGCGCATCCCCTCAAACGGTTCGCTGCTGCTTGCTTCGCCTAACACGTAATCAAGAGATCAAAAGACGTTCATAAGACTATCCTGCTAATGTTGAGCCCTACAGTGGCCTGCTTGGCATATCGCACAAGGATAATCCAATGAACCTCGACCCTCATTACTACCCGGCCGCCTCCCGACGCATGGTGACGTTTGGTAAGCGCGGCATGGTAGCCACCTCCCAAACGCTTGCCGCCCAAGTAGGTGCCGATATTCTGCGTAATGGCGGCAACGCGATTGACGCGGCTATTGCGACAGCCGCCGCACTTACCGTGGTTGAGCCCACCTCCAACGGCATTGGCAGCGATGCATTTGCCCTGGTGTGGGTGAAGGATAAATTACACGGCCTGAATGCCAGCGGCAGAGCCCCAATGGGGCTTAGTATTGATGCCGTGCGTGAGCTTGGCCTGGATGCAATGCCCGCCCATGGGCTAACCCCAGTGACCGTACCCGGCGCCCCCGCTGCCTGGGCCACGCTTTCTGAGCGCTTTGGCAAGCTCCCCCTTGCTACACTACTGGCCCCGGCGATTACCTTGGCCGAAGAGGGCTTTGCGGTTTCTCCCGTGGTGAGCCTGCTCTGGCAAAAAGCCTTCACTCGTTACAAGCAGTACAACCGCCCTGAGTTTGCCCCCTGGTTTGAGCATTTTGCACCACACGGCCATGCCCCAAAAGCGGGCGACATTTGGCGCTCACCCGACATGGCCAACACGCTACGCGCGATAGCTGAAAGCGGCGCCAATGCGTTCTACGAAGGCGAGCTAGCCGATGCCATGGATGATTTTTCGCGCCAGTATGGTGGCTTTCTACGCAAGGAAGACCTTGCAGCCTTCACGCCTGAATGGGTTGACCCCATTAGCATTCGCTATCGCGGTCATGATATCTGGGAAATTCCGCCCAACGGCAGCGGTTTAATCGCGCTACAGGCACTGGGCATGCTGGAAGCATTGGGCGATGAGCCACGCGATGCGGTTGAATCGCTGCATCGCCGCATCGAAGCGACCAAGCTGGGTTATGTGGACGGGCTGCGTTATATCACCGAGCGTGAAGATATGGCACCAAGCGTCGAACAGATGCTATCACCTGCCTACTTGAAGCAACGCAGTGAACTGATTGGGCACGAAGCCATTGACCCCGTACACGGCAATCCGCTGATGGGCGGCACGGTGTATCTCGCAACAGCGGATGACGAGGGCAACATGGTGTCGTTTATTCAAAGCAATTTTGAAGGCTTCGGTTCAGGTATTGTCGTGCCAGGCACCGGTCTCAGCCTGCAAAACCGGGGCTGGTCATTCTCGCTTAACGAAGAAGACGCCAACGTGTTGCGCCCCGGCAAGCGCACCTACCACACCATTATCCCCGGCTTTATCACCAGGGATAATCAAGCGGTCGGCCCCTTCGGCGTCATGGGCGGTTACATGCAGCCTCAAGGCCATGTACAGGTAGTTACCAGCCTGCTGGAAGACAAGCTCAACCCGCAAGCGGCGCTAGACCTACCGCGTTGGAAATGGGTAGCAGGAAAAACGATTGAGGTGGAACCCGGCTTCCCCGACCACCTCGCCCAAGCGCTAGAGCGACGCGGGCATCATATTGTCAGGACGAACGATGCGCTGACCTTTGGCCGCGGGCAGATCATCCTACGCAACGCCGCCACCGGCGCACTCCAGGGCGGCACCGAACCCCGCACAGACGGCGCCGTCCTGCCCGTATAGCGCTGGTGAAAGCCATTAGCGCACCCGATGGTTGAGCCACGCCACATCAACATGGCAATTGTAGCGCGCGGTAACGCAGGTGAGGAACGAGCCTGCGGCACCCGCGAAAGGCGGCGCCAGCCGCCCGAATATGCCGCCCATGCTTGAAGCCACACCCAACCCCGGCAGCGCGGGGCGCTGCTTTGCGCCGGGCCGCCGCTGCGGGTGCGCTTCGCTTACACCGCACTACGGTTGAAGCACTCTGCATCGATATACGCAGAATTGTAGCGCGCGGTAACGCAGGCGAGGAACGAGCCTGCGGCACCCGCGAAAGGCGGCGCCAGT